>CAYZVM010000049.1:3228-24941 GCA_964481485.1 uncultured Saprospiraceae bacterium | reverse complement strand
TGGGTTTGCGGGCGGCACGCCACCGTCGCCACCCAACACGACGAAGTCTTCTATGTTCACCGTCATGTCCGTCGGGCAGGTAATGACAGGCAGTTCAACATCATTGACAGTCACTTTGAAGAGGCATTCAGCAAAATCATTGCCCGCTTCGTCAACATAGCGCCAGATAACGGTAGTAGTACCCACTGGGAATGTAGAGCCCGATGGCAAGCCATCTATCAGGACGGCATCGTCTATCAAGTTGCTGCCGTCACAGTTGTCTTTGAACAGAACAGTGTAGTCCACTTCTGCCCCACAAATACCGGGATCGTTGTTAACGGTGATATCTTCTGGGCATTCCTGTACTTCTGGGTCAACATCATCAACCACGACCACAGTTACAGTGCAAAGAGCGGTGTTGCCGTGACCGTCCCACGCAAGCCAATTCACTTTGGTGATGCCCAACGGGAACACCGCGTCGTACAAGGTGTGGTCTAGGTAGTGGGCGTTGTAGTTGTGCTCGCGGGTTATCGTGCCTTGGCAATTGTCAGTTGCCGTTGCATCCAGATAGTTGCCCGTCACACGGTGCGAACAGTATTCGTTCGTGCCAACGACCTGCAGGCCAAGCGGGCATTCGATGTCAGGCTTCTCACGATCTTCTATCGTGATGGTGAAGATGCAAGTAGTTTCATTGCCATTTCCGTCAATTGCTGTGTATTCAATGGTGTATGGCGAGTCATTTATCTCAAAGTAAGAGCCTGGTGCCAAACCGCCGCTCTGAACAACGGTTTCGCCGCAGTCGTCTTCGGCCACCGGATCCAACCAGAACACGGCAGCGCCGCACTTGCTCGGGTCATTGTTCAGGGTCACGTCGCTCGGGCAGTTCTCGAACACCGGTGGGACGTTGTCAATGACTGTATAGGTCACCGCACAAGTAGCGGTGTTGCCACCTTTGTCGGTAATAGTCCAAATGATCGTTGTTTGGCCAACAGGCAGCACTGCGCCGTTGAGCGTGTAATCTTGCGGTGCCATGGCAAAATTGTGCGTCCGCGTCGCGCCATCGCAATTATCCGAGAAATTCGGGTTCACTTGCTCGTCAGCGACAACTTTGTGCCCGCAAATGGGTGGAGTCACATAAAGTGTCGTTGTCAAGTTGTCGCAATAGACACTCGGGTTTTCATTGTCTTTCAAAGTCACTTTCGATTCGCAGGATCTGGTATTGCCCGCATCGTCAGTCACAATGAACTCAACCACACGCATTGCTCCATGCAAGAAACCAAAAGCGGTACCGGGTGCGGGGAATTGCTGGATGTTGTTCACGCCACAGTTGTCAGTAGCCACCAAGTCGCCGCGCATATCGGGCACCGCGCCCGAGCAGTCGCCTGTGCCGTTGCTGGAAGTATTGGCATAAACTGGTGACGGGCAGTTGTTGATGAACGGCCGCTCACGGTCTTCCACCGTCACGGTGAAAGAACATATCACGGCGTTGCCCGCATCGTCGGTCACTTCAAATGCTACATAAGTCCCGCCCAAGGGGAATTCTTGGCCGCTCACAGGACCTTCTAATTGAGTCAGCGTATAGCCCGGGCAGTTGTCACCAAAGTACGGGAAGGAGTAGGACACTGCAGCGTCGCACTCACCCGGGTCGGTTGCCACTGTGGTATTTGCTGGGCAAGTAATCGTCGGAGCAACCGGGTCTTTCACCTCTATCGTGAAAGAGCAGGACGCAACATTGCCGCTCGCGTCAATCACGTTGTAAGTTTCGGTATATATCCCGCCGTATTCGTAGTAGTTCGGGCCTGAACCCAGACCGCTCTGCAAAATTGTCAGCGGATTGGGGCAGTTGTCTTCTCCAACCGGAGCAGTATATGCAAGTGTTACACCGCAAGGGCCGCTGCCCACAATGTGCGGGTTTGCCGCCGGCCAGCCACCGACACCACCGCTAACGCTGCCGCCGATATTCACCCGGATATTAGATGGGCAGTAGATGACAGGAGCTTGCTCGTCGTTGACGGTAACTGTGAAAAGGCATTCTGCGAAATCATTGCTTGCGTGGTCAACATAGCGCCATACCACTGTGGTCACACCCACTGGGAACACCGCGCCAGAATAGTAACCTTCAATGAGATCGCCTATACGGTTCGAACCATCGCAGTTGTCTTTGAACAAAACATCATAGTCTATTCGTGCACCGCAGACATTCGGGTCGTTTGCCATCACAATGTCTGACGGGCAAACCTGTACTTCGGGGTCGTCATTGTCAACCACCACTACTGTATAGGTGCATTTACGTGTGTTGCCTGCGGCATCTCTTGCGGTCCACTCTACTTCTGTACCACCGATTGGGAACACTGCTGTATGCAACGTATAGTCGTTATTGAAATCATTTTTGAGCGATATTACGCCGCAATTGTCACTTGCCGTTGCGTCTAGCGCAGAGCCTTCCACTGTGTGGGCACAATCACCACGGTTCGTGTCCAGATATTGCAGACCGCTTGGGCACTGAATATCGGGCAGTTGCATATCGCGGATTGTCACTTCCCATGTACAAATGGTCGTGTTGCCGCTCGGGTCTTTTGCCCGGTACGACACTTCTTCTGTGCCTACAGGAAAAAATCCGCCGGGCGCTGGACCGTCAATTTGTTCCACTGTCACGCCGCATTCGTCGTAAGCGATTGGTGCCAGCCAGAACACTTTCGCCCCGCACTTGTCCACATCATTGTTCAAAGTCACATCTTCTGGGCAGTTTACAAATACCGGGTCAATGTTGTCTGACACAGTGTAAGAGACTTGGCAAGTTTTAGCATTGCCTGCAACGTCTGTAATTGTCCAGACCACTATCGTCGAACCTACCGGCAGGATTGCCCCAGCCAGCGTATGATTGTTTGGCGCGTTGATATAATCGTGCGAGCGCTTCGCGCCTTGGCAGTTGTCTTCAAAACTAGGGTTGGTGTTGTCATCAACCGTTACTAGATGGCCGCAGATGCCCGGTGTTACCGTGAACGACTTGCTTATGCTGTTGCACTGGATCGTCGGCTCTTCAACGTCTTTCAGGGTCACTTTTGACTCGCAAGAAGAAGTATTGCCCGCATCGTCTGTCACGACGAAAGTAACCGTTTGCATCGCGCCATGCACAAAGCCGAACGGTGTGCCGGCGACTGGGTTCTGCGCGACATTGTCCACGCCACAGTTGTCGGTCGCCACCAAATCGCCGCGCATGTCGGGCACTGCGGCTGAACAGTCGCCTGTGCCGTTGCTTGATGTGAAGGAAATTACCGGCGATGGGCAATTATTGATAAAAGGCCGCTCGCGGTCTTCCACCGTCACCGTGAAGGTGCAGGTCACTTCGTTGCCCGCAGCATCTTCCACCGTGAAACTCACCGGCGTCGTGCCCAGCGGAAACTCGTCGCCGCTATTCGGGCCGTAGTTTTTCGTCAGGCTGTAATCCGGGCAGTTGTCGCCGAAGTACGGGAAGGCATAACTCACTGCCGCGTCGCACTCGCCCACGTCCGTCGTCACCGTCGTGTTCGACGGGCAGGTGATCGTCGGCGCGATCGGGTCTTTTACCCGCACCGTGAACGAACACTCTGCCGTGTTGCCCGCATCGTCGGTCACCATCCAAGCCTCGGTGTAAATGCCACCATATTGATAGAAGTTCGGACCCGAGCCAAAGCCACTCTGCAGGCCTGTCACCGCACCGGGGCAATTGTCGGTGCCCACTGGCGCCGTGTAGCCCAACGTCACGCCGCAAGGGCCGCGAGAAGAAATATATGGGTCAGCTTCCGGCCACCCGCCGTTGCCCCCGTAAAGGCTGCCATCGGTTTCCACCGTGACATTGCCGGGGCAATCAATCTGAGGCCGTTCTTCGTCGCGAACGGTGACGCTGAAATTGCACACCGCAGGGCCGTTTCCTGCCGGATCGAAGTACCACCATTCCACGACAGTAGTGCCGACGGGGAAAAAGTCGCCAGGTGCGTTGCCCTGAATCAAGGTGCCTACTTGATATTGGCCACCGCAATTGTCGTTGAAGCGCGGCAGGGCGTACCAAACATTTGCACCACATTGGCCATCATCGTTTCTCACCGTTTTGTCACTCGGGCAAGAGGCCACTGTAGGCTCATCGTTATCTATTACAATAATAGCAAACGTGCAGGTGGCACTGTTGCCATGCACATCCTCAGCCGTCCACTTCACCACGATCGGCGTAGACCCGACAGGAAACTCCGCACCGTTCAAAGTACCAGTGCTGGTGTAGTCGTTGCGCAGGTAGTCCAATGCGCAGTTTTCCGTAGCAGTCGCATTAAGATAGGTGCCTGAAAGTGTATGCGAACATTTGCCATTATTAGTTTCCAGATATTGAATGCCCGAAGGACACTCGATATCAGGAATTTGCATATCGCGGACACGAACTGTGAACTCGCAAATGGCAGTGTTGCCTTTGTCGTCATCCGCTACATATTTTATTGTGTGTAGACCTACCGGGAAGAAATCGCCAGTAGTTTTCCCGTTCACGGGCAAAACTTGGTAAATATCTACCAAGGGTGCACAATTGTCATCAGCAGCAGGTGGCTGCCAGTTGACATTAGCCCCGCATTTGTCCACGTCATTGTTCACAACTATATCTGCCGGACAAGTGATGAAAGTAGGAGGGGTAACATCTTTTACTGTGATTTTAAAAGTTTCGTCATCCGAACATCCCCACTTCGATACGGTCACGGTAACCGTCCAAGAACTCTCGACGTGGGTAGATGTAAAGCTCGGAATTTCGGGATCAGCACCTGTAGCAGACCCGTTAGGAAGACCTGCTCCGGCACCGCCGCTCCAATGGTATGTAAATTCTTCATCCAATGGCAAGGCGCTCAATTCAATGGGCGCAACTTGCGAGACCGGGCAAACCGTGATGTCAGGCAATTCCGTAATCGTGATACATCCCGGAGGGCCACTGGGGCCACTGGGGCCGCCGGATGCGTTCACAGTGACCGTGACCTCACCCGTCGCGGAGCATCCTTTGTCATCCGTAACTGTATATTTGAGGACAACCGTCCCTGCGCTGGATGCGCCGACGGTCGCAATTTGAGCACTTGCATTGCTGATGGTCACATTGCCACCCGGAACCGTTCCTCCAGTGCGAACCCACGAATGGATATAACCGCCGCCGCCACCACTCGGGTTGCCGTTCACAGTTGTTGTAGAACCTGCGATAATAGTTGGCGATGTGGCAGCTGGGCTGACAGCCGGTGCTGGCCTAACATTCAAATGTACTGGGCCGGCAAGCCAGCAACCAGATGGAGCGACGATGCGCGCATATATGGTTTTGGTAGCAACGGCTACATTGTAATTATTTGCTTGAGCATTCGTAAAAGCATTTACATCGCTGAGGGCATCGGACTGGGTGCTGTAGTATTTCACCGTCCAAGCGCCACCATTATTGATGATAGGGCTGATTTCGGAGCCCAAATTCCATGTAGCGGAATAACCGGGCGAGGTCGAAGAACACTTCCACTGAGGGTCAACGTGCGTGACCACACCTTCGTTTGTTTTTACGGTAACATCCTGAGTGGTTGTGCCACAAGAACCTGTCACAGTATAGCGCAACGTGAGAGTACCATAACCCAAATTCTGGGTGTTGATGGTAACGGTGGCCGTGTTGGCGTTTGACAAGTTGGCGTTCGTGGCACCTGTGCCGCCGCCACTTTGGACAACCCAAGAGTGGGTGTAAGGGCCGCCGCCAGAGGGCGTCGCCGTGAAACTAATCAGATAGGGACCGCCGGCCAAGTTAGGATACTGGTCAGGGCAGGCATCCTGAAAGGTTGCCGGACTGATAGAAACTGTACAGGGAGCGGCATCCTCATTAAATGGCGATTTCTCTGCTATTGCCGTGAAGGCGAAACAACAGAGAAAAAGCAGCATAGCCGAAAAGGCAATCGTGTTGAGAGCGTAAACTTTTCTCATGAGAAAGAAATTTGGTTGATTATGTCGCCGAAGCGAATAAGAATTTTTTCTTAAAAAATTATTTGCTATGTAATCTATAAAACACATGGTGAGCATCGACAGCGAGTAAACAAATACAAGCCTCAATTCGCACCCTGAAGGCCAAAAGAGTTTTGAGCAAGGAAAAAAACTTGCCCTGAGAGCCGCAACAATTGCTTGCTCAAGTCGGAAAAGGGACAATAAATGGAGAGAAGGAAAATTCGACGCGGGAAATCGCCCAAACTTTGAGCCGAGCACAAGAACTGCCCGGACAAACTTCGCTCACGAGATTATGCAAGAAGGTATGCGATTAAAACACTTGGAAATTTGACAGGCAAATGTAGAGAACGATTTTTGGTTTGACCAAGAACGGCTACATAAAGTTGATAAAAAATTTGGCTGCGATTTGGGAACGGTGGGTTTCGGGGGTTTTTCGGACTTTTGCGCAGCGGTTTCAAAAAGTGAAACAAGCCAATTTTTCGCTTTTGGGAAACCATTGTTTTCCGCCCTTTTGACACCAAACATTATGCCGAAAGATAAAGTCTCCGGCTTCTTTTGTCTAAAAACGAGACGTATCCATTAAAAAAACAAAGCCAAAGTCGGTAACCCACATGAGCATACAAACTACTCGCCGGAAGGCAATCAATACTGCTGCAAAAAAAAATGAAGAAGATCTTTCCTTCTCAAAAAAAGGGTTTTCGGAAAAAACCCTACTTCAACTCCACGAGCAACTTATAAAACCTCGCCTCATCGAGGAAAAAATGCTCAACCTGCTGCGGCAGGGCAGGATTTCCAAATGGTTTTCGGGTATCGGGCAAGAAGCTATCTCTGTCGGCGCGGCTTGTGCCTTGCTCCCCGACGAGACGATTTTTACCATGCACCGCAATCTCGGCGTGTTCACCGCTCGCGATATGCCGCTCGACCGGCTGTTTTGCCAATGGCAGGGAAAGCGGCTGGGCTATACCAAAGCCCGCGACCGCTCTTTCCACTTTGGTGCGATGGAACACCATATCGTGGGCATGATTTCGCACTTGGGGCCTCAGCTCTCACTGGCAGCAGGGGTAGCGATGGCGCACAAGTTGAAAAAAGAAGGCCGCGTTTCGTTGGCTTTCACAGGCGAAGGAGCCACAAGCCAAGGCGAATTCCATGAAGCGCTCAATGTGGCTTCGGTATGGAAACTCCCCGTTATTTTCCTGATTGAAAATAATGGCTACGGGCTTTCCACACGACCTTCGGAACAGTACGCCTGCGAAAGTTTGGTTGACCGTGCCGTCGGATACGGGATGCGCGGGTTGAGCATTGACGGCAACAATATAATAGAGGTGTACTCGACCATACGGCAACTGACAGAAGAAATGCGCAAGAATCCGGAACCTGTGTTGCTCGAGTGCCGCACCTTCCGGATGCGCGGCCACGAAGAAGCCAGCGGCACGAAGTATGTCCCGAAAGAACTCATGGAGGAATGGGCGAAAAAAGACCCGATTGAGAATTACGAAAAATGGCTGCTCGCCGAAGGCATACTGACCGAAGCACATATCAAGTCGTTGAAGGATAGATATAAAAAAGAGGTGCAGGCCGCAGTGGATGTGATGTTTGCAGAGCCGGAACCTGTGCCGAACATGGCAGAAGAATTGGCGGATGTTTACAAAGATGCGCCAAAGCCTACCCTCCCTAATAGCGTGGGAAAAGACGCGAGGTTTATTGATGCGCTTTCTGACGGCCTGCGCGAAGCGATGCGGCGGCACCCAAATTTGATTCTCATGGGCCAAGACATTGCCGACTACGGAGGGGTGTTTAAAATCACGCAGGGGTTTATGGATGAATTTGGCAAAGACCGGGTACGCAACACGCCGCTTTGCGAAAGCGCCATCGTCGGCATCGGGCTGGGGCTGAGCATGGGCGGATTTAAAAGCATGGTAGAAATGCAGTTCGCCGATTTCGTGACTTGTGGGTTCAATCAGATTGTCAACAACTTGGCAAAACTCCACTGGCGCTGGGGGCAAAACGCCGACGTAGTGATAAGGATGCCGACAGGCGGCGGCACAGGGGCGGGGCCTTTCCACTCGCAGTCGAACGAGGCCTGGTTCACCCATGTGCCCGGGCTGAAAGTAGTGTACCCCAGCACCCCGCACGACGCAAAAGGCTTGTTGCTCGCCTCTTTTGAAGACCCGAACCCGGTCATGTTTTTTGAGCACAAAGCCCTCTACCGCTCCGAAAGCGGCGCGGTGCCAGAAGGTTTTTATACCGTTGAAATTGGCAAAGCACGGCAGGTCAGGTCAGGCAATGAGGTGAGCATCATCACCTACGGACTTGGTGTTCGTTGGGCGCAACAGGTGGCGGAAGAGATGGGCTTGGATGCCGACATCGTGGATTTGCGCTCGCTCGTGCCGCTTGATTACGAGGCAATTGCGGCTTCTGTGAAACGTACGAACCGCGTGCTGATTCTGCACGAGGACACCCTGTTTGGCGGCATCGGCGGCGAAATCACGGCGTGGATTTCGGAGCATTTGTTCGAACACCTCGACGCGCCTGTGATGCGGGCGGCCAGTTTGGATACACCCGTACCGTTCGCCATTCCGTTGGAGCAGCATTTTTTCCCGGTGACAAGAATGAAGGGGCAATTGAAGAAGTTGCTGGGGTATTGATGACTTTTGATTTTGAAACAAACAGCGCAAGTTGCTGAAAGCGTGCGCAAAACTTAAAAATCTCTATTTAGGCCCATGCTCTACATTGCCTTCTCCTCCTTCCCCACCCTCCACACCCCGCGCCTGACCATGCGCGAAATGACTTCCGACGACGCGGAATCCCTTTTTCAATTGCGCTCCAATAAGCAGGCGATGCGCTATCTGGGCCGGCCATTGCAAAAAGACATCAGCGAGGCGGTGGGATTCATCGAGAAAATTCGAGCGTCGTTCGTCCAAAATGAGGCCATCGCGTGGGGCATTTCCCTCCACGGGCAGCCCAACCTGATTGGCAACATCTCCTTTTGGAAAATGGACAAAGAGAACCACCGCACAGAAATCGGCTATATGCTCCACCCCGACTACTGGCAACAAGGCATTATGAACGAAGCTATGACCGCCGCCCTCGAATACTGTTTCCGGGTGATGGATTTCCACAGCATCGAAGCCAATACCGACCCCGAGAACGAGGCTTCCGGGCGGCTGTTGGAAAAACACGGTTTTGTGCAAGAGGCTTATTTTCGGGAAAATATGTACTTCGAAGGTCGTTTTTTGGATTCACGGATTTACTCGAAAATCAACCCGTACCACTGACACTCAAAACGCCAGCCCAAAGTTGATGTAAGTCCCCACGTTGCCCGAATCGGGCGAGTACATTGCACTCAGTTCGAGCGGCCCGATGGGCGTATTGTAAGCCACCGTCAGCGCAGCGCCGGAAAGAAAATCCGGCACACGCATTCCTTCGCGGCGACTGACAAAATTGTGCGCCGCACCGTCTGCCCGCAACGTCACAAACAGGTTGTTGATGGCCTCGTATCGAACGCCCAACATCAGCGCAGCGATGCTGGGCGTGTAAACCGTAGCCTCCTGCAAACCGGCAAAAGTGATTTGGTTGCGAAACTGAGCGGTCAGGCCGCCAATGGCGAAGTCATTGAGGATGTTTTGTTTGTAGTCGAAATTCAAGCCGACCTGACCTTGCAGCACAAATGTGGTGCGCTGGCTCACTGGCCTGTACCATTCGGCATCAAAGGTGACACGCGGGAAATTGTTTTTCCGAATGCCGAGCGAATCGAGGTTGGCCGCCGGCTCGTCGTTGATGCGCAGCGAGAGGTCGGGATTTTGTTGGAACAGATAACCTGCCTCGACGTACATTTTCAAGCCCTTTTTGGGAACAACCGCCACGTCGAGGGTATTCAAGGCCAAGTATCCAAAAGCCGTTTGCAGATTGTTGTCGCCGCGCAGGTCAAACTGTGAAGCAATCGAGGGCCGATAGTTGAGCCATTCGTAGCGCCAGCCGCTGCCGAATGTCCAGCGCCGGTCGGTCGAATACTGCACTTTTGTTTCTCCTTTGAAAAATGTTTGGCGTTGAGAGCCGCTGGGGGTGAATCGTTGATAATTCGTGAATCCGAACGTCTCGAACTGCGCTCCGCCGACCATCGCCATTTTGTTATTGGTGCCAAACTGCTGCAAATGCTCGCCACGCGCCCGGAAGTTTTCGCTTAGTGCCAGCGTGACCAAACTGCGCGAGGCGGGCGCGAACAGGTTGCGCGTGGTAAGATTGGCTATCAGGCTGATGCTGCTGAACGAATTGTGGTGCAAGGCCAGTTTGGCCTGTGTCATAGCGTTTTCGTCCACATCAAAAATCACTTTGGTCGTGCCGTCGGGCAGCGGCTCCAACGAGTACAAAATACGATTGTAGTACCGAGTGCCAAACACGTTGCGCACGCGATTCGAGAGTTGGGCCACATTGTAGTAGCGGTCGGGCACAAAACCCATCATTTTGGTAAAATAGGTTTTGCTCGTGCGTTGCAGGCCGCGCACCTCGTAAGCAGAAATATACACCGAATCGGCCTTGGGCAATCGCCGAGCCGTCAGGTCGGGTTTGCCATAAATAGCGTCGAGCGAATCGGCCAAATGTTTCAGTTGCGGATAGGCCAATCGGCCCTGTTCGATGCCAATGTCAATGATTTCGCTGGCTTTGCCAAAACTCGCGGCGCTGTAATCTTCTTCCACCGGGTGCTCGATATAAATATTGCACAACTTCTTTTGCTCTTGGTGTTGCAAGCCGTCGGGCAAAAAGATGACCTGCATGAGGATGGTAGCAGCATCGGTCAGCTTTTCTTGTGGCAAAAGGCCGCTCGATACACTGCTGCCGATGACATATTTTGCCCCCATGTCAAGCAAGTCGGTCACGGGAAAATTGCGCACGACACCGCCGTCCACCAGCACACAACCATCAATTTCCACCGCCGTGAACACACTGGGAATCGCCATGCTCGCCCGGATGGAGTTGACCATGTTGCCCCTGTCAAGCACCACCGCATTGCCTGTGCTGACCTCCGTCCCGATACACCGGAAAGGCACCGACATTTTGTTGAAATCCGTAATGTTGTACGCTGGGGCGAACATTTCGTTGAGTTTCAGCCACATTTCTTCACCTTCCAGCACCCCGGTGGGCAGTTTGAGGCCGCCGTCTTTTACCTGCAATTCGAGCGCGTATTTGCCGTATTCTTCTTTTTCCTCCATAATCATGGCGCGCAGGGAAGTTTTGTTGGTGAGCAAAACGTCCCATTCGAGGCTGCGGGCCATTCTTTCGATAGAATCGCTGGAGTAGCCCAGCGCGTACAGCCCGCCGACGATGCTGCCCATGCTGGTGCCGGTGATGTAATCTATTTTCAATCCGGCAGAATCAATGGCTTTCAGAATGCCGATGTGCGCCAGTCCTTTGGCGCCGCCGCCGCTGAGGGCGAGGCCGATTTTGGGGCGGGTGCCGGATGGTTGGGCCAATAGCGCAGAGGCTGACAGCAATAAAAGTGCTGCGATACGGAGAGACTTCATTATTTGTTTTGTTTTGGCAAAAATAGGACAGGACGGGCAATTGTGATTTCGCGGAATCAAGCAAGTACTCCAACCTTCAGTCTGAATATTTTCGCCAATCAATCCCGCTCGCCCCGCATACGGCATAAAAGACGTAAGGCTGCCCTGCAAAACGAGTTTGCGGGACAGCCTCCTATTTTTACAAAAAAACGGCGAAAATCAATCTTTTCGCACTGGCACTGTTTGGAACACCTTGCCGTCTTTGGCTTCCAGAGCAACCATGTACGTCCCGGCGGGCTGGTCGGCGATGGAGTACGAGTTGCCCGTAGAGGCATCGAACGCGGCGACTTGCCGACCGTCGGTGGAGAACACGAGGACGCGGCGCACGTCATCGGCGTTTTCGAGCGAGAAGGACTCGACCACAGGGTTGGGGAAAAGTTTCACATTGGCGGCGGGAGCGGGATTGTTCGTGCCAGAAACGCCGATGTTGAAAATGTAGTAAGAATACTCGGGAGCATCGGGATGGGCGATGTCATAGAGTTTCAACTGCACCACGGCGTAGTATGGCTCGATGGACTCTGGATTCAGGATGTGGGCGATGATGGGAATAATTGTGTCGGGGGTCAAGGGGAAGACATTGGTGTCAATCCATGAGGCGAAGCAGGCTTCGGGGTCGCAGATTTGCACATCCAAGTTGTTGGGGTTGATGAGGATGGTGCGCTCCCATTTCATTTGCACCGTGTCGCTTGTCAGGTTGGTCATGTCGTTGTGCACTTCCACATCATATTGTTCTGCGGGCGCATTGACGGACACGGTGTCGGGGTTCATGCTGAAAGTTTGCGCAAATGCGCAGGAGGCCGTGAAAAAAACGAGGACGAGGGTAAAAAACAGATTTTTCATAAGCAAATTGTCGCTGGTTGGCAGGTTTAGCAAATTTTACACAAAGGTAAGTTGCCGCGCCGGAATGCCTGTCTATTTTTGTCATGGCTAACCGTTTTTTCCAAAAACTGGAAAATTTTAGCAAAACAACCATGAAACAACTTTTGGCACTGCCTTTCCTTTTTTTCTTCTCGCTGCGACTGTCAGCGCAACTTGCCTCCGGTGCCATCGCCCCAGATTTCACAGCACAAGATATTGCGGGCCAAACCTGGCACCTCTACGATTTGTTGGAAGACGGCAAAATCGTGGTGCTCGAAATCAGCGCTAGTTGGTGCCCGCCCTGCTGGGCTTATCACAACAGCCACGCCATGCAGGATTTTTATGCGGCACACGGCCCCGAGGGGGACAGCACGGTGCAGGTTCTTTTTATCGAAGGCGACCCCAACACGAACACGGATTGTCTGTACGGCCAAACGGACTGCAACAGTTTCAGCCCCGGCAATTGGGTGAGCGGCACCACCTATCCATATATTGACAACGCCGCCATCGCTGATAGTTTTCAGGTGGAATACTTCCCTACTTTTTACATTATTTGTCCAAATAAAAAGGTCTATCAGGTCGGCCAATTGGATGCCGGGGAGTTGTGGGAAAAATCTTCGACTTGCCCGGTCGCAACCGGCTCGAACAATGCGGGCATTTTTGACTACGGCGCCGGGACGGACGTGCGCGAAGTGTGCGACAGCCTTTTGATAAAACCCTCATTTTCAATTGTCAATCTGGGTTCCAATGCGCTCACCACCGCCACCATCACCTTGCAATGGAACAACGCCCTCGAACAGACTGTGCAGTGGAACGGAGACCTTTCTCTTTATGAAGAAGCAACTATTGAGTTCGATGCGTTGCCGTTGCAGACCGCCGGCACGCTGAAAACGACCATCGCTTCCATCAACAACGGCTCTGGAGACGACGATTTTTCCAATAATGTGCGCAACGACTTTTTCGTGACAGCCGAACAATTCACCACACCGCAAGTCATACTGAAAATAAAAACCGACGATTATGGCGCCGAAACGTATTGGGAACTCCGCAACGACCTCGACAGTGTGCTGTATCGCGGCGGCAATCTGAACGTGGGGCCTGACGGCGGCGGGATGTTCGCAGGTCTGCCGAGCGGGCCGGGCGCTTATGGCAACAATGTGTTGGTGAACAAAACATTGGCGTTGCCCGGCAACGGCTGCTACTCCATCCTTTTCGTGGATGCCTACGGCGACGGGATATGCTGCGACTACGGAAACGGCTATTATCGGCTCTACAACAGCAGCAATCCGGTGGTTCCGATTCTCACGGGTGGCGAATTTGAGGCGAAAGAACACAGGGGTTTTGGCGTGACGGGTACTTTGACGACTGGCTCAATAGCCGCCGAGCCTGCCCGCCTGCTGCTTGCCCCCAACCCCGCAGCTGATGTGCTGAATGTACAATTCACCTTGTCTCAATCTGCCGATGTGTCGGTTACCGTGGTCAATGTCTTCGGCCAGCCAGTTTCCACCGTCCCGGCGCAGCGGCTCGGCTCCGGCGAACATCTTTGGCCGCTATCGGTGAGCGACTGGGATTGTGGCATTTATTTTATCCATTTTCGGGAAGGCGCCCGCACGTTGACACAGAAGTTTTTTGTGGCGACTCGCTGAAAATACGAATCAAGGACCGCAATTTTTTTGATGCGCTGCGCCTGTTTCATATTCTCCTTCCGTCATTGGGTCGTGCTGCCGCGTTTCGGCATATTTATTGTCATTTCGGAATCCAAACACAGCCTTTATTGGGGCTTACTTTCTTGCACTTATTAACTCACAGAAAAACAACACTATGAGCGCATCCACAAAAATCAAATTGCTGCGCATACTCCAATATGTCTTTATCGGCCTGATACTGGCTTGCAGCATCAAACTGCTCTCCAACCTTTCGGCCAATTTCGGCTTTTCGGGCAATGGCCCGTTCATACGCGGGTGGGTCAGCATGGCCGCCGAAAAAGACCCGGCTGGCATTCCGCACCCAGACGGCCACGGCAACAAAACGATGTACGATTTTGCCCACCAAAAACTGGTCGAAGTACAGTTTGCCGAGATGGATCTCATCTTGAAAGAGCGCTACATCGGGTACATCATTTTTCAAAGTTTGACATGGCTTTTGGGCATCGTCGTGCTCTACCAAATGGTGTGCATCTTGCGCAACCTCGACCGGGGGCTGCTGATGCACGCAGAGAACGCAAAGCGCATCCGCTACATCGCGTTGGGGGTATTTTTGATTCCCGTTGCGCATTACATAGCCAGCCATATCCTCGCAGGCATTAGCTATACTTTCCATGGACACGAATACGCCACATCCGTCCCCGCAGCGCACACAGAGCGCATTTTGGTGGACTGGTTGGTCGCGCTATTGATATTTGCCTTAGGAGAGGCTTTTCGCACAAGTGTCGAACTGAAGCAGGAACACGACATCAGCATTTGACCGCAGTCAAAGCGGTTTTGCGTTGGGTGTGGCCATGCGGCTCGCCACCTCTTCTTTTTTCCGGTGATACCAGGCTTTGGCTTTTGTTTGACTGCCGCAGGTGGTCATATTGCACCATCGGCGCGCGCCATTTTTCGAGGTGTCGAGAAAAAGCCACCCACAATTGTCGCAGGCTTTCACGCGGGGCAGGCGCTCGCTCAGGAGCAGCGATTCCGCTGAGAGCGCGATGAGCCAGAGCGGTTTTTCCATGTATGTTTTTTTAAAAATCCCCCGCTGCAAGCCGCTGTCGGTCACTTTTATACAAGTGTACATATACACCTCGTGGAGGAAGCCATTGAGCGTTTCCAAGTGGTCGGGGTGGATTTTTCCGTTTTTTGCGTGGTAGTCGAACAACTCGTAAATCGCCTCCCGCAATGCCCGCACCTCTTCCATATCGCCGGGCGGCATTTTCTCCCAAATCTGAAATTCCGCTTCCGGCAACACGCCGAGCCGCCGCACCCACAGCACAAAGTCGCTCCACGTTTGCAGGTACTCGTCGCCCTTTGCGGGCTTGCGGGTGGATACAGTGTTGGCAAAATCGAGACAAAGCCACCCACCGTCGAGCGTGATTTCCTCAATTGGATTATTCATAAAAAATTTTACGGTTAAAACTTGCTTTACAGGTAAAAACACCTGCAACTTTACGCCCTAAATTGTTTTAGTTGGTAAAAATACAGCTAAAAAATGAAAACAGAACTTTCTTCCTACATCCGCCAGCTCGAAATTATTTACGATGGGCAGCCGTGGTACGGCGATTCTCTGCACCACAAGCTGGAACAGATTGGGCCAAAAGAGGCTTTCGCAACGCCTGTGCCGGGCACCCATTCGGTGGCGCAACTTACGGCGCATATCCTCATCTGGCGGCGCGTACTTGTGGAGAAATTGAAAGGCAATGCCGAATTTAAAATCGAACTGAATTCCGAAGAGGATTGGCCTTCACAAAAAGATTTGCAGAAAAAAGGTTGGGAAAAAATATTGGCCGAACTCGCCGACAACCAACGCGAGCTGCTCGAACTGCTTTCTGCCGAGACGGACGAACTGCTCGACCGCAATTACGACGACAAACACAAATTCCGCTTTCTCATCGAGGGCATCGTCCAACACGACCTTTATCACACCGGACAAATCGGGCTGCTGCAATCATGGCTCAAAACACGCCCGCCCGAACCCGAAAAAATTGCTTTTTCCAATATGAGAGACGTTGCGCAAAGCCTCCGCGAAGCTGTCGAAACCGCCCGCCCGCGCTTGGAGGCTCTGAGCGGCAAAGTGGCGGCTATCAAGCTCAGGCCCGAAAAATGGTCGGTCAAAGAAATCATCGGCCATTTGGTGGATTCTGCGGCCAACAATCACCAGCGGTTTGTGCGGGCGCAATTGGGCGCCACAGATTTGCAGCCCTACCGCTACGCACAAGACCACTGGGTCGGCTTGCAGCAATACCAATCCGCCGATTGGCACTCGCTGGTGTCGCTCTGGTACTACTACAATTTGCATTTGGCCAGTCTCATCTCCACGATGCAGCCCGAATTCCTTGAAAATGAATTGGATGCGTGGGACGAACCGGCTACACTCCGCTTTGTGGCGCAGGACTATGTGCGGCATCTGAACCACCACCTCGACCAAATTTTCAACATCGCCTATCCGACACAAGGGTTCGGACGGTGAGGGAACTTTTGACAGGATTTTTAAGATTTATGCCCCACCGCCAAAACCATTTTTGCTATGAATCCAAACAAAAACAATCTCTACCATGTATCGCTCTTTTTTTGCCCTACCCCTCTTCTCCTTATTCATGTTTGCTTGCCAAAATGCACTGCCCCCAACAGACGACAATGAAATTGTCGCACACGAAAACACATCACCTGTCCGCTATTCCCCTTCCGACATACAAAAAATGCACTGGCTGGCGGGAGCTTGGAAAGGTGCGGCAATCCGCCAATCCTTCCAGTTTCACGGTGGCGATTCGCTGGAAATCCTGCTCGTGGGCAAAGACGGCAAGACGAGCATCAGCTCTTTTGTATGGGAAAATGGCCGCTATTATTATGGGCAATACCGCCAGTGGGCGGTCACTTGGATTGGCGAAAAAGATGTGCGTTTCGACCCCGTCCGGCCTGGTCTGGCATCTATGACATGGACGCGCCTGAGCGACCAAAAATGGCATCTTGTAAATCATTTGCCCGGCGGCGATGACATTATCTTGATGGAGCGTGTCTATGAAATACAGCCTTGAAAACGAACTTAAAGTAGCAGAAAAACAAAAATACTTTCATAATGAACACAAAAACACAGCCTTCTGCTGGCCTCGTCGTCGCCGCGTTCGCCGCGATTTATCTCATCTGGGGGAGTACTTACCTCGCCATTCTGATTGGCCTGAAAACGATGCCGCCATTCGTCATGTCGGGCATCCGGTTCTCCATCGCCGGAGCAATTTTGATTCTTTGGCGGCTGTCGCGCAGGGAAAAAGCCACCGCGCGCCCCACGCTCCAAAATGCCCTCGCCGGTGTGTTCATGCTCTTTGGGGGCACGGGCGCAGTGGTGTGGTCAGAGCAGCATATCAGTTCGGGCATGGCAGCTATTATCGTTGCCAGCCTTCCGTTTTGGTTTGTGCTTTTGGACTTCCGGCAGTGGTCGCACAATTTTTCCCAAAAACTCGTATTGGCCGGCATATTTATCGGCTTTGCGGGGATTTTGACTCTTTTTGGGGCGGATGCAGGGCATTTTTCTGAAAAAACAATTTTCACCATACTCGTCCTGCTGTTGGGCTGTATCTCTTGGGCAGGCGGCTCGCTCTACCTGAAATACCACGCCAACACGCAATCTTCGATGATGAACGCCGGTGTCCAAATGCTGGCGGCTGGCGTTTTTAGCATATTTTTTGGCTGGGCGACGGGCGAAACGCAGGCGTTTTCCTTCGCGGCGGTCAGCACGGAATCGTGGCTGGGCTTGGCCTATCTCATCAGTTTTGGGTCGCTGCTCGGCTACCTGTCGTATGTGTGGCTGCTGAGCGTGCGCCCGGTGGTGCAGGTCGGCACGTACGCTTATGTGAACCCGGTGGTGGCAGTCATGCTCGGCTGGCTGTTTGCCAACGAACCGTTTTCGGGCAGGCAATTGGCGGCGCTGGCGGTGATTCTCGCGGGTGTTTTGCTGATTAACTTGCCGAAGTACAAGAGTTTGCAATTGAAAGCGGCGTAGTAGATGGTTTAGAAGAGTTTAGATGGTTTAGAGCAAACTGGAGGCGTTTATCCTAAACCATCTAAACTCTTCTAAATCAGATGCCTGCGACAGTTTGTTATTTTAAAACTTCCAACAACATGAAACAAGAAAACAATCTGGCGGTGGCCGGGGCAAGTGAAACGCTGATCCGACCAACCCATTCCGCCACACCCGTTTCATCCAATCCCCGGATCATCTCGCTCGACCTTCTGCGGGGCATCGTCATGGTCATCATGGCACTCGATCATGTGCGGGATTTCACGCATTACGGCTCTTATTTCAACGACCCGACTGACCTCTCGACGACGAATCCCGCGCTGTTTTTCACTCGCTGGATTACGCATTTTTGCGCGCCGATATTTGTGTTTTTGGCCGGGACGTCGGCGTTTCTGTATGGAATAAGGCAGGATAGGCCGCAGGCGCTTTCCCGGTTTTTGTTCACGCGCGGGCTTTGGCTGATTTTTATGGAATTGACGGTGGTCAACCTCGGCATTTCTTTCGACTTCAGTTTCAGTTTGCAATTCCTCCAAGTCATTTGGGCCATAGGATTCAGCATGGTCTGCTTGTCGGGGCTGATTTTTTTGCCCAAAAAAGTGCTGCTTGCCATCTGTGTCGCATTGGTGGCCGGTCACAACTTGTTGGACGGCATTGTGATGGAAGGCAGCAGTCTTTCGGCGATTTTGTGGTACGTTTTGCACCAAGGGGCATTTTTGCCTTACGGCTCGGATTCCGCTGTTTTCATTGCCTATCCCGTGTTGCCGTGGATTGGGCTGATGGCACTGGGCTATGTGTTCGGGGAGTTGTACGCCCCGGGTTTTGAGGCTGCCAAACGCCGGGCGTTGTTGTGGAAAATAGGTATGGCCGCCATCGCATTGTTCGTGCTGTTGCGGACATTCAACATTTATGGAGAAGCCAGCCACTGGTCGCCACAGCGGGATTTCGCGTTTTCTGTTATTTCATTTTTCAACCCGACCAAATACCCGCCCTCGCTGATTTATCTCCTGATGACTATCGGCCCGGCTTTGCTGTTTCTTGCTTGGGCAGAAACGAGATTCAGGAGCCAGGGCAACTTTTTTGCGACGATTGGGCGCGTGCCGTTTTTCTACTATGTCATCCACTTTTATGTCGTTCATTTCATCGGTGTGCTGGGCGTGTGGTACGCCGGGCGCCCGTGGACGGACATCATCCTGTCGGCACCGAATATGATGAATCCCAAGTTGTTGGATTACGGCTACCCGTTGGTGGTCACCTACGCGGCTTGGCTTTTGGTGATTGCCATCATGTACCCCATGTGCAAATGGTACGACCGCTACAAGCGCAACCACCGCGACAAGTGGTGGCTGAGTTATTTGTAAGAAACTGTTGTAAAACTCCTGCCGGAGTGGAAAGGCTCAGATTTTGGGGATAACCAAGGTTCATTTTTTGGCTAATATCAGGGCATATTCGCCCAAAAAATAGCCGCCGGAAGCACCAAAAGATGGGGCTTTACACCCGGCAAGGGGTTTTAAAACAGTTTCTAAACACCGTCTATTCCTTGCACCCCTTCCGCCGCGTGTCTATGATGTACTGAATTTTCCAGCCCGCATCGCTTTTCACCAACTGGAAAGAATTGGTGCCGCAGTGCGACACTTTGCCGTTCAGGTAAAACTTGTAGGGCGTCCAGACGCTGGCGAGCGATTTTTCGGCGTGGATGGCCTCGAACTCGATTTCTTCTTTGTACTTGTCCTTCGTGGGCGTGCCGACGAAGCGGACAAATTCGTCAAAATCCTCCGTATAAACCTGCATATTGCCCTCCCGGTCGGCCATGAAAGTTTGCATCACGAGGTCGGGCATACAGGTGCTTTTCAGCAACACGGTGTCACCCTTTTCCATACCAATGAAAAAATTGTTGATGACGGTCTTGATGGCCTTGTCGGGCTTTTCAGTTTTTTGAGAAAAAACGGCGTGTGCAAAGACGACGCACAGCAATAACAGGGTGTGGCGAATGGTGAGCATGAGAATTTGTTTTGCCCAAAAATGCCGCCTCAGGTCGGACAGGCGTTTGTTTTTAGATGAAAAAAGATTTCCGAAACACCGGAAAGCGGCTTCGGCGGGCTGAACGAGTCAAGCAAACCACGCCCCGATGACCGGAATCTCGCGCCGATGCAGCCAAGCCAATACTGCGCTGCCGGCAAATACAGCCAACGCTAGAAAGAACAATGTGCCGCCATCGCCTTGGACTTCTATGCCCAACTTGGTCAAGTGCGCCATGATGGCTCCGCTGATGACACCGAGCGCTCCGACTGCACCGAGGCCGACTGTGCGCGGCCAAAGCAGCAGCGCGGCCACGACGAGTTCGGCCACGCCAGAGGCCATACGCCCCCAAGGCTCGGCGCCGAGTGTCTGGAAAATCCAGACACTTTCGGGCGCGGCGGTGAATTTGAAGAACAGGGTCTGGAGCAAAATGGCCGCCACGATGAGGCGCAGCACGAGGGAAAGAGAGATTTTCATTGCGTTGTTTTTTTATTGGGGCAAAATTAGGCTACTGCTCCAGAGGTAATTGTCCGGCGCGTAACATTTCGGATTTTCGTTATTTTTCAAAAGAAGCAAGTGGCTTAACGCGCCTTTGGCAGTCTTTTTTTGCGCTTTTTCACGCCATATAATTTTTCCCCAGTGAGGGGATGCAATGAAACACAGAGTTTTTTATACTTTTGCACCGGATTTTTGCCGCTGCAAAGGCATTGGCGAACCACTCATTGGGATTTACACACACAAAAGTTTGGATATCTGATACATGGAAAAGAAGCGATTGCTCCTCATCACCCAAGAAATGGAACCCTACACAGAAGGCACGGATGTTTCAGCATTGGTGGCGAAATTGCCAAAGTTCTTACAAGACAACGGGTACGAATTGCGGATTCTGATGCCGCGCTACGGCGTGGTCAACGAACGCCGCCACCGCCTGCACGAAGTTGTCCGCCTTTCTGGCATGAACATCATTGTGGACGACGACGACTACCCGCTGATTATCAAAGTCGCGTCCCTTCCCAATTCACGTCTGCAAGTCTATTTCCTCGACAATGAAGATTTTTTCAAACGCAAATTCGTGTTTGAAGATGCCGACGGGAAAGCTTTTGAAGACAATCCCGACCGTGCCGCTTTCTTTTGCAAAGGTGCCATCGAGACGGTAAAAAAATTCGGATGGGCACCCGACATCGTGTTGTGCGAAGGTTGGATGACGAGCCTTATTCCGCTCTACCTGCGCACTGCGTACAAAACGGAACCGATTTTTGCCAATTCCCACATCGTGTACGGCGTGTTCGACACGCCACGCGAGCGCGAGGGTGGCGAACATTTCTTCCAAAAGGCGGCCATCAACAACCTGTCGAAAAAAGACCTTGCGGCATTCATGGACGGTGAGGGTGTTTCGATGCACAAAGGAGCCGCATCATTTTCAGACGCGCTTATTGTTGGCAGCGAAACATTGGACACGAGCGTTGATTACCTGTCCGTCGCGCAAGACAAACCGGTGTTGCACTGGAAAGAAGGCGAAGAAGAAATGCTCCAAGCGCACCTCGAGTTTTTTCGCAGCCTGACAGAAGCAGAGGTGGAGCAGTAAATTTTTGTCAATGGTTCTCATTACATCAATCATTCGAC
>CAYZVM010000049.1:0-3128 GCA_964481485.1 uncultured Saprospiraceae bacterium | reverse complement strand
TACTTGATATAGCGGGGGGCGGACGCCTCCCGCTATAATTTTGATGGTGCCAAAACAACCCGAACCCAACTCTGGGCATCTTGGTGGCGTATCTATCTACAACAGCCCCCAAACTATTGCCAACCGATAAAAACAGATATATCCAGCACAAAGTGGTTTTGAACAAAGGATGTACACAATTGACTGAAAATCACGCATCTAAGCCATTTAAAATTTCTAAGCCACCCCAAATAGGCCGTAACACCCAAACTCATAAACACGACACAACACTATCCATGAAGCAAAAACTGTCGGTATATGCCGCGCTCTTGATGATGGCAGCCACACTCTGGGCGGCTTGCACAAAACCCACCCCCTTCGGCTCCGAACTGCTGGACGATGAACAGGCCGTTTACCAATTCACTGACACACTCACCCTGCGCTGCACCGTAGAAAGAGAAGACTCGGTGCTGACTTCCGACCCCGACTCAAGGGCAGCCACCTTCCTGTGCGGCGAGCTGAACGACCCCATTTTTGGCAAATCCACTTCGGAAATCTACTCGCTGCTCCAAATGGCGTTCCCCGATCCGGGCTTTGATCCCGCCAAACAAACTTTTGATTCCATCGTCTTATACATCCGCTATGCATCCGCCAACGTGTATGGCGACACCACGCAGGCGCAGACCCTGCGCGTATTCCGCCTCCAAGAAGCCCTCGAAGACGGTGAAGATTATTATTCGGGCACTTCACTCTTGGCGGGAGAAGAAATTGGCAGATTGGAGAACTTTTTGCCGAAACCCAACACGGCGGACAGCCTGTTTTCCACTAGTTCAAAATCGCCTTACCTGAGCGTACGCCTGAGCGATTCTTTCGGACAAGAACTTTTCAACTTGGACACCAATATTTTGATAAACGACAGCTCATTTTACCGGGCGCTGCGCGGCATCAAAATCACCACCAGCGCCAATGCAAACCCGGGAGCAATGCTGGCTTTCGACCTTAACAATCAAACATATAGCTTCGTGCGCCTTTATTACCAAGATACGATACAACGAAACTTCAACTTCTTTTTTGCCGGCACCAACAAGTTCACGCATTTTACGCACGAGTACAACGGCTCGCAAGCAGGGCAACAAATCGGCCAACAATCCGACGATTTGCTTTACCTTCAAGCCATGCACGGACTTCGCCTAAAGGTCGAAATCCCGTATATTGACCAACTGGACAATATCGCGGTGAACAAGGCTCAATTGGTACTGACAAGCGCTACTTTGCCCAATGACAATTCACTGCTGACTTCTGCCAGACAATTGATACTCACGGAGTTTCTCGGCGACACCGCATTTGCCTTCACCAGCGACGTGGCATACTCCCTCGGGCCAGGTCTCAACCAAGGGTTCAGCCTTTTTGGCGGATTTCCAATAAAAGAAACCATAAACGGCACGTTAGTTGAGCGATATCGCCTCACCATGAGCCAACGTCTTCAAGACATGGTGGACGACACATCGGGCGACATCAAAAGGAAAACGGTTTACATCAACATAACACCCCAAAGCCGGGTGCCGAACCGCTCCGTGATGTATGGCCCGAAAAACACCACTTTTCCCGCGAAACTGGAACTGAAATACACCCGGGTACAATGATTTTTTTGTTTTTAACAAAAGTCTAATATCCGATTTGCACACCCTCAATTCACATTTATTACTTTTGAGGCTCGAATTTTTTTGTTTAACCTGAACCACTTGACATTATGTGTGGAATTGTCGCCTACATCGGTACCCAAAAAGCTTACCCCATCATCATCAAAGGACTCGAACGCCTCGAATACAGGGGCTATGACAGTGCCGGCATTGCGTTGCAAAACGGTACACTCAACGTGTACAAAAAAAAGGGAAAGGTCGCCGACCTTTTGGCATATACGCGTGAGAAAAACACGAGCGGCAACATCGGCATGGGCCACACCCGTTGGGCCACCCATGGCAAGCCCGACGACACCAACGCCCACCCCCATGTGAGCGGCAATGGTCGCCTCGTACTCATCCACAACGGCATCATCGAAAACTATACTTTACTGAAAAACACTTTGGTCAAGCTCGGCCACACCTTCGTCAGCGAGACCGACACCGAAGTCCTCGTCCATCTCATCGAAGAAGTCCAGCAGGGCGCAAATCTTCCGCTTGAAGAAGCTGTCCGCCAAGCACTTACGCAAGTACAAGGTGCCTACGCCATCGTCGTGATGGACAGCGAAGACCCAAACAAACTTGTGGCCGCCCGCAAAAGCAGCCCGCTCGTGATTGGAGTCGGAAAAAATGAATTCCTCGTCGCTTCAGATGCCACGCCCATAGTAGAGCATACCAAAAACGTGGTTTATTTGGAAGACGAACAGGTGGCTACCGTCACGCTGAACGGCGATATGGTCATCAAAACGCTGAGCAACGAAGTGACCGCGCCCGTCATCCACGAAATCGAACTCGAAATAGAGCAATTGGAAAAGGGCGGGTACGACTATTTCATGCTCAAAGAAATATTCGAGCAGCCTACTACCATCGCCGAATGTATGCGCGGCCGCCTCAACGCCGAAGAAAGTTGGGTGCGCCTCGGCGGCATGGTGCAAGAAATGAAAAACATGGAGCGCATGGTGAACGCCCAGCGCATGATTATCCTCGGCTGCGGCACATCTTGGCACGCCGGCATGATAGCCGAATACTTGCTTGAAGACCTCGCACGCCTGCCAGTAGAAGTAGAATACGCTTCTGAATTCCGCTACCGCAACCCCGTAGTGCGCGAAAACGATGTGGTGCTTGCCATCTCCCAATCGGGCGAAACGGCAGACACCCTCGCCGCGCTCGAACTCGCCAAAGAACGCGGAGCCCTCACTTATGGCATCGTCAACGTGGTCGGCTCGTCCATCGCGCGCCTCACCGACTGCGGCTCTTACATCCACGTCGGCCCCGAAATCGGTGTCGCCTCCACCAAAGCCTTCACCGGCCAAGTGACCATGCTGACCATGATGGCACTCATACTCGGCTACGAACGCGGCTGCCTCAGCCAAACGCGCTACCGCGAACTTGTGCAAGAACTTGCCCGCATCCCGCAAAAAGTGGAAAGCCTGCTCAAAAACTGCCACACGCAAGTAAAATACATCGCCG
>CAYZVM010000048.1:4820-30135 GCA_964481485.1 uncultured Saprospiraceae bacterium | reverse complement strand
GACAAAAATTTAAACTCAGTTTGGAAAATTCTCACCAGTTGAGTTACCTTTGCGTTCGCTTTTGGGAAAGCCTATTTTTCTGGGCAATTTTTCCATTGATTCTGAACGAGTTACAACAAATTTTAGCAAAGTAAAGGTATGCCAACCATTAATCAGCTGGTGCGCAAGAGCCGCGAGAAAGTCGAATACAAAAGCAAAAGCCGCGCGTTGAGCGCAAGCCCGCAAAAGCGCGGCGTGTGTACCCGCGTCTATACCACCACGCCGAAAAAGCCGAACTCTGCACTGCGCAAAGTCGCCAAAGTGCGTTTGGTCAACGGCATTGAGGTCATCTGCTACATCCCCGGCGAAGGCCACAACCTGCAAGAACACTCCATCGTGCTGGTGCGCGGCGGTCGTGTAAAAGACCTTCCGGGCGTACGCTACACCATCGTGCGCGGCGCGCTCGACACCGCTGGCGTGAACAACCGCAAGAAAAGCCGCTCGAAATACGGCTCGAAGCGTCCCAAAAAATAATGGGATAATAGGCTAATGAATCAATGGGATAATTATCTCATTTCCTTCATTATCCGATTATCCCCATTCACACCATTATCTAATTATCACATTAACAAAAAATGCGTAAGCACAAACCGAAACCTCGAGTATTGGCTCCCGATCCGCGTTACAACGACACGATGGTAACTCGTTTCGTGAATAACCTGATGTGGGAAGGCAAGAAGAGCGTTGCATTTGGCATTTTCTACGATGCACTCGACATCGTGAAAAGCCGCACCAACGAGGACGAGTTGCAAGTCTGGAAAAAAGCCTTGAACAACGTCATGCCAGCCGTGGAGGTGCGCAGCCGCCGTATCGGGGGCGCCACTTTCCAAATCCCGACAGAATTGCCGGCCAATCGGAAAATTTCCATCGGCATGAAATGGATGATCAAATATGCACGCGCCCGCAGTGGCAAAGGCATGGCCGAAAAACTGGCCGCCGAAGTCATTGCAGCATCCAAGGGCGAGGGCAGCGCGGTAAAAAAACGCGAAGACACCCATAAAATGGCCGAGGCAAACCGCGCTTTTGCACATTTCAGAGCGTAATCGCCTCAGCGCAGTCAAATTCCTACCGTCGAGATTGCCCGGTGATTCGCTCCAAGCGACGCACCGCGCAATGTTCGGCGGTATTGGCTTTTAAAGAGCATTATTTTGAGAAAACAAGTTTTTGTTTTCCAAAACTATTTGAAAGCCAAATGCCATTATCCCAAATTAACTTTCAGCCGCCAGACATTTTTTTCGCCCTCGGCGATACTTTGTTTTGAAAACGCGTCTGAACACCACTTTTCCACAAATCTCGTTTCCCGCCAAATACGGGGATCAACAATTCACCTATTCAATCTAAAAAAAATCATGGCAAACGACCTCCGGTTTACTCGGAATATCGGTATCGCCGCCCACATTGATGCTGGCAAAACGACCTTCACGGAGCGTGCGCTCTACTACACAGGTGTCACCCACAAAATCGGTGAAGTGCACGAAGGCGCTGCCACCATGGACTGGATGGAACAAGAGCAAGAGCGTGGCATCACGATTACCTCCGCTGCCACTAAGTGCCAATGGACGGTAGAAGGCCAAAAATTTGACATGAACATCATTGACACACCCGGCCACGTGGACTTCACGGTGGAGGTGAACCGCTCATTGCGCGTGCTCGACGGTCTGGTGTTCCTCTTTTCGGCAGTGGACGGCGTGGAGCCGCAGTCCGAAACCAACTGGCGTTTGGCCGACAACTACAAAGTGCCGCGCATCGGTTTCGTCAATAAAATGGACCGCGCAGGCTCCGATTTCACGATGGTCGTGAAAGATATGAAAGCAAAATTGGGCGCCAACGCCATTCCTTTGCAAGTGCCCATCGGCGCGGAACACAACTTCAAAGGCGTGGTGGATTTGGTGATGAACCAAGCCATCATCTGGAACGACACCGACCAAGGTATGACGTATAATGTGGTGCCGATTCCTGAAGAATTGAAAGCAACGGTGCATGAGCAGCGCCAAGCTTTGATTGAAGAAGTCGCAGGTTATGACGACAACCTGTTGGAGAAGTTCTTCGAAGACCCGGAAAGCATTACCGTAGAAGAAATGCGCGCCGCCGTTCGCGCCGCTGTGTGCGATTTGAAAATGACTCCCGTCATGTGCGGCTCGGCATTCAAGAATAAAGGTGTGCAAGCTTGCTTGGATGCAGTATGCTACTACCTGCCCTCCCCACTCGACATCGAAGCAGTGACTGGCACTGACCCAAAAACAGACACAGAAGTGTCACGCAAACCAACAGTAGCCGAACCTTTCACGGCTCTGGCGTTCAAAATCGCTACTGACCCGTTTGTAGGCCGCTTGTGCTTCATCCGTGTTTATTCCGGCAAGTTGGACGCGGGTTCTTACGTCCTGAACACCCGTTCGGGCGAAAAAGAGCGTATCAGCCGCCTCTATCAGATGCACGCCAACAAGCAAAACCCGATTGATTCGGTGGAAGCAGGCGACATCGCAGCGGCGGTAGGCTTCAAAGACATCCGCACAGGCGATACGCTCTGCGACGTGGCTCACCCGATTGTGCTCGAAAGCATGGTGTTCCCCGAGCCTGTTATTGGCTTGGCGGTAGAGCCTAAGACGCAGAAAGACCTTGACAAACTCGGCATGGCGCTCAACAAACTCGCCGAGGAAGACCCGACCTTCCGCGTCCGCTACGACGAAGACACCAACCAAACGGTCATCTCCGGGATGGGCGAACTCCACCTCGAAATCATCGTGGACCGTTTGCGCCGCGAGTTCAAAGTGGAGTGCAATCAAGGTGCCCCGCAAGTAAACTACAAAGAGGCGTTGACCAAGACGACCACGCATCGCGAGCGTTTGAAAAAACAAACGGGCGGTTCGGGTCTTTTCGCCGACATGGAATTCACACTCGGCCCCGCCGATGAAGAATTCTTGCAGAGCGATGACTTCAAAAGCGGAAAGAAAAAACTGCAATTTGAGTGGGGCATCGTCGGTGGAGCAATTGATAAAAACTATCAAAAGCCGATTATGGATGGCTTCAACCAGATGATGAACAACGGTATCCTCGCAGGCTACAACATTGACTCGATGAAAGTGCGTGTGTTGGACGGCTCGATGCACGCGGTTGACTCTAAGCCAATTGCATTTGAGTTATGCGCCAAAGAAGGTTTCCGTGCGGCGGCTCCGGCCACCAAACCGCAAATCATGGAGCCCATCATGAAACTCGAAGTCATCACGCCGGAAGAATACGTCGGCCCGGTCATCGGCGACCTCAACCGCCGCCGTGGCTTGCCGAAAGGGCAAGAAACGCGCATGGGCGGTGCTGTGGCCATCCAAGCCGAAGTGCCGCTGGCCGAGATGTTTGGCTATGTGACGCAATTGCGCACCCTTACCTCTGGCCGTGCTTCCTCCACGATGGAATTCAGCCATTTTGCCCCGCCGCCGGAAAGCGTGTCGAAGGCTGTCATCGAAAAAGCGAGAGGAGCTGTGAAGGCATAAAAAACCTTCCAAACTTCTTTTTCTTGAAAATACATAAAGCCCGGTAGCGTCATGCTGCCGGGCTTTTTTGCTTCCAACACCCCCAAAAAAAACAGGATTCCGGGAGGAGAATATTGCTCCTTCCACAGCGTTCGGCGGGCAATTGACTCGCCGTCGCAACTGCGTTTGCGCGCCCCGCAGTTTATTGGCAACCAAACCACCTGCATTTTTCTCGCCGTTTGTTCCAACTCATTGATTTTCAGTTTTTTGAAATCAACTTTTTTTCTCAAAAAAACTCTAAAAACCCTTTGGGTTTCCCTTCTTTTAACAAGCGCAAAATCGTATCTTTGCACACTTAGTCGAACCATGAACAACGCGGCACAATACACTGCGCCGCGCACAAGGAAATCATACAACATGAAAGAAGAAAAAGACCCGGAACAGCAGCCGAACGGCAACTCCGCCGACTACGGCGCCAGTAGTATCACAGCGCTCGAAGGGTTGGAAGCCGTGCGCAAACGCCCGGGTATGTACATCGGCAGTACCGACACCAAAGGGCTGCACCACCTTGTCTGGGAGGTCGTGGACAACTCGATTGACGAACACCTCGCCGGGCACTGCTCCGATATTTGGGTGACGATACACTCCAACAACAGCATCACCGTCAAAGACAACGGGCGCGGCATCCCGACTGATTTGCACCCCAAATTGAAAGTGAGCGCCCTCCAAGTCGTGATGACCGTGTTGCACGCGGGCGGCAAGTTTGACAAAGACTCCTACAAAGTCTCCGGCGGTCTGCACGGTGTGGGTGTATCCTGTGTGAACGCGCTCAGTATCCACCTCCGTGCCGAGGTACACCGCGATGGCAAAGTCTATGAGCAGGAATACAAGCAGGGCAAACCCCTCTACGATGTGCGCGAAATCGGTACGACGACCGAAAGAGGCACCGTCGTCACTTTCCTGCCCGACCCGGAAATCTTCGAGACGGATGAGTACAAATTCGACGTGCTGGCACACCGCCTGCGCGAACTGTCTTTCCTGAACAAAGGCCTCCGTCTTTCTCTCGTGGACGAGCGCGAGCAGGAAAACGGCACCTTTAAGTCCGAACTCTTCTACTCGGAGGGCGGTCTGCAAGAGTTTGTTATTTATCTTGACGAAGCCAAAACAAACCTCATCGAAAAGCCCATTTATATCACGGCCAACGAGGAAAACGTGGATGTGGAAGTAGCGATGATTTACAACACGTCCTATTCTGAGAACGTGGTGGCCTTTGTCAACAATATCAGTACGCGCGACGGCGGCACACACGTCAGCGGTTTCCGCCGCGCCCTCACCCGCGAATTCAAAAAGTACGGCGACGACAACGGTTTTTTCAAAAAAGTCACCTTCCCTATTTCGGGCGAGGACTTCATGGAGGGGCTCACCGCCGTTATTTCGGTTAAAGTGCCTGAACCTCAATTTAAAGGACAAACAAAAGGCGAACTTGGCAACTCGGAAGTGCTCGGCATCGTGAGCCGCTGCGTGGGCGACGCGCTAAAAACATTTTTGGAAGAAAATCCAAACCCAGCCCGTCGCATCATCGAAAAAGTGGTGCTGGCCGCCACAGCCCGCAATGCCGCCCGCAAAGCCCGTGAAATGGTGCAGCGCAAAGGCGCGCTCACCGGCAGCGGCTTGCCCGGCAAACTCGCCGACTGCGCCAGCCGCAGCCCGGAAGAGAGCGAAGTATTCCTCGTGGAGGGCGACTCCGCAGGTGGTACGGCCAAACAAGGCCGCGACCGCCATACCCAGGCCATCCTTCCCTTGCGCGGAAAAATCCTGAATGTGGAAAAAGCCCTTGAGCACAAAATCTACGAGAACGAAGAAATCAAAAACATCTTCACCGCGCTGGGTGTCAGCATCTCCGAAAACGACGAAGGGCACCGGGTGCTGAATACCGAAAAACTCCGCTATCACAAAGTTGTCATCATGTGCGACGCGGATATTGACGGCAGCCACATCACCACGCTCATCCTGACCTTTTTCTTCCGCTATATGCGCGAATTGATTGAAAAAGGCCACATCTATATCGCCCAACCGCCGCTCTATTTGGTGAAAAAAGGCAAAAACCAGCGTTACGCCTGGAATGAAAAACAGCGCAAAGAAGCACAATTGGAATTCTCAGGTGGGCGCGAGGACGACGATTCGGTGAAGGTGCAACGATACAAAGGTCTCGGCGAGATGAACGCCGAGCAACTTTGGGAAACGACCATGGACCCCAACACCCGCATCCTCAAAATCGCCACCATTGACGACGCCGCCGAAGCCGACCGGATGTTCGCCATGCTCATGGGCGACGAGGTGCCGCCGCGCAGGGCATTTATCGAAGCGAACGCGAAGTATGCGCGGATAGATGTGTGACGCGGTAATCAGATACTGATTTTATTGCAATAATGGCCCTGCGGTTCAAACCCGCAGGGCCATTTTGATTTTCAGGATGAATCGGTCTCGGAAAAACGCCGCACAGAAAAATCAAAATCCTCCCTACAAGTTGCAGGCACAAAAAAAGCCGCCCGTAGAGGGCGGCTTTCGAACCAATTGAAAACGTGTAAAAAGTGTCTTTTAATTCGGGTGGAAACCGTAGTTCGAGAGTATTTTCTCTTTCAACTCCTTGCGAGCGAAGAAGATACGACTTTTCACCGTACCCAGCGGAAGCTGAAGTTCGTCGGCAATTTCCTGATACTTGAATCCTTCAAAGTGCATCAAGAACGGTATGCGCACACTGTCGTCCAGCGACGACACCATTCCGTTCAACTCCTTCAACATGATGCCACCTTCTGCCGCATTGGTCGTCGAATGACTGCCAGAGTTGAGGTAGTATTGGTTGTCGGTGGTATCGAGAATCGTGTTGGCCTTAACTTTCTTGCGGTAGTTGTTGATAAAGATGTTTTTCATTATCGTAAACATCCACGCCTTAAAGTTTGTGTCCGGCTGAAATTTGTCGCGGTTGAACAACGCGCGATACGCCGTTTCTTGGTACAAGTCCTTTGCATCCTCCATGTTCTTCGTCAGATTGTAGGCAAAAGAGTGGAGCAATGTCGTCAGGCCGCCCAGTTTTGTATTGAATTCCATACTTGTCATGGTATGTATCTGTTTTGTTGATTTGATGCCTCAAAAGTAAAACGTTTGTTTAACACCACCAAATTTATTCTTCAACAAATAAATGTCAATAATTGGCAAAAGATGATGTTTCAACACTTAATTTGGTGTTAAAATATTGATAAACAATTGTTTAGGTTATTTTTAAAAAATCTATCTTTGATTCGGTTTTCAAAAAAAATTGAAAATAAATGACACTGCTGAATATGCCGTTGCCGACCAAACACCACCGGATTGCCACAACACGCACGCCATATTCCTGCCCACCATATTTTTGAACAACAGATGAGCAGGGTTTGCACAGGCACACAAAAAGAATACTCGCGATATTCACATCATTGTTTCACCTAAAACTTTCGTTCAAAATGAGAAAGATCCTTAAAGTTCTCGGCTACCTCATTGGTATCGGTCTCTTGTTTGTGGGCGCATTTGTTGCCTACATTTGGTTCAAAGGCATCCCTACCTACAAAGCCGACATCCCGCCCCATATAGTCAGCCTCCAAGCGCCGCGCGACTCTGCCCTCATCGAGCGCGGCGCGAAAATCGCAACGTTGCTGTGCAATGCCTGCCATCAAGGCGAAGGCGGCAAACTGACAGGCAGACAAATGAACGACCTTCCGCCGGTATTTGGCGACGTGTATTCGATGAACATCACGCAAGACCCGGAACACGGCATCGGAAAATGGACGGACGGCGAACTCTACTATTTCCTGCGCACGGGCATCCATACCAACGGGCGCTGGTCGCCGCCGTATATGCCCAAATTCCCACTTATGGCTGACGAAGATTTGTACGCGGTGGTTGCTTGGCTGCGCTCCGACGACCCTGTGCTCGCTCCCGACAGCCGTGAGTACCCGCCGAATAAGCCCAATTTTTTCATCAAATTCCTCTCGAACGTTGCCTTTTCCCCTCCGCCGCTGCCGACTCAGCCGATTGCAATTCCTGACACCACCGATAAAGTTGCATTCGGAAGATATGTGGCCGACGCGCTCTGCGCTTGTTACGCCTGCCATTCGGCGGATTTTGCCAAACAAGATGCGCTGATGCCCGAAAAAAGTCTTGGCTTCTACGGTGGTGGCAACCCGATGCTCAACATGGAACAAGAACTCGTGCCTTCTGCCAACATCACGCCCGACAAAGAAACTGGCATTGGCAATTGGACTTACCAGCAGTTCTATGAAGCGGTGAAATTCAACAAAAACCCAAAAGGTGGGCCGCTGTACTACCCCATGTTCCCGCACACCACACTGACTGACACGGAGTTGGATGCAATGTGGGTTTATCTGCAAACAGTGCCGCCGATTAAAAATCAGGTGCAGCGGTATCAACCGAAGTCGGATTGAGCGCTCCGTTTTTAATTTTGCTGATAGGGTAATGTAGATTCTATCACCGAAAATGGCCACAGAGATGCCAATTGATGTGGCCATTTTCATTTTGCGCCATGTTTGAAAAGATAAAAAGACTGTCTCCACCAAGACTTTTTCCCGCGCTTGCTCGTATGTTTTGTCAAAAAAACCTTTTGATGCCCCTTTCTTTGTCGAAAACACGCGCAAAATGAAAAATGCACCCGGCCTCATTCTTTTACTTTTCCTCTCTGCTTGCCAAAATGACGCCCCCGACGAATCGCTTCCCGACAACCGCCCCGAACTCGTGCGCGCCACCGAAACCGCTCACCGAAAAGAGGATTTCCTCGCCCACCAAACCGTCTCCTTCGACATCGAACTGACTTGGCACGACCAACCAACTTTGCAAGCCACCATCCTCCAACGCACCGATGGGACCTGTATCCGAGTCCGCAAGGAAAATGGCAGCGATATCCTTTTCGACGGCGAACAAAGTTGGCTCACTGCCAATCAGGATGACCCCAATGCTCGATTCGACCTGTTTACGTGGCATTACTTTTTTTGTCTGCCGTGGAAACTTTCCGACCCCGGCACCCGCTGGCAGCCATTGCCCGACCGCGTGTTTGAGGATTTGCCCTGCAACTCCGGGCGACTCACTTTTGCCCCCGGTACCGGCGATGCGCCCGACGATTGGTTTCTCGTTTTTTCAGACAAAAAAGACGGCCTGCTACGCGGCGCGGTGTATGTCGTCACCTTTGGCGGAAAGGCCGTCGAGACTGCAGAAAAAGAACCCCGCGCCATTTTTTACAGCGATTTTCGCCCAGTAGATGGCATCCCGATCGCTCATGTTTGGAAGTTTTACAGCTGGCAAACCGACAGTTTGGAGGGAAAAAAGACTTTGGGGACGGCCATCCTTCGCAACGTCCGTTTCGCCGACGAACACCCTGAAGATTTTGCCGTGCCGACCGGCGCGAGGAAAATTTGAAAAGTAACCGGATTTTTTCGGCTGGCAACTACGGCCAACCCGGCTTTTACTTGCTCTAAGAAACTGTTTTAAAACCCCTCACCGGGTGTAAAGCCCCATCTTTTGGTGCTAGCCTGCGGCTATTTTTTGGCGAATATACCCCGATATTAGTCAAAAAATGAGCCTTGACTATCCCCAAAATCTGAGCCTTTCCACTCCGGCAGGCGTTTTAAAACAGTTTCTAAATTCTTGACAACGATTTCCCCGCTGGAATGATATCAAAAAATGGAGCGGCCAATTTTTGATAGCACAATGGGCGAGGTTTTGGAAAACTGCATGGAATGCACGGGAGACATCTTTGAACCAGTTTTATACTGATGAACAACGATTTAAGAACTTATTACGCCCAACGCGCCACCGAATACGAGGCGATTTACGCCAAACCCGAGCGGAAGGCCGATTTAGCATCCGCGTCAACTCTGTTGCAAGAAATTTTTAAAGAAAAAGAGGTGCTGGAAATTGCTTGCGGAACGGGTTTTTGGACCGAAAAAATCGCCCGAACCGCCCGCTCTGTTTTCGCAACCGACATCAATCAAAGCGTCTTGGATGTCGCCCGCAGCAAAAATTATTTGGACGGAAAAGTCGCTTTTGCTGCCGCCGACTTGTATCAACTGGCTCCCGAAAAACCAGCGAATGCGTTGTTCGGTGGGTTTATTTGGTCGCACATCCCAGTACAAGGCTTACCCAATTTTATCCAAACTGTGAACAGGCTGGTAGCACCGGGCGGCGCAGTTGTGATGATGGACAACCGCTTCGTAGAAGGCAGTAGCACCCCGATTTTCAGCAGGGACGAATGGGGCAATACTTACCAGAAGCGGCAACTACAAAACTGCGAGACATACCTTGTTTTGAAAAACTTTCCAACTCAATCCGATATCCAAAATGCGCTGAATGAACAATGTACAGCGGCCCAACACTTTCAATTTCAATACTTTTGGATAACGATGTGGCACACCCAAGCCCCCGACTGACTTGAATATTTTGGAAGTTCTCCAATATCGGAAGATTTGTCACCCCGATTCTGCAATTCCCTTGCCATAGCAAGCCATTATTATCGCTGTATTTAAATGCAAAACCCCTGCGTGGGTGGAAATTCGAGAGACTGAAATGCCCGTGCAGATTGCGGATTTTAGAGAAATAGGCGCATCACCTGCAGATTGGGCAAATGAAAGAAATTGTTGAAAAAAAATTTTATTTGGTGAAATAGCCTACCTTTGTCCCAACATTTACCAAACCCGGTACTTGTCCGCCCTGGACAATAAGTCTTTTCCCTAAAAGACTTCACCCCATGAAGGGTCATATTCAAAGACCCGCCGCGTACGATCCCGGTCAACTTAATTTCATGTTATTCAAAGATTTATTGCTCATTGAGCCGCTTCTTCGCGCGCTCGAAACCGAGGGCTACGAACGCCCCACACCTATTCAGGAACAAGCCATCCCTCCCGTCCTCCAGCGCCACGACCTTTTGGGCTGCGCACAAACGGGAACTGGGAAAACCGCCGCTTTTGCCCTGCCGATTCTTCAAATTCTGCACGCCGAACGCACCGCCGCGGGTCAACGCGACGGCAAACGCCCCATCCGCACACTCATCCTGACCCCCACCCGCGAACTCGCCATCCAAATCGGCGAAAGTTTCACGGCTTATGGCCGCAACGCTGGGGTGCGCAACCTCGTCATCTTCGGCGGCGTGGGCCAGACGCCCCAAACCGACGCACTCAAACGCGGCACTGATGTGCTCATTGCCACGCCGGGCCGTTTGCTCGACCTGATGAACCAGGGCTACGTCTCGCTGCGCGACATCGGTATTTTTGTGCTGGACGAAGCCGACCGAATGCTCGACATGGGTTTCATTCATGAAGTGAAAAAGGTCATCGCCAAACTGCCGGCCGAACGACAAACGCTGTTTTTCTCGGCGACTATGCCGCCTGAAATCGCTGGTTTGGCCGACTCGATTCTAAAAAACCCGGTAAAAGTGGCAGTGACTCCCATTGCTTCTACCGCCGAAAAAGTGGCGCAAAAAGTATTTTTTGTTGAAAAAAGGGACAAAAAAAGCCTGCTTATCCACCTTTTGAAAGATAAGGAAATCGTCTCTGCGCTTGTCTTTTCCCGTACCAAACACGGCGCAAACAAGATAGCGGGCGACCTCACGAAAGCGGGTATTCGCGCCGAAGCCATTCACGGCAACAAGTCGCAAAACGCCCGCCAAGCCGCGCTTAGCAATTTTAAATCGGGGCGTCTCCGGGTGCTCGTAGCGACCGACATCGCGGCACGCGGCATTGACATCGAGGAACTTTCGCACGTCATCAATTTTGATTTGCCCAACATCCCCGAAACCTACGTCCACCGCATTGGGCGCACGGGTCGGGCTGGCGCCAGCGGCATCGCGCTCTCTTTTTGCGACTCGGAGGAATTGCCGTACCTGAAAGATATTCAAAAACTGACGGGCCAACTTGTGCCGATAGAGCGCGAACATCCGTTCGCCGCCGACCTTGCCGCCCCGGGAATCCCTGAACCGCGCGGCGCCAAAGGCAGAGATGCCAACAATGGCAAAAAACAACCTGCGCAAGTCGTGAAAACACCCGCGCCCCAGCGCCCAGATACGGTGCCGTTGCCCGAGCGCCGACCAGACACCCACCGTCAGGAGCGCCCCAACCGCCCAGCACAATCTTCGCGCGACGGCAGAAACAATGACCGGCGCGACAACAACGATAGACGGCGCGACAATAATGACCGCAACGAACAGCGCCAGCAATCGTCCGAACGGCCACAACGCCAAGACCGCCCCGCTCGTGCTGGCAATGACCGCAATCGCGACGAGCGCAACAATGGCCGCGAACGTTCACGCCCGCAGCAAGAACGGGATACGAAACCGAACAAAGCAGAAGTCGCGGCGGCGATTCGCAACCGATTTGCGTCCATTTTGGAGGTCGCAACTATCGAAAAGCAAGACCGGCCCCAAAAGCCCAAACCGAACTATCGGGAACGGGACGACCGCAACCGGGACAGCAACAGCAACGACAACCGCCCGCCGTTTAAAGGTGACAAGAAGAAGCGGTGGTAACCAGCACATTGACAGAAAAAATACAGAAGAGCGACGGGCAACCGCCGCTCTTTTTTTGTGCTTGGTGTTTCTATCAGGTCAACCAAACAAAATCATTTCGCATTTGACGTGGAAAAAAAGCATGCCCACCATATTAAATACGCGCGCATTGCCGACAAATAATCAAAGACCGTTTTGCCCAAAGTGAAAATACCTTTTCTTCGCAATCAAATGGAAAACATCTCCTGTTACTACGACAAACTCGCCCCGGATTACGATCAGTCCCGCTTTGGCAACACTTACGGCCAATTCCTGCATCATCAGGAACACCGCGTTCTGACCAGATGGCTCGGCCATATACCTGCGGGCCACACGCTCGACCTCGCTTGCGGTACTGGGCGTTTGCTTGAGTTTGCCGAAACTGGCCTCGACAAAAGCCCCAGCATGTTGCAAGAAGCCCGGCAGAAGCACCCTGGTAAAAAACTCATTGTGGGCGATGCCACCAAAATGCCATTTCCGGATAATTGCTTTGACGCTGTTTTCTCATTTCATTTTTTTATGCACCTCGACCGGGATTACATGGGAGCGGTGCTGACCGAGACATGGCGGGTGCTGCGTCCCGGCGGACGGTTTATTGTTGATGTCCCGTCGCAAAAAAGGCGCTCGCTCACTGGCGGACATAGCCACGGTGGCTGGCATGGTTCGGGCGCTATGGATGTATCAGCATGGGCTGCAGAATTGGATAAAAAATGGCAAATGGTTGACCGCCAAGGCATTTTGTTCTTGCCTGTTCATCGAATCCCAGCTCGGTGGCGCGCTATGTTTTTGCCGTTTGACAACTTGCTTTGTCGTTCCTTTTTAAAAGAATATGCTTCTTATCTCGTGCTTTGCTTAGTGAAAAAATGAAGATTTGGAAGGAAATAAAACTCCAAATACGCCTCTTGCAACGGGTGATACGAGACCTTCGAAAGGGGGCTTGGTGGCAATTTTCCCGAACCGGCGATTCCGGTAAACCGAATTTTCGGCACTCTATTTCCCTGAGCCAACCTATACGCGCATCGGCCACTTTTGAAAATAAATTAGTGAACATTCGCCTCGCCTGTGCGCGCATAGAGTCGGTAACAATATACCCAGGTCAGATTTTTTCTTTTTGGAAGATAGTGGGCAAACCTTCGGCAACTAACGGATTCCGCCGTTCGCGCAATATCATCAATGGTCGCCTGAGCGAAGACGTGGGTGGAGGCCTGTGTCAGGTGTCTGGGATTTTGTATCACCTCGCCTTGCTGACGGGGTTGGTAGTGACGGAGCGACACGCGCACTCGCTCGATATTTATCGGGAAGAAGAGCGGCACACTCCTCTGGGCGCCGATGCGACGGTCGTTTTTGGCTACAAAGACCTTCGCTTGGTGAACCCTTACTTATTTCCCGTGGTTTTTTCGTTTGAAATCTCAGATAATCAATTGATGTGCAAACTATTGAGCGATGTGTTGATTGAAAAAAAGACAGTTGAATTTCGACGAACTTCCGCGGACGGACACGAAAAGGTAACAGCGATCCTGATATCTGAATCAATCGAAAAAGTGTTAGCCGAGTCGCAATACGAGAAAATTTCACCTCAGGTGAATTGAAACAGATCATCGCTTTCGCTGACCGTCGTCATTCTCTTGATACCCGTGTAGTCAGACTTTTGTCCCATCATCTAACAAAAATCACTACGCGATATGCAATTCGAATTCAATCTCTCGCTGACCGAAATCATCGTTTCTTACTTGCTGATGATGGCCGTTATTTTCATCGGTCTTTTCTCTGGCCAATCTTGGCTTTGCTTTCTGGCTTTGCCCTTGTTCTTGCGTGGACTGACTGGCTGGTGTCCGTTGAAATCTTATTTGAAAAAGACAGTGGCCTGAAGTCTTGCCCGTTTGTCTTGGCATGAACAAAAAATACAACGGCTGCTTCTTCCAAAAGAGGCAGCTGTTCCCGTCTAAAATTTTGAGCGACTCCAAATAGAGTCCATTTGACGGAATTTGTCGAAATTTGGGCAGTTCCAGAAAAATGCGGCAATTACCTTTGCCTTCCAATGAAGCAGGTTCTTTCACTCTTGCTATTGTGCAGCATACTCGGCCAAGCCTTTGTGCGAACGGCGTGGACGCTGCATTATCAGTGGAATAGAACTGTTTACCTGAAAAACTGCGAAAACCGCGACAAAGCTGATTTGCACTGTGACGGCAAATGCTATTTAAAAAAGAAAATCGCCGCCAGCGAAAACCCCACTCCGAAAGAGCCACAACTCCCTGCGGGTTTTCATCAAATCAAAGACATTCAACTTTTTTACGAGTTTTTTGATTCTCTCCCACTTTTCTGCGAGCCTGTTTTCCTGACGACATCGTTTCCAAGATATTTGGAGTGCCGTCTGCCAGATGCGCCGCACACGGGCATTTTCAAGCCGCCCGCCCGCGCCTGATTTTGTTTTTCAAATATTTGAAAATCAGGTTTTTACTAAAAATTTCTTGTAATGCGAACACTGTTCGTCGCAGTGGCGCTGCTGGCCTTTGGGTCGGTCGCGTCGGCTTGTGATGTGTGCGGGTGTTCCATCGGTGGCAATTATTTCGGTATCCTGCCGCAATTCCACCGGCACTTTGTGGGGCTGCGCTGGTCAGAACAATCGTTCCGATCCGCGCACAGCCGCAGTGCCGCTGAAGCCGGGCGTTTTGACTCCGACGAGTCGTTTCGCACGGTGGATTTGCTGGGGCGTTTTTACCCGTTTCGGCGGGTGCAGACACTCGTGCTTGTACCATATCACGATTTCCGCCGCATGGAAGGCAATACCCTGGCGCACACGCAGGGCTTTGGCGACATTTCTCTCATGGCAGGCTACATCCTGCTTGACACCGGCGACAGCCTTCGCCGAAAATGGCAACATTCGCTGACGTTCAACGGTGGCATCAAACTGCCGACCGGGAGCCACCGGCTCACCGACACGGAAGGCCACCTGTTGCACCCGAACCTTCAGCCCGGCTCCGGCACGACCGACTTCATGCTCGCTGCTACCTACACTTTGCGGCGTGGCGCATGGGGCATCACTGCCGATGCGTTGGGGCGACTGAACACGGCCAACCACGAAGACGACTACCGTTTTGGCAATCGCCTGAGCGGTTCGGTCAAGACTTTTTACTGGAAAAATGCGGGGCGGTTCACCTTTTTGCCCAATATCGGCGTCTTCGGCGACGCTGCCCAGGCAAACGAAGGTGACTTCGATTTCACGGAAGGAACGGGCGGCGCCATCGCGTTGGCGACGTTCGGGCTGGACGTGTACATGGGGCATTTTTCCGCCGGATTCACTTTCCAGCAGCCTTTTTGGCAAAACCTCGGCGATGGCAAAGTGCAGAGCCGAAACCGTTGGATGGCGACCGTCAACTACATTTTCTAACCATTTCCAAGTTCACTTTTTAACACACACATTCAATAGATTATGAAAAATTTCTCTTTTTGGGTGCTGGCCCTGCTCATTTTCGCATTGGTCGCAAATTCCTGCAAAAACGACAAGGACAACGACCCCATCTCTGGCTTCGGCGAAGTCGAAATCGAATTCGACCACCGCGCTGCCGATGATGCACTCGATTTTGGAACAGAATACACCAATGCCGCAGGTGAAAAGTTGACTTTCACCACGTTCGACTATTTCATCAGCAACATCGTGCTGGTAAAAGATGATGGCACGGAATACACAGTGCCGAAAGACGATTCGTACTTTCTTGTCAAACACGACGACGTGGACAGCCGCGAAATTAAACTTAGCAATGTCCCGGCAGGTGACTACACCGGGCTGAAGTTTATGATTGGGGTGGACAGCGCCAAAAGCGTTAGCCCCGTCAGTGAGCGCACGGGCGTGCTCGACCCGGCAGGTGCTGCCAGTGGAATGTACTGGAGCTGGAACTCAGGTTACATCTTTGTAAAAGTGGAAGGTACTTCGCCATCTGCCCCGGCAAATCCCAGCGCAGGCGGAAACATCTTTCAGTACCACACAGGTCTGTTCGGAGGCTACGACAGCCCCACAATCAACAACCTGAAAACCGTGAACATGACCGTGCCAGACGAAGCAGCTATCGTGCGCGAAGGCGAGGAGGCGCCACACTTCCACTTGTTTGTGGACGTGTTGGAAATGTTCAAAAGCCCGACCGTGATCAGCGTTGCGACCAACCCGACCTCGCACGCCGGGCCATTTTCAAAAACGGTAGCCGACAACTACGCGGATATGTTCTTGATTGACCACGTTCACAATCATTGATTTACAATGGCAAGAGCCTCGCGGTGTGTGTGGCTCTTGCCTGTTTTTTTAATTTTTTGAAGATGAAAAATCTGTGCTTGACGTGTTTCGTGCTCGCGCTCTTGTTCGCCTCCTGCGGCAAAGACGAACAGCCTTTCGTTGGTGTGCCGCAGCCGTCGAACTTTCCCCAGCCTGTCTATGATTTAAGCAAAAACCCGGTGACAGAAGCGGGTTTTGCACTCGGCAAAAGGCTTTTTTACGACCGGCTGCTCTCGCGCGACACGACGATTGCCTGCGCTGATTGCCATATTTCCTACGCGGCGTTCAGCCATCCCGACCACCCGACGAGCCACGGGATTGACAATTTGTTCGGGCGGCGCAATGCCCTCCCAATTCAAAACATGATTTGGAAAACCGGCTTTTTCTGGGACGGCGGCGTGCCCAACCTCGACCTCGTGCCTCTGAACGCCATCCAAAGTCCGGTGGAAATGGACGAAAACCCCGCCTATGTGTTGGAAAAATTGCGGGCGCACCCGGAATACCCGGCCATGTTCGAGGCAGCCTTTGGCACTAAGGAAATTTCAACGGCCAACTTTTTACAATCTCTTTCTCAATTCATGGCCATGCTTGTGAGCGCCAACAGCCCTTACGACAAATATGTGCGCAACGAATCGGGTGGCACGTTGGCTTCGGAAGAGTTGGAGGGGCTGGCAATTTTTCAACAAAAATGCGCCTCCTGTCATGCCACCGACCTTTTCACCGACCAGACTTACCGCAACAATGGCATCCTCGACGATTTTACGCTCGACAAAGGCCGCTTCGAAGTAAGTTCGTTGCCCGACGATGTGGGCAAATTCCGCGTGCCATCGCTCCGCAACGTGGCTGCCACCTCGCCTTATATGCACAACGGCAAATTCAAAACGCTCGAAAAAGTGCTCGACCACTACACCGACGGGGTGAAAGATTCGCCCACGCTCGACCCTTTGCTGCGCCAGCCCGACGGCACTTTGGGCATCCCGCTTTCGGCAGATGAAAAAACGAAATTGATTGCGTTTTTGAAAACGCTGACCGACGAGGCGTTTTTGCGGGACGCGCGATTTGCGCAGTGAGCCTATTTTTCGCCTAAAACACGCCATTTTTATTCGTCGTTTTTTGGGGATAAAAGCCCCGCTTGCGAGGGCACGCATTGCGCGATTTTCCTTTTATCGGTCAAAACTTTTCGCCCGCCGTATTTCAATCCGGCCTTGTCGAGCTGAATGGCGTTCCCCATTTTTGCGGGTATAGATTTGTTAAAACTCTTAACAGAAAATGTTGCTCGACCTTATGACATGGTGGCAGGCACTGAACGGTGCCGAACAGTTTTTCTGGGCCACCGGACTGATTTCCAATGTGTTGTTTTTGATTTATCTGGCTGTTCAGTTCACCGGCCATCACGATGCGGACTTGCTCTCCGACGGTGCGGACATCGGTTTCGCCATACTCAGTGTGCGCGGTTTGTTGGCTTTTGGGATGTTCATGGGCTGGACGGGTGTCGTGGCGCTGAAACTGGGAGCAAGCCCTTTCATGGCATTGCTGGCCGGTATCGCGGCGGGTGTTTTTGCCGCGTGGTTGGTATATAAACTCTTGCGCATGTTACTTCGCCTGCAAGCCTCCGGCAACTTGGAGCAGTACAATGCGCTCGGAAAAACCGGCATCGTTTACCTGCCCATTCCCGCACTACAAGGCGGCGCGGGCAAAATTATGCTCGAAGTACAGGGTGCCCTGCGCGAGCTGGAGGCGGTGTCCGAAAGCGATGCCATTCCCACCGGCACCCCGATTTTGGTGGTCGGCATGGACGAAAACGACAAACTTATCGTGCAACCTTTTGAGGCAAAACCCTGATTTTTTCCCATTCAAAAATATTTCTTTTGAAAACGAGCGATGTCCGCTCCGGCTGCGCATGGCCTTTTTTGAAAACCGCAGATAAAAAGAACTGAATCGGGTAAGAAACTCCGGTCAACTCCGATAACCACTCAACATTACTTTCACCAAATCCAACATCAAACAACTTATGGCACCAGTCCTATTGCTATTCATCCTACTCCTTGTTTTTCTTTTTATCATTGGCGGCGTGTTCATCTCACGCTACAAACGATGCCCGTCCGACAAAATCCTCGTGATTTTTGGTAAAACCGGCGCTGGCCAATCCGCCAAATGTATCCACGGCGGCGCCGCATTCGTGTGGCCGGTCATTCAGGATTTTTCGTTCCTCGACCTCACGCCGATTTCGATTGACGTGGATTTGCGCAACGCATTGAGCAAACAAAACATCCGCGTGGACGTGCCTTCACGTTTCACGGTCGGCATCAGCACCGAACCCGCCGTGATGACCAACGCCGCCGAACGGCTGTTGGGACTTGATATGGGAGCCATCCGCACCGTCGCCCATGACATCATCGTCGGCCAAATGCGCCTCGTGATTGCCACCATGGACATCGAGGAAATCAACGCCGACCGCGACAAATTTTACAGCAACGTGTCGCACCACGTCGAAAGTGAATTGAAAAAAGTCGGTCTGCGCCTCATCAACGTGAACGTGACCGACATCCACGACGAATCGGGCTACATCGTGGCATTGGGCAAAGAAGCAGCCGCCAAAGCCATCAACGATGCGCGTGTATCGGTGGCACAAAAAACCCGCGATGGCTCCATCGGCGAGGCCGACGCTCAGCGTGAGATGCGCATCAAAGTATCTGAAACACAGGCTCTTGCCCATATCGGTGAGGCGGAAGCCCAGCAGATGCAACGTTCCAAAGTAGCCAACGCAGAGGCTATCGCGGCTTCCGGTGAAGCTGAGGCGCAGCAGTTGCAGCGTATCCGGGTGGCCGAGGCGAATGCCCGTGCCGTAGAGGGCGAAAACCAATCCCGTGTTTCGGTAGCTAAGTCTGAAGCAGACCGTCGCCAAGCCGAGGCCGAGGCACTGCGCCAAGCCATGACCGCCGAAAAGGTGCAGTCGGCAAAAGCCCTCGAAGATGCCTACAAAGCAGAAGAAGCCGCCGAACTTGCCCGTGCTGCCCGTGAAAAAGCCAGCCGCGAGGCCGACGAGGTGGTGCGCGCTGAAATTGACAAACGCAAAGCCGAAATTGCTGCCGAAGCCCAAGCCGAGCAAATCCGCCGGGTGGCAAAAGGGGAGGCAGATGCTATCTTTTTGAAACAAGAAGCCGAAGCACGTGGCCTTTTCGAGGTGCTCAGCAAGCAGGCCGAAGGTTTCCAAAAAGTGGTGGAATCCGCCGGTGGCAACACCCGTGAGGCCGTGCTCCTCTTGATTGCCGACAAATTGCCAGAATTGGTGAAAATCCAAGTGGAAGCCATCAAAGGCATCAAGATTGACAAAGTAACAGTGTGGGAAGGTGGCAATGGAAGTGGCCAAGGTGACGGCAACTCTACCTCCAATTTCATTTCTGGGATGTACCGCGCCGTGCCGCCGCTCAACGATTTGCTGAATATGGCGGGCATGGAATTGCCGGAATATTTGGGGAAAAAGCAGGAGGACACAAAGGATGAAAAAGCGAAGAAAGAAGAGCGGAAAAAGGCTGAATAAATCGAATAAAAAAAGGTTCGGGAGTACCCCCGAACCTTTCTTGTTTTTTGTCAGAATATCCAAAAACTCACATCCCCAATTTCTGTTTAATCCCTGCCGGGATCGCGTCTTTATGCACCATGATGGACATAGTCTTGTAGCGGAAATAAGGCACGGAGGCATACAGATAGCCACCCATTTCCTTCTTCACCGTGCCCCATGAGTTCTTGATAATGAAATACTTGGTGCCGTTTTGGTCTTTCACAATGCCGGTGATGTGCATCCCGTGGTCGTCGGTAGTGCTGAGTTCGTTGAAGGCTGCTTGGCGGTCATCCTGCGTCGCCCATTTTTCCTTCATCGGTGCTTTCCAGATGGAATCCTTTTCGGTCTGCGACATATCTTCCCACGTTTTGGCGGGCATCACGGCGAGTCCTTCTTTGGCAGAAAAAGTCTTCTCGCTCACGTCGGTCGCCCAAGCCACCGAGTAGCCTTTGTCCACCGCGTTTTCGGCGATTTGTGTCAGTTCGTCAATCGGAACATTGTAAAACAGTCCGTTCGACCAGTTGTCCGATACTTCGAGGATGAAAGGTTTGTAGAACGGGTGGTGGTTGTACGAAGTGAGCGCCACATAGTTGTCCGGGTTGATGCCAAGACTTTGAAAGTAGGACTGCGGCGTGTACGTTTTTCCTTCATAAGTAAAAGACGCGGGCGGTGCGCCCATGTAGCCGTCAAGCGCGCCGGTGTAAGCCTTCATCCAGAGTTTGCTGAGTTTGCCGTCGGGGTTTTTGTTCACCGCGTCGAGCATGGCTTTCAGCACCGCCTCCATCTCGCCATGCACAGGTTTGTCGTAGCCGCTTTCGGGCAGAAAACCGCTGTAAACGGACTGCGGCACGATGCCGTATTCGCGCACAATATTCAGAACATCATGGTTTTCAGCGCCTTGGCCAAACGCGGCGGCTCCTTGGCGGCGCACATAATTTTCAGCGCGTTCGATGTAGCCCGCCCGCACGATGTACATTTCGCTCAGGTCAACGGGCGTTTTGCCCATGCGGACAAGCTCGCTCTCAAAGAAGGAATTAGTGGAAAATACCCAGCAGGTGCCGGATTTGTTTTGGTTTTGAACGGGCGTGGCGCCGAGGTTTTTCACCGTGGTGAATTTGTAGCCGTTCAGTTCAGAGGGGAGTTCTTGTGCCGAGAGCAACCCGGCGACGAGGAGAAAAAGTGTTGCGGTAAATAGATGTTTCATGTGTCAAAAAATTTTTAGTGGCGAAAATAGAGCAGCGATGGGCAGTATTTTTGGCGAAACGACCAAGTGCCAACCTGAGCGGGGTTTTTGACCGGGAATGAAATGAGAATGTAGTTGCCGGTAAGACGGAGACATTCCATGTTTTCAAAACGTGGACTATCTGGCACTTGAAGAAAAAAATGTCGCTCCAGTCCATTTTTTGCCCCACAACCCGGCGGGCGATTCGTTGTTTTGCCCGGTATGGAACCATTCGATTTGCTCATTGTGGGCGGCGGCCCCATCGGTTTGGCCTGCGGATTGGCGGCGAAAAAAGCGGGGTTGCGCTATGTCATTTTGGAAAAAGGAACTTTGGTGAATTCGCTCTACCATTACCCGGCCAACATGACTTTTTTCTCTACCTCCGAAAGGTTGGAAATCGGTGGCGTGCCTTTTGTGTCGAACAATGCCAAACCGGCCCGCAGCGAGGCGCTCGAATATTACCGCCGCGTGGCTGAGTCGGAGCAACTGAATTTGCGCCTTTTTGAAACGGTACTCGACATTCAGGCGGACGAATCCTGCGTGTCGAGGTTTTTAGTTTTGACAAATAAAGGCCGGTTTTTGGCACAAAACGTAGCGTTGGCTACGGGTTTTTACGACATCCCGAACCGCCTCGGCATCGAAGGAGAAGATTTGCCGAAAGTGACGCATTATTACAAAGAGCCGCACCCTTATTACCGGCAGAAGGTAATCGTGGTGGGTGCCAACAATTCGGCGGTGGACGCGGCACTCGAAACTTGGCGAAAAGGTGCGGATGTGACGATGGTGGTGCGCGAGGCAGATATCGGCCAACGGGTAAAATATTGGGCGCGGCCCGACATCGTGAACCGCATCAAAGAGGGATCGGTCAAGGCTTTTTTTCAGTCGGAATTGCGGGCGATTCGCCCCAGCGAGGTGGATATTCAAACGCCAGAGGGGTTGGTCACGATGGAAAATGATTTTGTCATCGCGGCCACCGGCTACCAGCCGAATTTTGATTTTTTAAAAAAAACCGGTGTCGCGTTGTCAGAAGATGGCAATTTCTACCCTGCGTACAATCCCGAAACGCAAGAATCCAACCTGCCGGGGCTTTATTTGGCCGGGGTCGTTTGCGGCGGCATGGACACGCACGTTTGGTTTATTGAAAATTCGAGGGTGCACGCGGAGCGGATTGTCGGGCACATTCTTCACGGACTTTGATTTCTTTCAGGTAGTTTTGCAACCCCGAAAATTTATCTCGAACTCAACATTTTTACACTCAAATACTTATTTGCAATGGCAGAAACTAAGATTCCGCAGCAGCCAGCCATCAATATTGAAATATCCGATGAAGTGGCCGAAGGCATTTATTCCAACTTAGCCATCATTTCGCACTCCAATGCCGAGTTTGTGGTGGACTTTATCCGGCTGATGCCCAATGTGCCGAAGGCAAAGGTGAAAGCACGCATCATCCTCACACCCCAACACGCCAAACGGCTGCTCTACGCCTTGAAGGACAACCTCCAAAAGTATGAAATGCAATTTGGCAAAATCGAGGAATCCGACCAGCCCATCCCGCCGATGAACTTCGGCACCCCTACCGCGCAGGCGTGATAGGGCGAGAAGCGAGGGGTGAGAAGCGAGGAGTGAGACACAACACACTGCCTCGCTCCTCACTCCTCGCTTCTCACTCCTTTTACTTCTCTTCCTTGTAAAATTTCATGGTCTGTTCGATGTTGAATGTCGTCGGGCGCACTTCTGGGGTAACCCCCGGCTCTCCGTCGAATCGGAAAGAGCTGTCGCTCGTCCATTCGAGGATGCCGTAGAGTGTTTTCCCGGTGAGCGGCCCCGATTTAAAACTTGTCAGGTCGAGCGCCACCGGCTGTTGTTTGCAATCGTAGCGATATTCGATGGGGAAGGTGTCGAATTGGCTGCCGAATTTTATCAGCCACATTGCCTTTCCGTTGGGTTGGAACAAAAAAACCTGCCCTTCGCGATTGGTCCACTGCCCCGCCAATTCGCGGCACGGGGGAGTGCTGTCGCAGCAAAATAATAGGGAAATGGCCCCGCCGAGCAGCGCCAGTTGGGTAAAAAGTTGGTTCATGTTATCCTGTTGTTTTTTGTCCTGACGAAATATCGCTAAAGACAACTATGTTCATCTTTGGGTGGCAGATTGAACGGCGTAAGACTCATTTCTCGCCCCCGTATTTCGCTCGTGTCACATAGTCCCTTCATCTGCAAAACTATAATATCCGCGCTCCGACACGATGAGGTGGTCGAGCAAGGGCATATCCAGCAGCCTTCCCGCCTGTGCCAATTTTTTGGTCAATTCGATGTCCGCCTGACTGGGTTGCAGATTGCCCGACGGATGGTTGTGAATGGCGATAAAAGCAGCGGCGCGGGCATCGAGCGCGGTTTTCAGCACCTGTTTCACGTCCACCACTGTGCCGCTCATCCCGCCCGCGCTGAGGCGCTCACGGGAAAAAACCTCGTTGGCCTTGTTGAGCATCAACAGCCAAAATTCCTCGTGGTGCAAATCATTGAGCAAAGGGGCAATGGCATTGAAAGCATCGCGGCTGGAGTTGATGCGCGGGCGTTCGCGGAGGTCGGAGAGTTGGCGGCGGCGGCCCAGCTCGAGCGCAGCTGCGATGGTGATAGCCTTCGCCTCGCCCACACCTTTGAATCGCTGAAGTTCTTTGACGGTGCGTTTGCCGAGCTCGTGCAAGTTGTTGTCCACCGAGGCCAGAATGCGCTGCGCCACCCCCACCGCGCTTTCGCCCACCGTGCCGGAGCCAATGAGAATGGCGATGAGTTCGGCATCAGAAAGGGACTGCCTGCCTTTGAGTTGCATTTTTTCGCGTGGGCGGTCTTCCTCGGCCCAAGCAGTGATGGCGCGGTAAGAGTTGTCGGGCATGGCGGGGGGCGGGTTTGTTGATTTGTTAATTCGGTATTGCTTCGGCGACGAAAGTCCGAAATTTATTGTCATCCAACAAATCAACATTTCAACATTCGCCAATTGCACTTCCAATAACTTCGCCCCTCAAACTGCAAATCTGAACCCTTCCATTGTGAATATCGCTATCATCGGCGGCGGCGCTGCCGGCTTTTTTGCCGCCATCGCTTGCGCGGAGGCAAACCCGGATTGCCGTGTCACCATTTTCGAGCGTGGAAAATCCGTGCTGGAAAAAGTGCGCGTGAGCGGCGGCGGCAGGTGCAACGTGACCCATGCCTGTTTCGATGCGCGTGAATTGGTGCAGTATTATCCGCGCGGCAGCCGCGAGTTGTTGGGGCCGTTCGTGCAGTTTGGTCCGGCGCAAACGGTGGAGTGGTTTGCCCAGCGCGGCGTGCCGCTCAAGACCGAAGTCGACGGGCGGATGTTCCCCGTCACCGATGATTCTCAGACCATTACGGATTGTTTGCAACAAACTGCCCGCCGTGCTGGCGTGCAAATTCGCACCGGTACCCGGGTAGAAAAATTCGCCCCGATGCCTTCCGGCGAGTGGCAGATTTGGCTGACCGGCGAACGCGCTCCGCTCGTTTTTTCAAAAATAATGGTCGCTACCGGGAGCAATGCCGCCGTGTGGGAAACGCTCCGAACACTCGGCCACAGCATCGTGGAGCCGGTGCCGTCGTTGTTCACATTCAACACCAAAGACACACGATTGCGCGATTTGGCGGGCGTGTCCGTGCCAGATGCCGCCGTCCGAATTCCCGGTACAAAACTTTCGGCCAGCGGCCCGCTGCTCGTCACCCATTGGGGACTAAGCGGCCCCGGCATCTTGCGGCTATCGGCATGGGGCGCACGGGATTTGCACTCATTGGAGTATCATTTTCCACTGGAAATCAATTTTTTAGGGAAAACAAACTCCTCGGAGGTCGCCGAAAATTTGCAACAATTGAAAGTTGAACAAGGGAAAAAGTTGGTGGAGGCGAACAGCCAATTTGGTCTGCCGCTCCGTCTTTGGCAACGGCTCACGGCTGCCGCCGAAATCCCCGCGACTCGCCGTTGGGCCGATATGGACAAAAAATCCTTGACAAATTTGGCAACGCAACTGACCGCCGCTGTTTTTCAAATTGCGGGAAAAAGCACGTTCAAAGAAGAGTTCGTGACCGCCGGGGGTGTTTCGCTCAAAGAATTGAATTTCAAAACGTTTGAGAGCAAATTGTGTCCAAACCTTTACCTCGCCGGGGAGGTGCTGGACATTGA
>CAYZVM010000048.1:0-4720 GCA_964481485.1 uncultured Saprospiraceae bacterium | reverse complement strand
TTGAGAGCAAATTGTGTCCAAACCTTTACCTCGCCGGGGAGGTGCTGGACATTGATGCCATCACCGGCGGGTTCAATTTTCAGGCAGCATGGACGGGCGGTTGGTTGGCGGGCAAGGCAATGGCAGCGTAGTCTGCTTCTCGGCAACCCCACCCTCGCCCCTGAAAAGGAAGGGTCGGGGGTGGGTCTGTTAGTGGTTCATCGAAAAAACCGGCAGTTCAGTCCGCTTTTTATCAAGTACCGTGAGCAAAAACGAGCATATAGCGTTTCGACTTTATCATTCATAATTCGGGCGAATCACGGCTTGGAATTTCAAGCTCCATAGGAGACATTTTGGGTTTCAACTCTTGCTTCGCGCAATTCATAATTCACAATTCATAATTAATGCTCTCCGCCACCCACCTCACCAAGCAATATCGCTCCGCCAACGGCCAATCGCTCACCGTGCTGGACAATGTCAGTTTTGAGCTAGCACCGGGCGACACCTTTGCCGTCGTCGGGCCTTCTGGCTCGGGAAAAACCACATTGTTGGGGCTTTGTGCTGGCCTCGACCGCGCCACAAGCGGCTCTATTTCATTGAACAACATCCCATTGGACGACCTTTCGGAAGACGAACGCGCCGAAGTGCGCAACCGCTATGTCGGCTTTGTTTTTCAAAATTTCCAACTCATACCCACCCTCACCGCGCTCGAAAACGTAATGGTACCACTCGAACTGCGCGGCGACTCCAACGCCGAGACCGTTGCCCGCCAATGGCTCGAAAAAGTCGGCCTCGGCAGTCGGCTCGATCACTATCCCGCCCAGCTTTCCGGCGGCGAACAGCAACGGGTGTGCATTGCCCGCGCCTTTTCGAACAGCCCGAAAATTCTTTTTGCCGACGAACCTACCGGAAACCTCGATGCCGACAACGCGACGGGTATCGTGGATTTGATTTTCGACCTCAACCGAACCGTCGGCACCACGCTCGTGTTGGTGACACATGATATGGAGTTGGCGAAACGGACGGGGCGGATTTTGAAATTGAAGGGTGGGAGGGTGGATGAATAATAACTTTGGGGGAATCATGCCGCCTTTTGTTACTTTTGCCCACTGACGGTGGGTTTATCCCAAAGGTTTTTGATTGATATTATGCAAAGCACTCTTTTTGAAGAAGTTGAAGAAGTCGGCATTGTCACACCTGACGTTTCCCAATGGGGTACGTTTAGAGACAGCCTAAAAGCCCCTGTGCATGGTTGGTTTACCTATCCGGCAGGTTTTTCCTATAAGGCTGTTGAACATAGCTTGGCAGTATCTGGCTTATGTGTTGGTCGAGATACTGTTTACGATCCTTTCATGGGCAGTGGTACTACCAACCTTGTCGCCAAACAAGTGGGTTTTCACTCGACTGGCGTGGAGGCGCACCCTTTTGTTTCCTAATAATCTTTAACTATCAAAGCTATGTCTGAAAAATTTACTTCGGAAGACAGAAAATTGGTAATCGGAGAATTGGAGAGAATTCAAAAATCTATTTTAAACCCGGTTAATGGTTCAAAGAAACTCTTTACAGACGAAAGGGGAATGTTATATTTTGTTTTTGGAGGTAAAGGCAATTGGCATGGGATACGCCCAAATGTAATGAAACAGATATCCGAATATAAGAAAGAGGGGGTGCTGGTTATTGCTAAAAAATACGAAAGCCGAATTGAAATTTGTGTTGGCTCGCTTTCAAACTTCATATCAAATTCTCGGAAACTGCCGTCGACATCAAAGGGGGATTTCCAATTTCACACTATTCAAACTGAAGATGGTGTCTATCTCCTTGAAATACCAGAAATTCATTTAGATAAAGTAGTAGAGATAAAACTCACTGGATATAAAAAAGACTTCTCCCGCTTGGAGGAGATTAGTAAAGTGATTAACATAGAAATTGGAAATCCTCAGCAACTAACTCATTCTGACTTGCAAGCGAAGTTGATATTAATCGGCAGTTACCTTGGTTATAAAACTTATACGCCGGATAGGTCAAAAGAAAGTAAATATGGGATACTTGGCGATCTATGCTCAGAAAATAAAGTACCCGAAGGTTCAATTCCTTCAATGCATTTGGATACTGTTCGATTGATTGATGTTATTTGGTTTGATGATGAGGGATTTCCAACTCATGCCTTTGAGGTTGAACATACAACTGATATTACCAAAGGATTGTTGCGACTTTACCAAGTCTATAAACTTCGGGTTAAAATGTTCATAATTTCGGAGGAAGCAAATAGGAGTAGATTTCAAAGAGAAGTTTCAAAAAATCCCTTCCATAAAATTCACCAGGAATACATTTTTAAGAACTATGAGGAGCTTGATGCCTTTTTTGAAAGTGTCAAAAATTTTACCAAAGCGCAATATAAATTTCTCCAGATTCAATGAATGTTGACTATTCCAATTTAGAGGACGCTTTTACAAAACAAACTCTAGTGTCCTTCGGCACTTGGTTAGAAACCAAGTGTTCTGGCTATCATGCCATTACACCTCGAATTAATCCTCGAACTGGCCGTATGATTGGGATAATAATGAAGGGAGACGATGATACTCCTTACAACATAGATGCCGTCGTGACAAATGAATCTATGCAACCCTTGATTCTTATTGAATACAAATACATTCGCTACAAAAAGCATAATCGGGACAAAGGCAGTTGGCTTTGCACAGCGCACAACGCTATTCGACGGCGGTATGGCAGTGTTCGCAGCTCCATTGCAATCTTGGCTGGTAATTGGAGCAGAACCTCAATGGCAATGATGAAAAGCCACGACATTAATATCTTCATCATCCCATTTGATACAATTACGGCTTTGCTCCACGCGCACGGAATCAAGTTTGACTGGGGCGAGAAAGACCGGAATACGGCCATAGAGTCGTGGGATAAGTATTCTTCCCTTGCCAGTGCCGAGAAACAAGCCATTGCAGAAGCAATGATCGCCGGAATTAAGCCGGAATTAGAGAAATCTATTGAGCGTATTTTGGATAATTCCGCCGAGCGCGAAGTCAGTAGCGTCGTAATTGAGGTGCATACCAATATTGGAGAAGTAAGACGTTTTGAATTTGCTTCCGTTGACGCGGCACTTGATTTTTTGGAAGATTTCAGTGTGGAAGAATTGCTCGACACCTCAAAGTCATTCTCCTTGTTCGAGTCGCCAGTAACAGATGACTAAGTAGTGAACCGCGAATTCATCCTCAACATCCTCCTGCTCGTCTTTATCAATCTCCTGATAAAGCCGTTTTTCATTTTCGGCATTGACCTGACGGTGCAAAACCGCGTCGGCGAGGACTACGGGCTGTACTTCGCGCTGCTCAATCTCACCTACATTTTTCAAATTCTGAACGATTTTGGGATTCAGAATTTCAACAGCCGCTACCTAAGCCGGCACCCGCAGTTGTTGCCAAAGTATTTCCCAAACCTGCTGGCTATCAAAGGTTTGTTGAGCATTTTCTATATCGCGCTGACGTTTTTTGTGGCTTGGGCAATCTTTGGTTATGGGATGCGCGAACTGCCACTGCTGCTTATTTTGCTGTTCAACGCCGTGCTGGTGCAACTGACTTTTTTCTTGCGTTCCAACGTCTCCGGCCTCGGCCATTACCGGCTCGATAGTTTGCTTTCTTCGTTGGACAAACTGCTGATGCTCGCCACTTGCGGTATTTTGCTCTGGGGAAACTTGCCGGGTATTCCGCTCAATATCGAAACTTTCGCGCTGGCACAAATGCTGGCCTTAGTGCTCACGGCGCTCATCGTTTTTTGGCTGCTGCGGCAAAAAGCCGATTTCCCGGTGCGGCCTTCTTGGGCGAAAAACTGGCGGGCAGGTCGCCCCGTCGTGTTGTTTTTGCTGCGCAAAAGTTTTCCTTACGCCCTCGTCATTCTGCTCATGTTTGCTTACACGCGGCTGGATGGGGTTTTGCTCGAACGCCTTTTGCCCGACGGGGAAGCCCACGCGGAGGTTTTTGCCGGGGCATATCGTCTGCTCGATGCCTGCAATATGTTCGGGTTTATGTTCGCCTCGTTGCTGCTGCCCATGTTTGCGCGGCTGCTGAAAAATGACGGAACAAACGGCATCCGTTCGCTGGCTTCGTTGAGTTTCAATTTGTTGTGGGCGGGGAGCGTGACGTTGGCGACGGTCATCTGCTTTGCGCGCGAGGATTTGCTGCACCTGATGATGTCGGCCCGGGCGAATGCTTACCGTTGGGATACGTTGGGTGTGTTGATTTGGGCGTTCGTGCCGGTGAGCCTGACTTACATTTTTGGAACGCTGCTGACAGCGCACGAGAAATTGAGGGAAATGAACCGCGTTTTTCTCTTCGGCATTTTGTTGAATCTGGGGCTGAATCTCTTTCTGATTCCCCGTTATCAAGCCTTTGGGACGGCAGTGGCGGCGGTGCTGACCCAATCGTTCGTATCCGTCGGCCTGATGTGGCTTTGCGCCAAAACGTTCGGTTTTTGGCCGAGCCGGAATTGGTGGCTGCGTGTCGCGGGTTTCGCCGTGTTCGTGCTCGCTGCGAATTGGCTCGTTTTTGAAAAAACCGATTTGGGCTGGTGGGTGAAGTGCGGAATCGGCTTGGCGGCTGGAATGGCTGGGGCGGTTGTTTTCAAAATGGCAGACTGGCGGAAAGCGATGGCTTTTTTCAAAAAATAAGCCTTGTTCGACGGAATGATATTCCGCCTGAACGACTTTCCGATTAGCCGGAATATCATTCCGGCG
>CAYZVM010000047.1:0-30220 GCA_964481485.1 uncultured Saprospiraceae bacterium | reverse complement strand
GCATTCAGGTTTTGGAAAGAAAAAACGGCAAAAAGGAGTAAAACGGCGGGTAGGAATCGGCTTTTCATGCTTGGTACTTTTTTGTTCACAGAAAATGGAGATTAAGGAACGGGTAAACAATAACTTATCAATTTGATGTGATTCCTTTTCACCCAGACTGCCCATCTTTTTGATTAAATAGCACCACTATTCGCACAAAAAGGATGGTTGTCTGGGCAAAAACTAATCTGCCTGAAATTCAAAAGTTATTGTTTACCCGTTCCTGAGGCCATGAAGATACACCTGTGGGTACAAATGCTGCCAAATCGGATGCGGCATTTTTTTGGAAATGTAGGAAACAGGCAAAGACTTTCGCGAAGGCAGATGCGTCGGGCGAAAGGCCGCCATCCCAAAACGGGCTGTCGGGTCACGCGCATGGAATATCTGGATTTGGAACAAATTGGCTCGGCGTTGAAAAATTTTTGACCAAAAATGACTTTTTACAAGCATTTATGTCACACATTTGTAATGCTTACGCGACCGCGTTTCGCCATCTGAACTAATCCCGCCTTTTCTGTTGTTTATATTTTCCCTTCCAAGATAGGGGGAATCAACTCAATTTAATCTGAATCGTTTGAAGTTGAATTCCTGTCTTGCTGTGGTTCTCCAACCTTTCGGTAACGCTTTGTTGCCAGGTATGATAAAACAGGACAATTTCAGACACCACTGAAATCCTGTCTTATTTGCCTATGTCTGCGCTTTACCCTAATCAATCTGAACGACCGCAAGGGAATGGTGATGCCAGGATTAATTCCCAAATCCAGCGGCGTCGCGACTGGCACGACCGAAACGGCAAGATGGTTATGCTGATATGCTGGGCCTGCGGTGTGGTTTGTATTGTGTTGGGCAGTCCATATTTAGTGTCGTCTTGGTTTCTATTGGCCGCTATTGGCTTTTTTCTTGCGGGGGTGCTATTGGCGGCAAAAATCGCCAACCGCAAAGACCGCTTGCAAAAAGAAGCCGAGGAGCACTCCATCCAACAGCAGCGCCAAGAAGCATGGTGGGAGCAGCAAGATGCGGTGCTAAAACGTTTGCTTGACAATACGTTAAAAATATTGTCCACAAAATTGCAGTTTACTAATGATGAAAGAATAACACTCTTTCTGATAGATAACAACAGAAAAAATCAATACCACATTATCGGACGCTACACTTCGTACTCGCCCTGCAACGACATCCGACGCACAAACGGCACTATTTACAGACCGTTTATTGAGAAAACTTGTATAAAAGGAGAACTGCACATTGATGATTTACCTGATTTTGAACAGAGCAATTTATACTTGCACGAATTGCAAACAAAATACGATGTGCATTATAGAAAAAAAGTCCCGAAGATGCGCATGGAGCCGCGAAATCTATATTTCAAAGCCATCATGGAAGACGGCCACCAATGCGGCATCATTATGTTTGAAAGCAGGCGATGCAACTGTTTGTTGATAAATGACATCACACGAGAACTCGACGAAGAATCCTTGTTGATACGCGAATTTATCCGACACCACCAGACGAAAAACAACTTTTTCCTTACTAACCAATAAATTTCCTGAAATGTCTCCACTCAATAATGTGCTGCTGTACCTCTATCGGAAATTTCCTAACCCATTGAGTCTTGGTGCTTCCCGTGCAGTAAAAATGATTTTTCTGGCTGACTGGCGCTGTGCCGTCGAACACGGAGAACCCATCACAGACATTGTTTGGCGCAACACCGACCGAGGGCCTTATTCACCTCTGATCGCCGAAACGCTGGCCCACGATGAAGCCAATTTTTTCTTGGAACCCAACGAAAAAGAAAGCCTGCGATTCCTGTCATTTGTTGTAGTCCCCAAAAATAACCACGCGGCTTCCGTCGAATTGAGCCCCTCCGGCAAAAAAATCCTCGATACCGTCATTCAAGAAACCCACAATATGCCTTTGTGGCAACTGAGCAACCTCATCGAAGCGCAGTTTCCCATGCGCGTGACCGAGCAAGGCGACGCCATCAACCTTGCGGATTGGGCAAGTAAATTCAAAAAAATCAGGCACTCGCCCAAAGAAATCGAAGACTTTGTCCGCTACCACAAAGTGCGCGAGGCTGCTTACGAGACCGCATCCGCCGGCCCCTCTTCTTTCCACAAATCGGCAGCCTTCCAGAAAAGTTTTGCTGTATCGCACAAACCCATGCACATCAAGCGCCTTAAATGACGCCTGACCGATGCTTTCGGGAATGACAGCCGCGACCGGGTATTGATTACTCGCTCGCGGCTGTTTTTTTCTGGGGCGTACTTTTGTCATTCCCGAAGGGAATCTACCCAAGTCGGGCTTTTTCGAATCATCCGAAGAGTGAGTGTCGGGTAGATTCCCTTCGGGAATGACAAAAGTAGAGTACACAAAACTCTTATCTTGCTGCGCAAAAAATACCCACGCACCATGTCAGAAAAAGCCTTGAAACGCATCGCTGAAAACAATAAAAGGAGAGACACTTCTCTTGACCTAAGTTATTGTGAATTGAAATACCTGCCTTCGGAATTGGCAGAGTGTGTTAGGGTGAAGGCTTTGCGATTGAATAACAATAAGGAACTATTCGATTTGTCACTCTTGAAAGACTTGCACAACCTGCAAGAACTCGAAGTTTCCAACACGCAGGTCGCTGATTTGTCCCCCTTGAAAAGCCTGATAAAACTGAAAGAGCTCTTCTTTTCCAACACGCGGGTCACCGATTTGTCGCCTCTGAAAAACCTGATAAACCTGGAAATACTCTTTTTTTACAAAACACAGGTCGCCGATTTGTCTCCCTTGAAAAACTTGATAAACTTGAGAATACTTAACTTTTCCGACACACAGGTCGCTGATTTATCGCCCATTTTATCTCTAATAAAAAAAGGAAGACGGATTAGATTTTATTTATTATTACCTACTGATATAAATGCTATAGGCTGCCCCCTCACCATACCCCCCCTCGACATCGTAAAGCAGGGCAACGAAGCCATCCTCAACTATTTCGCCCAGATAGAAACCCAGGGAGGCACCGAGGAAATACCCGAGGCCAAAATGATCATCGTCGGCGAAGGCGGGACAGGCAAAACGACGCTCTTCGAGAAAATGAAAAACCCAGCCTTCGACCCGCTCACCCACCCGACAGACGAAACGCACGGCATCAACATCCACGAAGGGCTGGAAATCAAGCACAAAAGCCTCGGCGAGCAAGTGTTTCGCGCCAACCTCTGGGACTTCGGCGGGCAGGAATTGCAGTACATGACCCACCAGTTTTTCCTGACCCCGCGCGCGCTCTATGTACTCATGATGGACGCCCGCGCCGAAGCGCCCAACCTGCCTTACTGGTTCAAAATCATCAGTCTGCTCGGCAAAGACCGCGAAGACTCGCCGGAAAAAGTGCCGCTCCTGCTGGTGTTCAACAAGCGCAAAGACGGCACGGGCAAACTGCCGCAGTATCAGGATATTTTGAAGTACTACGAGGAACATTTGGAGCCGTATTTTCTCGAAGTGGATTTTGCCGAAAACGATTATCGTTTTGAAAATCTCATCAAAACCATCGAAGACCGCTTGGTGAACCTGCCCATCGTGCGCTCCAAACTGCCGCGCCAGTGGAAGCCCATCCGCGAAGCCCTGCGCGAAGAATCCAAAAAACGCCCCTACATCTCGATGGAGCGTTTTGGGGAAATCTGCTCGGAACACAAAGTGACGAAAGAAGAAGACCAACTGAATCTGAGCGGCTACCTGCACCAGTTGGGGTCGCTGCTGCATTTCCAAAACGACCCCTCGCTGTTGGATTTGATTGTTTTAAGCCCCCAATGGGCGGTGGAGGGTGTATATTGTTTTCTCAAAAATGAAAAAATTGCGAAGCAAGGCGGCAGGTTTACACCCGACGATATTTTCGAGATTTTGAAAAAAGAGGACTACTCGCGCACTGACGCTCAGAAGATTTTGCAGTTGATGACGAAAAACAACTTCGACATCTGCTACGAATCGTCGGAGGGCAACTACGTGGCCGCGCAACTCCTGCCCGACAATGCGCCGCCCTACATCTGGCACAAGAAAAATGGCGCGTTGCAGTTCCGCTACCAGTACCCCATCATGCCGAAAGGCCTGATGTCGCGCCTCATCGTGCGCCTGAGCGACTTCATCGAGCGCGACGAAAAGGGCGTGGAAATGGTGTGGAAAAAAGGCGCGATTCTGCGCTACAAAATCGAGGGCGAAGATTGTCGCGTCCTCATGCGCGAGGACGATGCCGAATCGCAAAGCGGTCTTCGACAAATCATCCTCGAAGTTTTGGGCGAGCCGCGCTATCGGAAATATGCCCTGCGCCGCGTCCGCGACGAAGTGGACGAACTGCACCGCCGGTGGTTCCGGAGCATCCATGCGGATGAGATGGTGCCGTGTTGTTGCGAAAGTTTCTGCAAAAATGCCGGGCAGCCGTATTTGCATAAGTTGGACAAGTTGTTGAATCTCAAATTCAACCGCAACAAACCGACGGCAGAATGTGGTGAGTCCGGCGAGGATGTTCGAATTCAATTGATGCTGGAAGGTGTGTACGAAAAATCGGAAATCGTGGGTTTTGAAAGGGAAACGAAATCCATGTTTTGAAAAGAAGGTGTTTGTAAACCCACAGCCAGTCGGTGACTTCTCCGGTTGCCTTTAAAAACCAACACCCGTGCTTGTCATGTTGAACGAAGTGAAACACCTGCATAACCCAAGCGACTCGGAATGTTGCGAAAAACGGGTGATTGCGGGCAAAGGAACTTGTGTAGGTGTTTCACTTCGTTCAACATGACAATCTGTTTTATTAGAGAATTGACACAAAGTCCCCCGGTGAATAACCACGCCCTTTCTCTACTTTTGCCGCGCCTTTAGTCACCATAGGCTTGCCGAAGGTGACCCAAAAACGAACAACTTTCAACTGATAACAAATTTATCCGCCGAAGCCTTGGCGAAGGCGGACAACGAACGCCTTTCATGTCCGACATCGTTTTCTCCCTCATCCAAAAAGAACTTGACCGCCAGCGCCGCGGCATAGAACTCATTGCTTCTGAAAACTTTACGAGCCAGGCTGTGCTCGACGCGATGGGTACCTGCCTCACCAACAAATACGCCGAAGGCTATCCCGGTCGCCGCTACTACGGCGGCTGCGAGGTGGTGGACGAGGTGGAGCAACTCGCCATTGACCGCCTCAAAGAACTCTTCGGCGCGGCTTGGGCCAACGTGCAGCCGCACTCCGGCGCGCAGGCCAATGCGGCGGTGTTCCTCGCCTGCCTCCAGCCTTTCGACAAGATTTTGGGATTCAACCTCGCACACGGCGGCCACCTTTCACATGGCTCGCCGGTCAATTATTCGGGCAAAGTTTATTCGCCTGCTTTTTACGGCGTGGAAGAAGACACCGGCCTCATTGACATGGACAAAGTGGAGGCCATCGCTCATGCCGAAAAGCCCAAACTCATTATCTGCGGTGCGTCGGCATATTCCCGCGACTGGGACTATGCGCGTTTCCGAAAAATCGCGGACAGCGTCGGTGCATTGTTATTGGCCGACATCGCCCACCCCGCGGGTCTCATTGCGGCCAAATTGTTGAGCGACCCGATGCCACATTGCCACATCGTCACCAGCACCACGCACAAAACTTTGCGCGGCCCGCGCGGCGGTATTATTTTGATGGGAAAAGATTTCGACAACCCCTGGGGGCGCACCACGAAAAAAGGCGCGCCGATCAAAATGTCGAGCATCTTGGACAGCGGCGTTTTTCCCGGGATGCAAGGCGGCCCGCTGGAGCACGTCATCGCTGCCAAAGCCGTCGCGTTCGGCGAGGCTTTGCAACCCGAATTCAAAACCTACGGCCAACAAGTCATCAAAAATGCCTCGGCGATGGCGAATGCATTTGTCGAGCGCGGCTACAATATCATTTCCGGCGGCACCGACAACCACTTGATGCTCATTGATTTGCGCTCCAAAAATGTGACCGGCAAAGTCGCCGAAAACGCGCTCGGAGAAGCCGACATCACCGTGAACAAAAACATGATTCCGTTCGACCCGCAGCCGCCCATGACGACTTCCGGGATTCGTGTCGGCTCTGCTGCCGTCACTTCGCGCGGCTTCAAAGAGGCCGATTGTGTGAAAGTGGTGGAATGGATTGACGCGGTGCTGACCCGTCCCGACGATTCGGAACACCACGCCAAAGTGCGGATGGAGGTGAATGCGCACATGAAAAAATTCCTGTTGTACGAATAACGCCAACTTTCCAGTTGGCGACATGAGTAGCGCTAACCTTTGGTTGGCGGCACGTCGAGGAATTTTCCTTTTCAAAAAGGGAAAAACACGGGAATCAGGATACTTGCCAAAATCCAGAAAAGGATATTGAGCGGCGCACCGATTCTGAAAAAATCTCTGAACGAATAGTTCCCCGCGGCATACACCATGGTGTTAGTCTGATACCCTACTGGTGTCATAAAACTCGCCGAAGCAGCAAGTGTGATGGCGATGAGAAATGGTTTGGGCGATACGTCCATGGATTGTGCCAGCGCAATTACAATCGGCGCCAATAGCACCACCGTCGCGTTGTTCGACATGGCCTCCGTCAATAAGGTAGTTATGAGATAAATTAGGCTCAGCATGACGATTGGCCCAAACTGCCCCCCCAAATGGTAAACCTGGTCGGCCAGCAACTTCGCAGTACCGGTTTTTTCCAATGCGACACCCAAACTCAGCGACCCCGCCAGCAAGACAATCACCTTCCAACTGATGCTTTTATAGACCTCTTCGGGGGTGACTATTTTGGTCAATACCAGCAAGATACAACCAGCGATAGCCGCCGTGAGCATGGGCAAAATGTTGAGCGAGGCCAATGTAATGACAGCAGCAACGGTGGCCGCTGCCATAAGAGCCTTCTTTTTTGAAAAATTGGAATGGTCGGTGTGGTTGATGATATAGAGGTCGGGGAAATTCTTGTGCAGCGTTTCCGATTTGTCTTTGGTAGATGCCAACAGCAGGCAGTCGCCAGCGGTCAATTTCCAGTTTCCGATGAGCCTGTTTTGCAAACCCTTTCTGCCGCGCACACCCAGAAAGACTGCGCCGAATCTGTCTTCAAAATCAATGTCTTCTAATTTCCGCCCCGCCAAATCTGAATTGGGCAGCACCACCATCTCGTGCAACACCAGTTCGCTGCCCGGGTTGACCGACATTTCCTTTTTGAGCAGCGGCTGCACCAACACCTTGTTCCTGTTCTGCAATTTCCTGATTTTATCCACATTGCCAGTCACCTTCAGGATGTCGTTTTCTGCCAAAACAAAATTGTCGGGCGGGGAAAAGAAACGTTCGGTACCGCGTTTTACTTGAATGATTTCGACGCCCAATTCTGTGACCAAAGGAGAGGTCTTTATGGTTTTCCCAACGGAAGGAGCCCCCCTTTGCAAAACCACATTGGTGATGTATTCTCCCAAATGGTATTTGTCTTCAAAAGTTGCCTCTTTTGCGCTTTCTGGGAGCAGCCGCAGCCCAATCAACAAAAGATAAATGAACCCCGCAACGAGGAACACCGACCCCATTTTTGTCATCTCAAACATCGTGAAAGCTCCCAAGCCGACCGAATCAGCATAGTCGCTCACTAACAGATTGGTGGAGGTGCCTATCAGGGTGCAAACCCCGCCAAACATGGAAGCAAAGGACAGCGGGATGAGCAATTTCTCTGGGCTAATCTTGATGGCGCGGGCGCAGCTCAGCACCACTGGGATGAAAAGCGCCACCACTGGCGTATTGTTGATAAATGCCGACAGAAAGGACACAAAAATGAGCATGGAAACAATGCCCAGCCAAAAATTCCACCGAAACAGCTTTTCTAAAAATGCCGTGGCTGGATTGAGCGCACCGCTTTTTTCGATGCCTGCGCTCAACACAAACATCGCCGCCACCGTGGCCACCGCTATATTGCTAAAACCCGAAATGCCCTCTTGCGGGCTCAGCACACCAGTCAGCACAAGGCTGCCGATGATAATGACCGCCGTCACATCAATGGCCACCACCTCCGTAGCAAACAGAATGACAGCTCCAAGCAAGATGCAAATCGTGATGATAATATCAGCGCTCATGGGCAAAATGATTTATTTGGGTGCGGAAAGGCACAGGCTCAAAGCCCGTACTTGTCCAGCAAATATACAAGCGCCGCCATGCTTGCCGCGCCGAGTTCCAATTCGCGTTTGTTTACTTTGTCAAAAGTGTCGTCCGCCGTGTGGTGCAGGTCGAAGTAGCGCTGAGAATCAGGATTGTAGCCACTCAACAGCCCTTTCATCCCTTTCAACGGGCCAATGTCCGCGCCAGAGCCACCTTTGATAAGTTTCAAGCCATAAGGCTCAAAAAGCGGTTCGAGTGCTTTTACTTTTTCAAAGAATTTTCCAAAAACAGCTTCATCGGCATCAAACGAAAACCCGCGCGGGGTGAAGCCGCCCGCATCGCTCTCAATGGCCGCCAAGTGGAATTCGCCCTTTCGCTCGGCCTCTTCCGCGTATTTTTTGCCACCGCGCAAACCGTTTTCTTCATTCATAAACAACACGCAACGAATCGTGTGCCGCGGGCGGTAGCCCAGCTGCTTGAGTATTCGCAACACATCCATACTCTGTGTGCAACCCGCCCCGTCATCGTGCGCCCCATGCCCCGCATCCCAACTGTCCAAATGCCCACCCACCACGACGACGTCGCCCGGGCGCTCCGAACCGCGTATTTCACCGATGACATTGTACGACAGCACATCAGGTAGCGTTTGGCAGTTCATTTTCATAAAAACGGTCGCCTTGCCCTCTTCGTTTAGCAATTGACTGAGTTTTTCGGCGGCATTCGTACTAATCGCCACCGCAGGTATCAGCGTGAATGCCGAATCGTAGCGCAAGGTCCCGGTATGCGGGAAATCGTCGAGACGCAAACTCATGGAGCGCACCAATACGCCGACCGCGCCGTATTTGGCTGCGCGAGAAGCGCCGAACACACGCTGGTCCACCGCGCCGCCATAAGCCTCGAACGTGCGGATTTTAGTCGGGTCCATCGGCCGGTTGTAAAAGACAATTTTGCCACGAATGCCCCGCTCGTTGAGTTTGTCGAGTTCTTCCCAACTTTTCACCTCCACCACCTCGGCGCTGATGCCGGCAGATGGTGTGCCGACCGAGCCGCCGAGCGCGAGGGCGCTCAGATTGAAAGTGCCATGCTTTTTCGAGCCGCTCACGCGCACCTGCTCGGCCTCGCCGCGCACCCAATGCGGCACCATCACCGGCTGCAGCCAGACGGAATCCAGCCCCAAAGTATCGAGCATGGACTTTGTCCATTGCACGGATTTCTCTGCGCCCGTGCTGCCGCTGAGCCGGTGGCCGATGTTTAAGGAAAGATGTTCGAGCCACTGGTAGCAGCACCCGTCGGTGAGTGCCCGGTCGTATATTTTGCGCACGAAGGCAGCATCCACATCCTTTTCGGGCGTTTGGGCGGGGAGTTTGGATTGAAGTGTAAAAACGACAATAAGGGCAAAGAGGCCAGAAAACGAAAAAAGCGAGTTTGTCCGGTAATTTTTCATTTTTGTGAGCAAATAAAATTATGTTTCAAAAAGCAGGTGTGAATTTCATAGGTTTAAAAATATGCTTTGGCAAAGTTTTCATTTCAGCAAATCGCACAAACGCGGATTTTCCACACGCGCACTTGCCAACTCATGGGCGAAATTTTTATTGGAAAAATTTTTTGAAAAAATTTCACCTTCTTGTTGTAGGATTTACACAAAGCATTTTACCTTTGTCAGCAGAAAGCAATTAAGCAGAAGAATAATTTGGTTTTATTTGGTTAGGGCTGAGGTAGTGCTGTGGTGGCACTGCCTCATTTTTTTTGCCGTTGACAGGGCAAAACTATCCAAAAACGGCAATTCTAAAACAAGTACAGCCCGGCCACGCAAAACTGCGCGACCGGGCTGTACTGTTTCTCCGACAGAGTCGGTTTTATTTCACCACCAACTTCCCGCTACCCACCAATTTCCCCTCTTGCTCAATATGGAACAGGTATATCCCTGCTGGCCAGTCGCCTTTTCTCAAATTGAAGACCGTGCCGGAGGTTTCCATGTCATGAAGCACAATGCCCTGTAAATCAATCACGCGCAACCGAATCGGTGCAGTACTGCGCAAACCCGTCACTTCCAATCGCGCCGCATTGTCAAAAGGATTGGGCGATACCGCCACCGCTGCTCCCGGCACCCGGGGCTGCCAAACACCGACGATAAAATTCTCGCCCAGCCGGTGGGAAGTGGTGTTTGTGATGACCGGCTCATTGAAGTCGAAGTAGATAGCCGCCTCGTTTTCGATGAGGGTTTCCAGCGGCGCACTTTCTTTCGGGCTGATGCTGAATTTCACAAAACCATTCGAGGCCGGTTCGTTCACGTTGCTGTCGGGCAGCATGATATTTTCAAATAAAAACTCGACAACGCCCGCGCCTGCCAAATCAAACTGATAAGCATGGCTGCTCGCGCCGGGTCGGATGGTCGTTGGGTCGAGCCAAGTAGAAAGCGTGTCCACCACGCGGACGGTGAATGCCGTATCGGTGCCGGTATTTTGGAAACGAATAAGGTATTCGAGTTCTGCGCCGGGGCGGATATAGTGCGCCGCGCCATAGCCGACCGGAAAGCCCTGTTTGTCATTTGGGTCCCAAGAGCCGACATTTTGTGTGCAGTCAATATCAATCCATGGGTCAGCGTCGTTGAGGGAGAATTGGCTGACCATACCCGTTGAGAAAGAGGCAGTTGCGCTGCAGCCTTCCACGGAAAGAGCAGGCTGCGACATACCAGGGTGGAAGGCAACTTGCTCTACATCCAAGTGCCAAGTGCTGCCATTGGCCGGGAGAGCCAGCGTGACAGACTCACCCGCTCCCAATTGAATGGACGACTGCATCAGCATCACCATGTCCTCCACGACGATGTACTCCACCGCTTCCGTCATGTTCGCCCCGACGTTGGTGATGGTAAATTTAAGCGAGTCAATATTGCACTCGCTGCTTATTTGCAAACTGGCTCCCGACCAAAGCGGGCTGTTGGGCAGACAAGAAGAGTCGGGGTAAATGTGTGCCTCGGTGCAATGTGTTTGGCCTATCACGGCATCGCAACTGACTTGTACTTGGAGATTGAAATAGTCACATTCGCCCACTGCCACATCTCCTACATCAAATCGAAGCACGTTGTTTCCCAAATTCAAATACGGCCAAGAGGATGAAACGGGCGACAGGAACGGGTCGAGCGAGACAAGAATGTAGGCGTCTTCCGCGGGCGCGGTGCCGTCGTTGCAATAATTGACGAAATAATAGTTGTTTGAAAAACAGCGCCTTAGGAGGTTGGTGCCAATGGAAACAGAAAGTGCCGGGCAGGTGGCGATTGTTTGTGCTAAAAAGTCGGCGGCGAAAGTTGTGTCATTAGCGGCCACGGTGCCGAGTGACTGGGTAACAGAGCAGGGCGCCCAGAGGTTGCTGGGCGGAAATAGCGTCAGTGTATAATCACCTTCGTCCACGCTGATGCGGTAAGTGCCAGTGGAGTCCGATACACCATAATATGAGTTGCCGCTGCTGTCATCGGCTCGGACAATCCAGTTCTGCAAGCCCAGTTCGCCTGGGTCGGATGTGCAGTTGTTGAGCGAGTCTTTCAGCACTTTTCCAATGATAAAGCCACACAAAGGGTTACCTACCGAGCCAATTGTGATAGTTGCAATTTGCGAGCAACCATTGGCATCGGTCACAGTAATGGTGTAGTTTCCGGGTGGAAGGTCGGTGATGACGGGCGTCGTCCAGCCGTTGCTCCATAGGTAAGCGTATGGCGGTGTGCCGCCAGTGACCATCACTTGGGCGGAGTTGTCGCCGCAGTTGATGGGGGTAGTTGTGACGACGAAGGGGGTGGCTGGTTGGGTTATTACTATTGGTTGGCTACCTACGGAGCAGCCGCTTGCATCTGTTACTGTGAAAAAGTACACCCCTTCAAAAAGATTGAACAAATTAACTTGATTGGTCGAGGTAGTAAAAGGTGCCATTGGTGTGCCATCCCAATCGTAGGCCACTTGGTAAGGAGGCGTGCCGCCCACAATGTTAAAATTAATAGCCCCATCCCCAAGACATGTAATAGGAGTGATGTCTATTTGATTGGGCGGTATCGTTATCGGCGATGCCTGCCCCACCACCACATTTGCATAATAAGTACAATCAGTTGCATCGGTAGCCACGATGCTGTATGTACCCGGCGCGAGGCCGCTGATGTCTTCCGTGTTTGTCGAAAAACCGCCCGGCCCGGTCCATTCAAAATCAAAAGGCGGCTGCCCGGCGGCGGGCGGGGTCATGCTGATACTTCCGGTGTTGACACCTTGGCAGGTCGCATTCGTCACGGCAAAGTTCTGCTGCGGTATGGCCGGGCCAGGAAAAACGGTGACAACATCGGTGGCCGTGCAGCCGTTAGGACCAGTCACCGTCAGCGAGTATGTACCCGGCTGGCTAACAATTGGATTTTCAACAGTTGATGTAAAACCGCCGGGCCCTGACCAACTAAAAGCAACTTGCCCCGCCGGAGTACCGGTTGCTGACAAAGTCGCCAAGCCGCCGCCGCAAGGGATGCCCATGTCAGAGCCGGCATCGGCAGTAGGTGCGCTTGCGTCCAACAGCACCTGCACTTGGTCAGAGGCAGTGCAACCATTAATAGTATTTGTCACGACTAATGTGAAAATACTTGCTGCGCTCACAGTGGGATTTAACGTTTGCGCCCCACTTAAAATGGCTGGCCCCGACCATTGATAGACAAAGTTTGGTCCAGTGGAAGAGTTGTTGCCGTTCAGCGTGACCACTGTATTGGCACAGGTTATCAATAAATCCGGCCCCGCGTCGCATATTGGCGGTTGCACATCTTGCGCCACTGCCACACACTCTTCAGTTGTGCAGCCGCCTTGATTTGTCACGGTGACGCAATAGGTGCCGGGCTGTGGCACCTCTATGATGGGTTGATTTTCTCCGGTACTCCACGCAAAAAAGCAGTTTGGCTGGTTGACGGTGACGGCCAATGTGGCACTGGGATTCAGGCAGGTGAGCGTCTCAGCCGTGATATTGATTTGCACTTGTGGGAAATATGTGATATCCAACACGTTGGACACCGAGAGGCAGGGATCGTCCCAGTCCACGGTGCCGCCCACGTCGTTGCCTGCCACAGCAGCGACTTTAAAAGGTGAATTAGCCAGAAAACTACTTTGGTACGGAAAATTCACATCCGTCGTGGTGACAAATACGGTGTTGGCATTGGGCACGTCGCCAGTGAAAGCAACGAAAACCAAAATGTCGTTGGCGTCGAGTGTTTCATTTGCCATGTTGTTGATAGAGAATGTGCTGCCTTCGCAGTGAAACCCGCCGCCACTGATCGTGCCGGCATCGGTAGTACATTGGGCCTGAGTGTTTTGTGCAATGGCGAGCAGGCACAGCAGCATCGGGAAAGTGTAACGGATAAGCATCATGAATTTGTTGTTTGTTGGTGACCATTTGAATTGATGACTGCCCGTTTGATTGCCGATGTGGGAAACCCAATCACCAGCCACCAATCAACCAATCACCAGATTGCAGACTTTGATGCTGCAAAAATTCGGGATGCTGCCCGGTTGTGCAAAGACAAATTTTTCCACTTGTATTTTTATATTCCAAAATCTAATTTTGAAAAAACTGATTTTCAATACTTTATAAAAAGGGAAGTATTTTTTGACAATCAAATGTAGGCGAGTAAATTTTGCAAGTTTACTACGGGCATCATCGCCCCAATAACTCGAAAACCGCCTCGATTTCGTCGAACGATTTTACCCCTACTTTTTCTTCGCTACCACCGACAAGGCTCAAACCAGCGGGTTGCAAAACTTCCAATATGGTTGACAATTGTTCCGCTGTCATGTCTGTTTGCACCAGTACGGGGTGCTGCTCAACGAGTTTTTTCCAAAAATCTATGTGCTGCAAAATGGGCATTGCAGGAGGGAATTTCAACAAAAAATAAGTTGCAAACGGGGCGGTTTCGTGGAATAGTCTTTGAAGGTCGAGCATCTCCCATGCTTCGTTTACCTCAACTTCCAAAATCACCACAAGCCCTTCTAAATCCGGCAGTTGCGCGGCATAGTCCGGTGTCACCTGCACCGCGTCGAGGCTAAAAAAAGTCGCCGCCTCTTTGATGTACGGCACCGGCGCATGGGAGAATTCCCCGACGATTTTCGGCCCTTCCACCCACTCCCGGATGGCTTTCATATACATCGGGTCGAGGTAGCCCTCGGTGCCTTCTTCAAGGTTGAAACCCAAAAAATCAACCTCTTTGGCGGCGAAGTAGCGGGCATCGGTCAGGTTGGTGATACGGGAAGCTTTTATGAGCATCGGAATGGTGGTCAGTTACCGGTTATCAGTATTAGGAGCAGGCGCAAAGATAGATTGCTGAAAACCGCCGTTCAAAACCCTGTCTGCTTTGCGTAAATTTGCCCCTATATTTTTACCGCACCAGCCAATCATTCATCACCAATCCAACTAATCACCACCTTGCGCAAGCACATTTACCTTTGGCTATTTCTGCTCCTGTGCGCGGCGTTTGTCGCCTGGAAATTGTATTTCAACAAAAAGGAATTGGCCGAGGAAACGCAACTCAGTCAGGTGACGCGGGCCTACGTCCCGGTAGAAGTTGTTGAGCCTCAATTAGAAATGTTGTCCAACAGCCTCGAAGCCGACGGCATTTTTTTGCCGGCCAAAGAAATGTTTGTCATTTCCGAAACCGCCGGGCGCGTTTTAGAAGTTTTCAAAAACAAGGGCGAATGGGTGAACGAAGGCGACCTCATCGCCAAGGTGGACGACGAGCTGTTGCGTACCGAATTGGAAGCCACGCAGGCCAATCTCGCCAAACTCGCCAAAGACCGCGAACGCCTCACCAACCTCATCGAGGGCGAAGCCGCGCCGAAAAACAAAATCGAGGACGTGGAATTGGGCATCCTCGCCGCAGAGGCAAAAGAGAAAGGCCTGAAAAAACAAATCGCCAACACGAGCATCCGGGCGCCGATGTCGGGCAACATGGGGCTGCGTTTCATCGAGCGCGGCAGCGTCATTGGGCCGGGCATTCAGGTAGCGCAAATCACGAATTTGGAGCGGCTTTTTCTCATGGTAAAGGTGACCGAGCGCGATGTGCTGAACGTGCAAAAAGGCCAATTGGTCAGCGTGTCGCCCGACGTTTATCCCGGTCTTTCGATTCCGGGGAAAGTGACAAACATCGGCTTGCGGGCAGACAATGCCTTCACCTACGATGTTGAAATACAAATAGTTAACCCCCAAAAAACACCCCTCCGCGCGGGTATGCACGCCAAAGCCGTGTTCACTTTCAAAACCAACCGCAAGGGACTGACGCTCCCGCGAAAAGCTATCGCCGGAAGCTTGCAGGACGCGAAAATTTACGTCGTGCATGACTCGATTTTGGCGGAGCTGCGCCCGGTCAGGCTCGGCGGCAGTTTTGGCGACAAAGTGGAAGTAATCTCCGGTCTTCAACCGGGCGAGCAGGTGGTGGTGACCGGCCAGATGAACCTCACTGACAGGGCTCGGGTGCGCGTGGTCAAACCCAACTAAACTCCATGAGCGACCAACCTTCCAGCGATTTTTTTCGGGGAAAAATCCCTGCCCTCGATGGGGTGCGCGGCTTGGCCGTGCTGCTGGTGTTGCTCAGCCATTTTTTGCTGAAAGATTTTTGGGCAAATGAAAAACACTTCGTGCTGGCACAGGCCGGTTGGCTGGGTGTGGATCTGTTTTTTGTGTTGTCCGGCTTTCTCATCACCGGCATTTTGCTCGAATCGCGCCAGAGCAAAACTTATTGGAGTTCATTTTACAAACGCCGGGTGCTGCGCATTTTTCCGCTCTATTTTTTCGTGGTCACGGTGACATGGCTCACCGTCATTTTTATCGAAAAAGCACCCGACCGCCTGCAAGGTTACGACTCGTTCATTTGGTTTTTTACCTTCACGCCGAACATCGCCATGTCGCTGAAAAATGACTGGCTTTACCACAGTCATGTGTTCAACCTCAATCACTTATGGTCGTTGGCGGTGGAAGAGCAGTTCTATTTGTTGTGGCCTTTCATCGTGCGTTATACACCGATACGCTGGCTGGCGGTGTTGTGTGTTGGCCTGCTCGCCATCGCCACACCGCTGCGTTTTTTGGTGGCTGGAGAACAGGGCGTAAACTCCGTCGCATCCTATGTATTGCCGTTTACCCGCATGGACGGGCTGGCGGCGGGGAGTTTTTTGGCGGTGTTTTTTCGGCTGGATTTGCACAGTTTTATTCCTTTCGATAAGTGGATTGCGCGGCTACTTTTTTGCTGGTCGGGTTGGGAGATTTATCAAATTTTCATGCACGGCACCGAACTCCGGCTCTACAACCTGTCGGCTTTATTTTTTGCCTCGCTGCTCTATTTATCGCTCAATACAGACCCGCGGGCCCTCGTCCGGCGGATTTGCGAAAACGGCTTCTTCCGCGATTTGGGCAAATACAGTTACGGCCTCTATGTGTTCCACCTGATGTTTGAATATGTCTGGCTGAATGGATTTGGCAACTGGTTGCTCGCCAGTGATTTACCTACGGCGGCGGGGCAAACAATTTATGTCCTGCTGGCTTTTGGCGGCACATACCTGCTCGCGCGGCTCAGTTGGATTTTGATTGAAAAACCATTTTTGCAATTGAAAAATGTGTGGGCAAAACGGGAATAATCTCGTCGTGTCAGACGGGCAGCAACGGAAAATCGGCCAAGTATTCGATTGATTGCTGCTCAAAATCCAGCGCACAGCAGAAGGTCGCCAGCCCGTTGGTGACAGCCAGAAAAGGTGCTCGCAACTCTAAATTGTATCGCGCTGCCTGCTCAAACGTCGCCTGCGTGAGCGGCACCTTTGGAGACTTACATTCCACTAATAGCCAAGGTTTTACGGCGGCATCGAACACGACAATGTCCGAACGTTTTTGCAGTCCGTTCAGGGTAAAACCTGCCTCTACACGGATGCGATTGGCCGGATAATTTTTGATTTCCAGCAAATAAATCAAAACCAATTGGCGCAGCAATTCCTCTGGCGTGAGCACCATGTCCTTCCGCCGAATCGGGTCGAACACGAACGTTTTTTCGCCCGATTTGGAGAGGCGGAGTTTGGGTTGGAATTGCAGAAAATCGAGTTGGAGCAGCACAGGGCGAAGGTAGTTTTTCGACAGGATTTACAAGATAAACAGGATGTTTGTCGAAGATTGAAATCCTGCCAATCTTGTAAATCCTGTCGAAAAAAAAATCGTCACATTTGCCACATCATGCAATCACCTGACTCCCAACCTTTTTGGCACATCATCGCCAACCCGACTTCCGGCAACGGCAAAGTAGAACAGCGCTGGCCGGAGATAGAGCGGCTGTTGCAAGAACTTGGGTTTTCCTACTCCGTCCATTTCACCGAGCGGCGCGGCCACGCCATCCGCCTCGTCGAGGATGCCATTCTGAAAGGCCGCCGCCACATCCTCGGTATCGGCGGCGACGGCACGAATCATGAAATCGCCAATGGGATTTTGGGGCAAAAATTCGTGCCGTCCACCGAGATTTTTTACGCGCTGCTGCCTTCGGGAACAGGCAACGATTGGGCGCGGCAGTACGCCATTCCGACCGAACCACGCCGCCGTTTGGAAAGGTTGTTGGAAATGAAAACCGTGTTGCAGGATGCCGGTTTGGTCAAATATTTCCGCGACGGAAAACCCGAATCGCGCTTTTTTATCAACGTGGCGGGCATGGCCTACGACGGGTTTATCGGGAAAAAATTGTCGGAAAATCACATCACGAACCGGCTACAATATCTGCTCTTGGTGGCCAAATACTTGTTCGACTACCGGCTGACCAAAGCACGGATTCTTTTTGGTAATCAAGAGGTTGAAGATTTTTTCTACACCATCAACATCGGCTTGTGCCGCTACTCTGGCGGCGGAATGCAGTTCGTGCCGCAGGCTGTGCCGGACGACGGATTGTTCGCGCTCACGTTCGCCCGCAGCTTGGCAAAACTGGAGGTGCTGCTGCAAACCCGGAATTTTTACAACGGCACCATCTTGAGCCATCCGAAGGTGGAGGGGTTTCAGGCAAAATCAATTCGGGTGGAAACTGTTGGCGACACGCCCACGCTGCTCGAAGCCGACGGCGAGTTTTTGGGGGAGACGCCGGTGGAGTTTGTGTTGTTGGAAAAGGCGTTGCGGATTGTTATGTGAACAACGCCCTCTTCAACTCCTCCACCTTTCCAAGCGTTTGAATACGAATGCCGTAGCGTTTTGGGTCAATGCCTTTCATGCCGTATTTCGAGACATAAATTTCTTTGAAACCCAGCCGGTCGGCTTCGGCGATGCGCTGCTCCACGCGCTGCACGGCGCGAATTTCGCCGGAAAGACCGACCTCGCCCGCAAAGCAAATATTGGACGGGATGCTCACGTCCAGCAAGGAGGAAATCAGCGAGGTCACGATGGCGAGGTCAATGCCCGGGTCTTCCACCCGGATGCCGCCCGCGAGATTGAGAAATACGTCGTTGATGCTGAAAAAATAACCGCAGCGTTTTTCGAGCACGGCCAGCAACATGGAGAGTCGCCGCATATCGAATCCCGTGGCCGAGCGCTGGGGGGTGCCGAACACGGCTTTCGACACAAGTGCCTGTGTTTCAATGAGCATCGGGCGCATTCCTTCCATTGTGGCGGCGACGGCGCAGCCCGAAAGTTCCTCGTCTTTTTGGCTCAAAAGCAGTTCCGAAGGGTTGCTCACTTCCCGCAAACCTGCCGCTTGCATTTCGTAAATGCCCATTTCGTCGGTGCTGCCGAAGCGGTTTTTCAAAGTGCGGAGGATGCGGTAGGTGTTGTGGCGGTCGCCCTCGAATTGGAGCACACAGTCCACGATATGTTCGAGCAGTTTGGGCCCGGCGATGTCGCCTTCTTTGTTGATGTGGCCGATAAGAAAAACGGGGATATTGGTCTCTTTGGCAAAGCGGAGCAGTTCGCCCGCGCATTCGCGCACTTGGGCGATGCCGCCCGGCGCAGAATCCAAATGCGGTGTGCTCATGGTCTGGATGGAGTCCACCACCATGAGTTGGGGCTGGAGTTCTTGGGCTTGCTGGAGGATTTTTGTGGTATTCGTTTCGGTCAGGATGTAGCACTCGGATTTGAAATTGCCCACGCGGTCGGCTCGCATTTTGATTTGCTCCTCGCTTTCTTCTCCGCTGACATACAGGATTTTAGCGGGCAATTGCATGGCGACTTGCAGCATCAATGTGCTTTTGCCGATGCCCGGCTGGCCGCCCATGAGGACGAGCGAACCCGGCACGATGCCGCCGCCCAAAACGCGGTTGAGTTCTTGGTCGGGCGTGGCGAGGCGGACGGTGCGGCCTGTCTCCACTTGTTGGAGCAACACGGCTTTGGGGGATTCCGGTTTGCCGTTCGGCCCGGAAGGTGCCCACGAGCGCCGCTTCTCTTCGGTCGCCGTTTCTTTCTGGATAATTTCTTCTTGGTAGGTGTTCCACTCGCCGCATTGAGGGCATTTGCCCAGCCACTTGGGTGCGGAAGCGCCGCAGTTGGAGCAGAAGAAGATGGTGCGTGGTTTTGCCATTTTTGGAGGGGATTAGTAGTAGATTTTGCAGTTGGGAAGAAGGGATTGGAGTTTTTCTACGTCCTTGAAATGATCGTCTATAGCAACAAAATTTGCTACTTTTTGTGGAATTTTTTTATATAACACTTTTATTTGGTCTCGCAGGTTTATCAGGTCTGGCCAGCTTTGCACGTCTCGCAGGTCTTGTAGGCCTACTTTGTGTAGTATATCTTGCCATTGTTGCAGAAATTGCAGGAGTTGTTCGTATTCCAACTCTAACTGATCTAGCGTGTTTAAAAATATAAATCGGGTTCTATCTGAAAGCACCAATACTTCGGCATTTTGAAAAATCCTTAAAGCAATAACATGAAATCTATCCAGCTGCTGGATTTTAAGCCATTTCGTATTTCCAATATTGTTTATTGTCAAGTTTGAAAGCGGTTGTGCCTTTTTACCGCCATTCGCTAATAAAAATTGGCCTTTAGTTTTATTCAATTTCAACACTAACATTTCCAGAAAAAATCTTTTTGCCGCATCCATTCCCTCAAAGTCGAAATTCAAGTAAAAATCTACATCCGAAAACATCCTCATTGCCAGAAAATATTCGAGAATTGATTTGTGGGAGAATTTGTAATCGCCGACGGCATTGCGATTCAGCAGGGAGCGACTTCTTTTTTCCGTTTCGGACATAGATTCTTCTTCGATATCGGTCAGTTTAAGGCCGGAAGTGTCGCCAAACTTTTCGCCTTTTGGGATGAAATAGCCGCCTCGTTTGTCTCTGTTTTGGTAAAGATTGACCGCCAGATTTTGAGAGAAGGAGTAGAGTTTTTCCTTGTATTTTTCTTCGCTTCCATGTGCCTGCTTAATGCCGGGTTTTTTCGATTCCCGCTCTATCCACCTCTCAATCAGTGTTTCGTAAACCTGAAAGGAGAATTTGAAGTCTTTGCCTGAGTTGACCAAATCCTCGATATGGCTAAGAAGCATCGGGCGCACCACGAGGTTGGGGCTTTTTTTAGCGATTTCATGCGCCCTGCGCAATTTCTTGAAAGTGAAAGGATTTAGCAGCGCGAAACGCTTGTGGAGGTATTTTTTGACATCTTTATCATCAAAAACGGAGAGGTACAATTTCTGGAATTTATACTCGCCGCTGTCACCTCCTGTGAAATAACCCGTCTCGTGGGGTTCTTCTTTTTGGGCTGGGAAAAATTGTGTGCGGCAAGTGACCACCACCTCGCGGAACTCCCACGCCACCCCCAAAATCTCTTTCATGCGCTGCTCATAGTTGTGTACGGCCTTAATGTCCTCGTCGAAAGCGTCAAGCAGCAAGATGGTGTTTTTCTTTTCTTGGATTCTCGCAACGGCTTCCATCGTTTTGGGATTGCCCAAAGGGAAAAGTTTGATGTCGTACTTGGGCGGGTTCCATGGCATTCTCAACTGATTTATGTAGGCCAGATAAAGGTTTATCATAAAGGTCGTTTTGCCCATTCCCGTATCAGCCAGAATCAGGTAGTATTTGTTGTTGTCTTTGTCTCGTTTGAAAGCATCTTTGAGAAAAAGGGAGATGAGTTTACCGCCTTTTGCTGTCGCGATATACTGACGTCCCGGCTCGTCATCTTCCGATGGTGCGACATTTTGCCATCGCGTGGGGATGTAGTAGCGGGTAGCGCGATACACATCGGCAGTAGAAAAGTAGGGATGCAGGTCGCTGTTGAGCAAGCGTTGATTGCGCCAAAGAAAGAGGTGCAAGATACCTTTCCAGAGTACATTTAAGGCAATCAGCGCAAGTAGTGAAAGGACAATGCCAGCCACGAGCCATTCAGGAAGGCCAAACTGCCGGGCGTAATGCTCAATGATTTCGATAAGGTCTTTCGACATCTCCATGAAAAAATATAGGAAATAAAACTGACTGGCGAAAGTAATGAAAGAATGCCTATATCCTGATTTTCATTGAGGGTATTTCAAAACCGCAGCAACACCAACCTCAACTTATTCCGAAATTCCGACGGCACCAGGCACTCTCCGGCACTGATTTGCAGCGCATCGCGGAAACGGAGCCGCAGATTTTGGCCGTCGGTGGTCAGCAGGCTGTTGCGGTCGAAATCGCCGGCGGGCGAGAGTACGTATTCGCTACAGGTGTTTTCGTATTTGATTTCGTCGTTGAAAAGCAGCCGCAACTTGTCCGAGGTGCGCACCAGAAAGTAGGAGGAAAACGTGCCTTCGTCGTCCTGCGAGTACTGCTTTTTGTGGAGCACGGTTTTCCAATGCGCTTGTCCGTCGGGGTAGAGGGCGATGGCGAACACATCGTCGTAATAAAAGTCCACGACCACGCGCAGCCCCTCGCGCCAAAAACCGCGCCCGGCGGCAGAGCCGCGCTGGACTTCGCGCTGGCGTTCGACCACAAGCACCACGCCACCGTCTTGCCGCAGGATGAGTTGTTTCACCTCGGCATCGCTGATGCCCTTGGTGTCGTCGGCCACGTCTTTTTGCCGGAGTATGGAAATGAATTTGTCGTCAAACGGTTCGTAACGAACGACTTGCGTGTCGTCGCCCGGCGCCACGGAGAGAAAGAAATAGCCGTTGGCACGTTCACGGTTTTTGTCGGCATACAACCCTGCGCCGACGAGCCGCTGGTTTTGGTTGTCATAGACAAACTGCATATCGTTGGTCAGGAACTCGCGCAGCGGGACGCGGGTGAGGACCTCGGAGGTGGCGCTGACCCGCAGGATGTGGCATTCGTGTTCCTCGATTTTGGAGCGGCGGTTGTTTTTTTCTTTGATGAAAAAAAACTCTCCCGCGTTACTCAGCGCCATCGCCTCGATGTTCGACTCCGAAAAATCATTTTCCACCGCAATGGTTTTGTCCCAAAGCACCTGCATCTTATCCAGCCGAAAACAGGTGATTTCCAATTTGTCGCGCTCGGAAGTGTTGAACACCACGAAACAGTTTTTATCGTCGCTCCGTATGATGTCGAGTGCGGGCGGATTGAACACGCGCTCTCCGTAGTCTTTCACCAACATGCTGTCTATCAGGTTGGCGCCGGGGTCGTATTTGTGTATCCGAAGCACAGAGCGGCTGCGCCGACGCACTTTATGCACCACAGAAAAGTCATTTTTGCTGCCCACGACGGAGAGTATCTGCACACCGCGTTTTTCCAAATCGTCCAATTCGCGGCTCCACGAAAGGCGCATTTGATTGTCAAAAGCCTGCACCTCGAAATCGTCGAATTTGTCGCGGAACAACAAAATCCTATCGCGCAATCGCCCGATAAGTTCATAACCGTAGTCGTTGCGAATAGAAAGCCCCTCCGATACGACCATAGATTGGGCCGGAAGGATGAACGGCGAGAGGCAAAAGACAAAAGACAATATGCGGAAACAAGGCTTACTCATAGACTTCCTGATTTTGTGCGGGATAAATTTGTGAAAAACCTTCCAAATTTCGGGAGAATTTTGCGCTTATGAAAATCCTTGTCATAAACGGACCCAACCTCAACTTGTTGGGCAAACGCGAGCCGGACATTTACGGCACCCGGACTTTTGAAGATTTTTTTCAGGAAATGAAAACGCAGTTCCCGCAAGTAGAACTCGAATATTTCCAGAGCAACCACGAAGGCGCGCTGCTCGACAAATTGCACGAGGCCGGTTTTATATCCGACGGCATTGTGCTGAACGCCGGGGCTTTCACCCACACTTCTATCGCGCTGGCCGATGCGGTGGGAGCCATCACCGCGCCCGTGATAGAAGTTCACATCAGCAATGTGCATCAGCGCGAGGCATTCCGCCATCATTCTTATTTGTCCGCCAAATGTGTGGGCAGCATCGTCGGGCTGGGGCTGGAAGGATACCGGCTGGCGGTGACGTACTTTTTGAGAAAAAATGGCTAGCACCGCATCACGCCAAGCTTCGGTTGCTGTCCAATTTCAACAACACCCCCACCATGAGGCTAAAGCCGATGAGCGATGAGCCGCCATAACTCAGGAATGGCAGCGGGATGCCGATGATGGGAAAAACCCCCATCGTCATGCCGATATTGATAAGAAAATGGAAGAAAATGATGCCTGCCACGCAGTAGGCATAGATGCGCGAAAAATTGGAACGTTGCCGCTCCGCCAGCACGGCGATGCGGTATAAAAAGGCAGTGAAAACGAAAATGAGGGATGCCACACCGACAAAACCGAGCTCCTCGCCGACTGTGCAAAAAATAAAGTCGGTAGTCTGTTCCGGTACATAGTTCAGCTTGGTCATATTGCCCTCGTTAAAACCTTTGCCCGTCAGGCCGCCAGAGCCGATAGCCATTTTGGAATGCAGCAAATTGTACGCCGAGCCTCTCGCATCGGAAGCGGCTGCCTCAGAGGGACTGAGCCAGACCTTGATGCGCTGTTGCTGGTGCGGGGCAAGGACTTGAGAGCTGGCATAATTGGCCGCAAACACCAAACCGGCAGCCAGCAGGAGCAAAAAGAGTTTTCCCAACAAATCTCTCTGAATAAGGCTGTTTTTACGCCAATAATTGGGGATGAAAGCCGCCAACAAAAGTAGCGCGTGCGGCACGAGCATATACAAATCGAGCTGCGCCGCTTGGACCTCGTCTATCTCCATCCACTTCAAAAACCATCCGCCCAATGTACCCCATGCGATGGTGAGCAGTATCGTGGTTCCCCACGCTATTTGCCAAGGAAGGCTGTGCTCACGACGAAACCGGCCAATAAGGGAAAAATTGTGAACCAAGCAGTAAACGGCCACCACATAAGGCGGGCTAAAAGCCAGCCCTAAAATAACGCTCGCTACGATAAGCAAACCCAGTAGATACCAATTTGGCGACAATCCCTCGCGGTACATCACCAGCACAAACGAAAAGAAAATCAGTGCTGAACCCGTGTCTGACTGTACCAAAATGATGGCCACCGGCAATAGGAATATCAAAAACGAGTAGATACGACTGCGCCATTGGCGCAAATCCACGCCCGTAGAACTCAGGTACCCGGCCATAGCGAGGCAGGTGCCGAATTTTGCCAACTCAGAAGGCTGGAAAGAAAACCCGCCAAACTGATACCAAGCCATCGCTCCGTTAATTTCCCGCCCGAAAATCAATGTCCCCGGCAACAGGATGAGCGAGAAAATATAAATGGGGAGTGCATAAGTGCGCCAAAACGACCAATCCGTCATCATCACAACGAATATAAGGGCAAAACTGATGATGATAAAAAGCATCTGTTTGCCTGCATTGTTGTTCAAATCGAGAAAGCCGAATGTCGGAGCTTCCGGGTCGTGGTTTACCGAATAAATCATCGCCCACCCTGCTACCAACAAGGCCACATAAAGCCCCATAAGGGTCTTGTCAAAACCTTCTAAAACAGGAGAGCTGCGTTTGGAAGTTGTCACGGTGTTTGTGTCATTTCGTCATTGTCATCAAATCTAACCCCCTCTAATCCTCTTTATTATTCCAAAAAATCGCGCGGGTGGATATTGGCATCTTTTGACGGGTAAGCACCCGCGTACCCAACCAAAGCCTCAATAAACGCCAATGCTTCCAGTTTATTCCTGAATGCACCGACGCGCAGTTTGTAGTATGGTTTTTCGTGCGTCCACTCAGCCGGCACTTCTGGATATTGGATGCGAAAACGATTGCGGGCATCCTCCACCTGTTGGCGGTCGGGGGTCGCCATGATCTGTACCCGCCAGCCTTCTATGCTTGGGTTAGCGCGGTTGTTGTTCGTCCAGTTTCTAAAAAGTTGGGTGATTTTGGGGTCTTCGTTGAGTTGAATTTCTTGGGCGAATGCGTGTGTGACCATGCCAGCAAACATGATGGAGAACGCAAAAATCAATTTCAATTTTCGAAAAATAGCCATATCCTCAGTTTCGATTTTCAATTTCACTTCTTCGCGCCGATAATTTCCAACGAAGCAGACGTGCCGAGCCTATCTGCCCCGGCTTCTATCAAAGCTTGTGCGTCTTTGGTCGTGCGGATGCCGCCGGAGGCTTTTATTTTAATTCCACCAGATGCGGCGGCTCGGAGCGAGCGCACCATTTCTGGTGTGGCATTGAAGCCGTGAAACCCTGTCCCGGTTTTTAGCCAAGTGACGCGGGCATCTTCGGCGAGTGCGCAAAGTTTGCTGATTTCATCCGAAGTCAGCAAGCCACATTCGAGGATAAGTTTCAACGTGCGGCCTCTCATGTGCGTTGCCAGCGCCACGCCGTCAATATCGTGTTTCACATGGTTCCAATTTTCGCTCTTCAACGCCGCAAGGTTGATGACCGAATCAATATCGTCGGCACCTTCATCAATGGCTCGTTTGATTTCCTCGCTTTTGGCTGGGATGGCCGAATAGCCCATCGGGAAGCCCACCACCGTCACCACGCGGGTGCGGCTGTTTTCTCCCAAAGCACGCTTTGCATCGCGCACAAACAACGGCGGCACACACACACCTGCGAATCCATATTTTTGGGCTTCATCGCACACCCGCCGCACATCAGCGAGTGTAGTATCAGGTTTCAGAACAGTATGCTCAATAAATTTTGCTAAATCGGACATCAGTCAATCTCCGGTTTTTTGACTTCCGGTATAAAATTTCAAGCGGAAAAGATTGTACCAAAAATGCAGTATCCCGGTCTGGACATTGATTGTCAGGCTTTTATAGCCCAAGAATCGACACCCGAAAAATAACACCCGAAAAACAGCGCGACGGCAGGCGGAAAAAAGAGCCTTCCCGTATGATTCCGAACGGGAAGGCCCAAGAGTGCTTTCATGTGGCCTTTCGGGCGACAAAATTAAAATACGTTTTTGTGTTTATGACGAATCGTTCTAAATTTTATGCCGTTCATTATGAAAAACTTTCCCCTTGTCAGATTTATGACGTTTTGAAAAAAAACGCCTCACTCCCAATGAATTCGAATCGGCAACACGAATCGAGTCCACACGCGGTGGCCGGCTCGCTCCCCCGGTTCCCAACAAGGCATTTTGGTAAAAATCCCGGCTATCATCGGCTCGAAACATTTGCCCGGCGTTTTCAAAACTTCCCAATCCCGGCACTCGCCTATAGTATCAATTACGAAACGCACGGCGATTGTCCCGACTCTGCCCTCACAACCTTTCGGCCAGTAGATATTCTCCATCAAAAATTTCAACATTTCTTGTTGCCCGCCGGGGAAAACGGGCGGTTTTTGAAGGTCATAAACTTCGAAGACCGTGTCTTTCGCAATCACAGGCGCGGCGTAGCAGACAACCGCCGGGTTCTGTTCTTCAACAGGTTTTTGCGAAAAAGCGAACAGATAAAAGCAGGAAAAAATGAAGGAGAAAAATATTCGCATGGCTGGCATTTTAAATTGAAGATGCGCCGATTCGAAAGTTTGGCGCAACCCCCGCCGTGCAAACTTTATAGACATTTTGTTTTAAAATTCCTTTTCTGAAATCCACCTTTTCCCTACTTTTGCCTTTTCCCTAAAACCTCTACCTAACTGGCGTTGTTTTCCCAAACTATGGCAAAAGCAAAAGCACAAAAAGCCCCCCCCAGCCCCCTCAGTAGGGGAGAGGATGTCGCTCCCTCGAACGGCGTACCGAACACCGATAACCAATTACCAATAACCAATAACCAATCCTACATCGAGGTTATCGGTGCCCGCGCCCACAATCTCCGCAATGTGGATGTGCGCATCCCGCGCAACCGACTCGTGGTCATCACCGGCGTGAGCGGGTCGGGGAAGAGTTCGCTGGCCTTCGACACGATTTACGCTGAAGGGCAGCGCCGTTTCATGGAGACTTTGTCGAGTTACGCCCGCCAGTTCATCGGCGAGATGGAGCGCCCCGACGTGGAGCAAATCACCGGTCTCTCGCCCGTTATCAGCATTGAGCAAAAAACGACGGGCAGAAATCCCCGCTCCACCGTCGGCACGGTGACGGAAGTGTATGATTTTCTGCGATTGCTTTTTGCCCGCGCTGGCGAAGCCTACTCTTATGTGACCGGAAAAAAAATGGTGAAATACACCGAGGAGCAGATTCTTCTGAGTATTTCGGAACGTTTCGCCAGCCGCAAAATCGCCTTGCTCGCCCCGGTTGTCCGTTCGCGCAAAGGCCATTACCGCGAATTGTTCGAGCAAATCCGCAAGCAAGGCTACACCCGTATTCGAGTGGATGGTGAAATCGTGGAAATCACGCCTGGTATGCAGGTGGACCGCTATAAAATCCACGACATAGAAGTTGTGGTTGACCGTCTGAAAATCGGTGACGACCGGGCGGATAGACTGGCCGAAAGTGTGCGCATGAGCCTTCGTTTGGGCGACGGCCTTCTCCAAATTCTCGACTTAGAGGAGCGAGACGGGAGGAGCGAGAAGAGAGAAGACGGCCTCACCCCTCACCCCTCACCCCTCACTTCTTTCTCGAGGAATTTGATGTGCGAGGACAGCGGCATTTCCTACGACGAGCCTTCGCCCAACACTTTTTCTTTCAACTCTCCTTACGGGATGTGTCCGCATTGCAAGGGTTTGGGCGAAGTCCATGAGGTGGATATGGCGCGGGTGATTCCAGACAATACGAAGAGTATCAATGAGGTAGGCATCGTACCACTCGGCGAGGTGCGCGAGAACACGATGTTCAAACAACTGCGCGAACTGGCGAAGAAGTACAAATTCTCGTTCACCACCCCGGTCAAAGACATTCCCGAAACTGCCATGCAAACCCTGCTGCACGGCGGCGACGAGGACTTGAAAATTGAAATGACTTGGGGCAGCGATGAATGGACTTACAACCTCGCCTACGACGGCCTCCTTAATATGCTCAAACGTTGGTATTCCGACACGACCAGCGAAAAAATTCGCCAATGGGCAGAGGATTTTATGACCGTCGCTCCTTGCCCCGAGTGCAACGGCACACGGTTGAAAAAGGAAAGTTTGTGGTTCAAAATCGGGGAGAAAAACATCGCCGAATTGTCGGAAATGGATTTGACAGAACTCTATGCGGCGTTGGAAAACGTTGAAAGTCAAATGAGTGAGCGGCAAAGGGCTATTGCCAAAGACGTTTTGAAAGAAATTCGTTTTCGCCTGAAATTTCTCCTCCAAGTCGGCCTCGATTATTTGGCGCTGCACCGCCCGGCTCGTACCCTTTCAGGCGGCGAAAGCCAACGCATCCGCCTCGCCACACAAATCGGCTCGCAACTTACCGGTATCACCTACATCCTCGACGAGCCGAGTATCGGCCTGCACCAGCGCGACAATCACCGCCTCATCGAGGCGCTCAAAAACTTGCGCGACATCGGCAACACCGTCATCGTGGTGGAGCACGACCGCGACATCATGCTCCATTCAGACTACCTCATTGACCTTGGCCCCGGTGCTGGCAAACATGGCGGCAACATCGTGGACATCGGTACTCCCGCCGATTTTTTGAAAAACCCGACCAAAACTTCCGATTACCTCGCGGGCCGCACCCACCTCGATATCCCCAAAATCCGCCGCAAAGGCAACGGCCTTTGGCTCGAACTGGAAGGCGCGACGGGACACAATTTGAAAAACGTAACACTCCGTTTGCCGCTCGGCACATTTACCTGTGTCACTGGCGTTTCAGGGTCTGGCAAGTCGTCGCTTATCAACGAAACTTTGTACCCAATTCTCCAACAGCATTTTTTCAACAGCCTGAAACGCCCGCTCAAATATCAGGAAGTCAAGGGTTTGGAACATTTGGACAAGGTCATCGAGATTGACCAAAGCCCCATCGGGCGCACACCGCGCTCCAATCCCGCGACCTACACCAACGTTTTTGGCGACATCCGAAAACTTTTCGCCGACACGCCGGAGGCCAAAATCCGGGGCTACAATTCGGGGCGGTTTTCCTTCAATGTGAAAGGTGGACGTTGCGAAGTTTGTGAAGGCGCAGGCTTGCGCACCATCGAGATGAATTTCCTGCCCGACGTGCAGGTACACTGCGAACGCTGCCAAGGCCGCCGCTACAACCGCGAGACATTGGAGGTGCTGTACAAAGGAAAATCCATCTCCGACGTGTTGGAAATGACCATCAACGAGGCGGCGGAATTTTTCCAGCCCATCCCATCTATCTATCGCAGAATCAAAACGTTGCAAGAAGTCGGCCTCGGCTACATCACGCTCGGTCAACAGGCTACCACGCTCTCGGGCGGCGAAGCCCAGCGTGTGAAACTCGCTGAAGAACTCTCCAAAAAAGACACGGGGCGCACCATTTACATCCTCGACGAACCAACCACTGGCCTCCATTTCGAGGACATCCGACAACTGCTCGCCGTGCTCAACCGCCTTGTGGAAAAAGGCAACACCGTCGTCGTCATCGAACACAACCTCGACGTCATCAAAATGGCCGACCACGTCGTGGACATTGGCCCGGAAGGCGGTGCGCGGGGCGGAATGATTGTGTGCGCGGGTACGCCCGAAGAGGTGGCGAAGGTGAAGGAGAGTTGGACGGGGCAGTTTTTGAAAGGGGAGTTGACATGAACACTCTCAATTGCACTCTGAATGGCCGCAATTTTTGCAATGCAGACAGCCTTCCTGATAAACGAGCCCGTCGGTTTTGCATACCGGGCAAGTATTGTGGGAAGGCTCGGTGCCGTCGGGAATGAACTTGCGCAGG
>CAYZVM010000046.1:12159-30833 GCA_964481485.1 uncultured Saprospiraceae bacterium | reverse complement strand
GCATATTTTGGTGAACAACACCGGCGGCCCGCCCGGCGGCCCCATCATGGAAGCCAGCGGCGAAGCCTTCCTCATGGCGTATCACAATCACCTGCTTTGCAATCAGTTGCTTGCCCAAGCCGTGCTGCCCGGCATGAAAGCCGCCGGTTATGGACGTATCGTCAATATCATCAGCACCTCGGTGAAAGAGCCGTTGGACAATCTCGGCGTGTCCAACTCCACGCGCTGGGCGGTGGCAGGCTGGGCCAAGACGTGGGCCAATGAAGCGGGCAGATTCGGCATCACGGTCAACAACGTGCTGCCGGGCTACACCCGCACGGGCCGGTTGGTAGAAATTATAGAAAAACGCGCGGCGGCGAGCGGGCAGCCGGCGGGCGTGGTGGAAGAGCAGTTCAAAAGCCAGGTCCCGCTGCGCCGGTTCGCCGAGCCGCAAGAAGTAGCGGCGGCAGTGGCTTTTCTCGCCAGCCCGGCAGCGGGTTATATCAGCGGCATCAACTTGCCGGTGGATGGGGGAAGGACGCGGAGTTTGTGAGTGGGAATTTCGGAATGTCTTTAAGGCAAGTCAGGCGATGACTTTGTACTGCCTTGGCCAAATAGCAACGCCCCTGCCCCCATAAAAACGGAAGCAGAGGCGTTGTGGTATATGGCGAAATAGCCGCACCTTTGTTTGCAAAAGTGTAGTCAAAAGTGTGTGTAACAATATCTCTCCCCAAAAAACAAAATGTACAAAAAAGAGATGATATTGCAAAAACAAAATAGAATGTTTTTAAAACTGGTGCTTTTTCAGGAAAAAAGTATCGAACTTTACGCCTTGAACATAAATTTTAAAAATGAGGCAAGCAGTCGTAAAATATTCGGAAATCAGAAACAAATTAGACATTGGGGGTAAAAATTCAAAATTTAATTCCGAATTGGCAAATTTCACCCATTATCTCCAAAACAAAGAAAATGGGAGTGCCCACCATTTCAAACCATACGCTATTCAATTCCTTGAACAGATTGACGTGTTTGAAGATGGTGCCAATATTCAGTATGAGTTACCCATCGAATGGGATGTGCCTTTCCCTCCGGTCAAAAATCCCAAGTTCAAGTTCATCGATCTTTTTGCAGGCATAGGTGGTTTTCGACTTGCCTTTCAAAATCTTGGAGGGAAATGTGTGTTTTCATCTGAGTGGAACAGTTTCTCACAAAAGACCTACGAAGCTAATTTTGGCGAAGTCCCTTTTGGCGATATAACCAAAATAGATGAAAGTAATATTCCTAATCACGATGTACTGTTAGCAGGTTTTCCTTGTCAACCTTTTTCTATTGCCGGTGTCAGCAAAAAGATAAGTTTAGGTAGGGAGCATGGTTTTAAAGATGCTACACAGGGTACTTTATTTTTTGACATAGTTAGGATTTTGGAACATAAACGCCCCAAAGCGTTTATGCTTGAAAATGTAAAGAACCTCATTTCCCATGATAAAGGCAATACATTTAAGGTGATTCGTGGAACACTTGAAGAATTGGGTTATTCAATTCATCATAAAGTACTTGATGGTAAATATTACGTTCCTCAACACAGGGAAAGGATAATAATAGTTGGATTTGATAAGGAAAAATATTTCGGAAGGGAACAATTCACTTTTCCTGTCTCCCCAGACATTAGACCTAAGTTAAAAGATATTTTAGACAAAGGCATTCCGGAAAAATATACGCTGACGGACAAACTTTGGAACTACCTGCAAAACTATGCTGAAAAGCACAAAAAGCAAGGCAATGGTTTTGGTTTTGGGCTGGCTGATTATGAGGGTGTGACCCGAACAATTAGTGCGAGGTACTATAAGGATGGCTCAGAGATTTTGTTGCCACAGGCCAACAAAAACCCAAGGAGGCTCACTCCAAGAGAATGTGCAAGACTACAAGGCTACCCCGATAATTTTATTATTCCAGTTTCCGACAATCAAGCATATCGGCAATTTGGAAATTCAGTTGTAATGCCTTTAATTCAAGCAGTTGGGCAAAATTTAGTTAATGAACTACTTAATAAATGAAAACCCTTAGCACATTAAAAATATGCTTCGCAGAAAAGGGTTGCAAAAAGGTTTATGTCAAAACCCTTGCGCCCAATGACAATTCCAAGAACCAAGTATATCTTGGAGGGAACTTTGAGATCTTAAATATCCTTCCCATTTCTGAGATAAAAAACGAACCCGCTGGTGATTGGAACAAGGAGCGATTTAAGGCTTCTATTAATTTTGCTTGGATAGGGGAAGAAGGAAACTTATACCCTACACCGTATTCACAATTGATACTTTACCCAAAATATCCAGAGGTCAGATTTTCAGGCTTTCTGAAAGGCTGTGACAACCCACCTTCTGAATTGATGACGAAGAGGCTTGCAGGCAGGTTGTTGTTCTTCGGCGTTACCGCAAACGGAACTGTCATTGGCCATGTGGTAAACCCAACTTCCGAGATTGCAACCGAATTTAACTCGCTTACTTTGGACACAGAACATGGTATTTTTAAGATAATCGAGTTGCCGCAAGCGACCAACACGAAAGGGAAATTGATTGCTGAACTACGAAGGATTCACCTTTTGGGATGGATTGATTCAAAGCGTTTAGATGCTCATGGCGATATTCTACCTTGTAATGCCCCAAACTGCGGAGGTTATACACTTGAAGCAGAACTCGGAATTACGCCAAACGGATATTCAGAGCCTGATTTTCTTGGGTGGGAAGTCAAACAATTTGGAGTGACTAATTTCAAAAATACTGGCTCCGCTGTAATCACTTTGATGACCCCCGAACCAACGCACGGATTTTATGTAAACTTAGGAACAGCGGAGTTCATACGAAAATATGGCTACGAAGACCGTGTAGGCAGGCTGGATAGAATGAATTTTGGTGGAATCCATAAGGCTGGCGAACGACAAAAACTTACTGATTTGCAACTTGAGTTAGTTGGTTTTGATAGTGCATCAAATAAAATTCGCAGCACAGACGGGAGAATTGCATTGATAGATAGCGACGGAAATGAAGCCGCATCATGGAGTTTTGCGAGCCTTCTTTTGCATTGGAATAGGAAACATAATCAGGCTTGTTATGTGCCTTCTTTAAGTCAATCGGAGTCAGTAAGACGATATATGTTCGGCAATAATGTTATTTTAGGAAACGGCACAGATTTTCAACTTTTTTTAGCGCAAATGGCGATTGGTAATATCTACTATGACCCCGGAATAAAAATGGAGAACATATCAACAAAGCCAAAAATCAAAAAGAGAAGCCAATTTAGGATTAAGTCGCAGCATCTTCCCAATCTCTACAAAGAAAATACAGTAGTTGATATAACTCGGGTACATCCTTAATGGAAAATAAAATGGAACAACAACGGATGTAAGCTCATGCCTCCGAAAGCCCATCCGAAAAAGCCCACCCTCGCCGTAATCAATACGACGAGGGTGGGTTTGAAATATCCGAAAAGGGGAAAGAAATCAATTCTGCCTCGCTCCATGAAGTCATAAATACCCCCGCACCCCCGTCACCGCTTCCTCCAACCCGCTCACATCGCTCCCACCCGCCGTAGCAAAAAACGCCTGTCCGCCGCCGCCGCCTTTCAGGTATTTTCCGGCGAGTTCGCGGACGATGGTGCCGGCATTCAAACCCTTCTCTTGCACCAAGTTGTCGCTGATTTTGACGGTCAAAAGCGGCTTGTCGCCAGAGACGGAGCCGAAAGCAATGACGGCGTTTCCGAGTTCGCGGTCGAGTTCGTAGGCGAGCGTTTTGATGGCGTTGGCGTCGCTCAAAGGCAGTACAGCGGCGATATGCTGAATGCCATTCAGCACTACAACTTGGGAGCGCAGACCCTCGCGGAGGCTGTTCGCCTGCTCCTGCACGAAACGTTCGATTTCTTTTTGCAGGCGTTTGTTTTCTTCCTGCAAATCAAGGACGGCTTTTGACGGGTCTTTCGGGTTCTTGAGCGCAGCGTCGTAGATGGACAGCCGTTCCAATTTTTGGTCAATATAAGCCTCCGCGCCCTGTGCTGTCACGGCTTCCACGCGCCTCACCCCGGCAGCCACGGCGGTTTCGGCGGTGATTTTGAAAAAGCCGATTTGACCTGTGCGCTGCACATGGCAGCCGCCGCAGAGTTCGCGGGAGAAGGCCGGGTCGAACGTAATCATGCGCACCGTCTCTCCGTATTTTTCGCCGAACAGCATCATCGCGCCGGCCTTTTTGGCCTCTTCGATGGGCAGTTTTCGCGCTTCTTCGAGGGCGATGTTCTCGCGTATTTTTTCGTTGACGATGCGCTCCACATGGCCGATTTCCTCGTCGGTCATTTTTTGAAAGTGCTGAAAATCAAAGCGCAAGGTTTCGTGGTCGAGGTAAGAACCTTTTTGCTGGACGTGGGTGCCGAGCACTTTGCGCAAAGCAGCGTGGAGCAAGTGCGTGGCCGAGTGGTTGTTCTCCGTGAGGCGGCGTTTCCAGCCGTCCACCGAACATTCCACCGTGCGGTCCATCACGAATTCCGGCAGCCTGTCCACGACGTGGATGACGAGGTCGTTTTCCTTTTTGGTGTCGAGCACACGGATTTTTTCATTCGGGCCAAAAGTCATGTAACCCGTGTCGCCCACTTGCCCGCCGCCCTCTGGGTAGAAGGGCGTTTTGTTCAACACCAACTGGTATTGCGGCTGACCTTTGAGCATGACGGTGCGGTGTTTCACCACTTTCGCGTCGTCCACTTCGAGTTGGTCGTAGCCGACAAATTCGGCCTCCCCCCAGCCCCCTCCAGAGGAGGGGGAGTCGCGTAACACAACCCAGTCGCCGACTTGCTTGACGGCGTCTTTGCGGGAGCGGTCTTTTTGTTCTTGCAAAGCGGCTTTGAAACCTTCCTCGTCCACTGACCAACCTTTTTCACGGGCAAGCAATTGGGTAAGGTCGAAAGGGAAGCCATAGGTGTCGAACAACTCGAACGCCTGCTGGCCGGTCACCGTATTTTTCTGAATATCAAGACTTTCGATGCGTTTCAAGCCCGATTCGAGTGTCCGCAAAAACCCTTTTTCTTCCTCCAAAACCACCCGCGACACAAAGTCCACTTGGGCTTTCAGTTCGGGAAAAACGTCGCGGAATTCTTCTGCCAGAATCGGCACCATGCGGTACATCACCGGCTCTTTTTGGCCTAAAAACGAATAATAGTAACGCACAGCCCGGCGCAGGATGCGGCGGATGACATAGCCTGCGCCCGTGTTGTCGGGCATTTGGCCGTCGGCGATGGCGAAACTCACCGCGCGCAGGTGGTCGGCCACGACGCGCATGGCGACGTCGCTTTTGTGCCACTCGGCATTTACCTCTCTCGTCGTTGTCGGGGCAGGCGGATAGGTACCTGCATAGTGGTGGCCGGTCGCGCTTTCGAGGAAGCGGAAAAGGGGTTTCCACAAATCGGTGTCGTAGTTGGAGGCCTCGTTTTGCACCGCGCGGCAAAGGCGCTCGAAACCCATGCCCGTGTCCACCGATTTGGCGGGCAGTTCTTCCAACGAGCCGTCGGCTTTGCGGTTGAACTGCATGAACACGTTGTTCCAAATTTCGATGACGTTGGGGTCGTCGTTGTTCACGAGGTCGCGGCCATCTTTCTTAAGTCGTTCAGCGTCAGGGCGCAAGTCAACGTGGATTTCGGAGCAGGGGCCGCAGGGGCCTTGGTCGCCCATTTCCCAAAAGTTCTCTTTTTTGCCAAAAGCCAGAATCCGGTCTTCGGGAATAAACTGTTTCCACACATCGAAGGCCTCTTGGTCGAAGGGCAGTTTTTCCTTTTCGTCGCCTTTAAAAACGGAGACGTACAGGCGGTCTTTGGGGATTTTATAGACTTCCGTGAGCAGTTCCCACGACCACGCGAGGGCTTCTTTTTTGAAATAATCGCCGAACGACCAGTTGCCCAACATCTCGAACATGGTGTGGTGGTAGCCGTCGAAACCCACGTCTTCGAGGTCGTTGTGTTTGCCGCTCACGCGCAGGCATTTTTGGGTATCGGCCACACGCGGCGCGGGCGGTTTTTGGTTGCCCAAAAAGAAATCCTTGAGCGGCGCCATGCCTGAGTTGATGAACAGCAGGGTGGGGTCGCTCTTGGCCACCATGGGCGCAGAGGGTATGATTTTATGTTCCTTGGAAGCGAAAAAGTCGAGGAATTGGCGGCGGATGTCGCGGGAAGTCATTTTTGTGTTGAGTCGTGGATTTGTGGATGTAGCGATTCAGGTTTTTGTTGGAGAAATCGAGGCAAAGGTAAATGTTTTAGGGATGGAGCTCATGGGATTTTACCTGAGAGGTGGGCAACAAACGGAGGTCGGGGAACAAGAAAACATGGTGAGAATCCTGATTTTTTCGAGGGATAGTTAGGTTAAAAACGAAATTTTTTTTGAAATTAGAAAGTAGATCTGTTATACGTAAGCAGGGCAAACAAAATTCGAAAAAAAATTATACCCTGAAAATCAGTAAGATAAAACGTAAAACTTCTATTGGAACCCTCAACAAGATAAATTCTTTGGCGAGATGGCTCAACAGTTGAAATGGAATAGAATAACTGACGCCAAGAAGCACACAATTGGAAACACAACTATGAATCATAAATACCAACAGCCATGGAATTAGTTGCATTGATTTTCCTTGTTTTATTCCCCCTTTTATATTTCTTGAGCCGTTTGGATTTCGAAGACACGAAAAGATCGAGGCGTTTTCGAGGCCAAAGGTCAAAAGGGCACCATGAACAACAAGGCTTGAGGAATGAAAATGTATATGCCAATGAAGAAGTTGATCACACCTTTTGGGGCACTATACTTACAGCCTTGTTGGTAGCTATTCTTTCCTTCTTGGTTTTCACCTCCCCCACTTTCGCTTTTTAAATACCTTCCAAACATGAAACAATTGACTCGCAATCATTCACCACCATAGCACGGGTTGCTCTTCTTGTAGGCCATCATCATTTCACCGACAAAAAAGAAGCCATGCCATGTCAGACTCAACTCATATCCATTCGCCACCACGTTTGGTAAGGGCATTGAAAAAAATTTAATTTTCTCACTTTCAAACATTGCACATCATGAATCAGGCAAACAAAATAAAATCAAAGTGTCGCGGATATTGTGCCAGTGACGGTTCGCCACCATGAGCCAACCACTTATCAAAATAGGTAGCACCATAATGACTTTGACCTCTTAATTTCCGTAATAAAAAGTGATAATTTAGGATGAAAGCGAAAAAATTTCGATTTTGTCTTGCCGTTTTTTCGGATTTGTCAACCACATTTCACGGTAAATATTGGTAATCAGCACTTTAGCCAACTGGCGCAAAGATTGACCATTTAATTGTTTTTAATCTCTTGAAAAGTTAACAGCAGCGCCCCATAAATTATCCCGTCTATGCGCAGGAAAATTCATATCACCGACCCGGCCACCTATCAGCTGCGCCGCAGCCAGATGAAATCTATTGGCCAAATGCTCCTCGAATCTGAGTTTGAGCACCAATTTCACAAAAGCAATTATTTAGATTCTAAAACGATGTCCTTTGGCCTCGTCAAAGACAAATTGGATGGGCTTCCTCTGAGAGCTTTTTTTATAAGCCAATTATATGAATATGTCAGCCTTGGGCAACCGATTCCATCTTTGAGGTATGATGTACAGACACGCCCATTGAGTGACGAAAAAAGAAAAGAGGAGCATTTTCAAAAGTATATTTTCTTTACCCGACAACTTCCTTTAATTGTGGAAGGAATTATAACTATTCAATATTATTCGAATCAGATTTATGACAACAAAGGAGATGTAACAAATAGTAAGGATTCTATTGATAAGAATATAAAATTGATGGAAAACTTGACACCAACACTCTATCATTACATCTGGTCTAATGAGGCTCTAAAGGAAATGCGGTGTAGGGTAATGATGACTGTGATGGAAATTCTGCGCTTAGGTGCAGTAGGTCAAGTTATAGAAGATGATTGTAATACTTATGAAGTTTGGCTAACTGGCAATGTCCCTAATCTGCTTGTTGCTGACTCAGAAGACTTTTTCGATCAAGAGATATTGGATTTCTTAATGGAGGTCGTAAAACGGCGCGTCTCTTTTCCACAAAGCAAGTTGGCGTTTTTGGAAATGTATTTCAAAAAAATCTACCTCCGCAACGCCGCTCTTTACGGGCTTATGACCGAATTGATACTTGATTACTGCGAAGTAAAAAGCGAGCAGTGCGAAAACTTAAAAAAATTTGCCACCCTTTTTGCCATCATGCACCAACTCGTCAACGACATAGGTGACCTCGTGCCTTCCAACCGAGGTCTATCCACCGTGGAAAAAACGAATACGGATGCTTTTAGCGACTTACGCAACAATACCCTTACACTGCCCATCATGCTGCACCTTTTGGCAGACCCCGATGGTTTGATGGCAGATATTTTGAAAAATAAAATAACGAGATTGGACAACAATGAGGAAGAAAATCTGTTAATTGATGCGACTCGGGGTCATTCAGTTTTTGTTGCGATGTCCATAGGCAAAGACATACAAAAGAAGGCGGTATCTTACCTTGACCCCACAAACGAACACTTTCGGTTGTTGGCCGATATGTGCCGCATCGCCGAGAACAACAAATACTACCGCCATTTTTACGACAGAGAACAGGATTACAAATCATATCGAAAGAGAACCCGAAAATTCCGGCTCCATCAAAGCCCCTCCCCAAAAACGAAGACATCCTTGAGCGACTCGTTGGTTGGTGTTGAAGATGAGTGTGTTTGACCATCGTGGGCAGCAAGGGATGTCTCTACTTTTTTTGACATCCAAATTTGCTGTTTCATTCAACACGAACCAATATGGCAACAGACTTACCCGCACTGCCCGTTCCTAGCCCTATCCGCACCCGAAAAATTTTAGCCTTACCTAGGATCAATGACGTTTATTATCTCCTGATGGACAGGGTTGACTATTTGCTATGGCAGTTCTACCTTGAAGAGGAGAGATTTTTCGTGTTCATCAACGCTATACCTCGCAATCATACTGTTGGCACATGGAAAGAAATAAAAAGCTTTGCAGGCGTCGAGTTGATAAACGCAGGTATATTCAGGTTACGGGAGATATGGGAAGGCAGGGACAAAGAGAAGAGGGTGAAAGGTTTGGACCATGCATGGAATATCCTCGTGGATAAAACAATCACGGTGGAAGAAACTATTGTAGGTAGTGAAATATTTGAGGAGTTTGACCACGCCGATTTTGATTTTAACGACATTGCGAAAAGTTATGGCAAAACCTTGGTCGACTACTTTAAGTCTTTGAAATCTAAAACCGAAAAAGTGACGGTGTGGACAGAGGCCGAATATGATATTCTAAAACACCATCTTGGAGAGGAAAACTTTCCACATTACAGGTATATCTCTCTTCCACTGATACAGTTCCAAGAACTGGATGGGGTGGTGCATATCGTTTACCATGAGACGGATGAAAAAGAGTTTTACGATAATTCGGGCATCAGAAAAAATCGCGTTGGCAAACTAATTCAAGGTATCACCAACGAATATGAAGGAGTTATTCTAGACTCGGATATTGAGTACAGGTACCGGGAACGGACTTTGGAAGAAGCCTTCAACGAAATTTCGGTTACATCGCGCAATCCTCTGATTCGGGCACTTCGATTCAAAGACTACTATACGCGATATGCTCCCTACTATCGTAAACGATTCGAGCTGAGCCGTGAAATTCCCAAACTCATTAGCCGCTCCTTCCATGAGATTGCTATCCTGCAAATCTTGATTGACTCTTACGCCCACAATATCAGTGCCCACAGCCTGTCGGCGTTGCAGTGGCTTTTTCGCCAGCGAGCATTCGCCACAAATAAAAAAGCAAACGACCTTGAATATTTGCCCGGCGATTTTGCCGACGATTTGTTGTTTCGTCCCACCACCAGCTTTGACAGGGAAATCCACTTTTTGCTTCGCTTTTTATGGGAAAAAGGAGCCTATTGGAGCGGCTTGATTCGCGACTATCAGTTTGGCGGCAAAATCAGCAGCTTGTATAGTGTCCTTTGGTATGACTTTGTGAACAACCCTTTCTATTTGGGTACGATTGCCTTTTCAGAGGGCATCATGCGCATCAATATCAACGTCACTGTGCTGGAAGTAGTTGGTGACGAGGACGAGGTGTATTTTAAAAAGCGCGTGAAAGCAGACGGCGTTTTTGCTACGATTGATTTGACTAAATTTTCAAAAAAATTCAACCCGGCGAGAGACGAAAAAGGGCTGACGAGCCAGTTTGTTTCCGAAGGTAAGGATTTTACCGAATTGGCAGTGGAACTCAAAAAAATCCGCGCTTTCTTCCCGGGGGGGGTAGTGGGCAAACATGCCTTTTTTACCATCTTGGAAAATGAAATCCGCAATGTGAAACACTATACTGGCTCTCTGGCTGAGATGCGGAAAAATGGACTTACGCTCAACATCACTATCGAAGAAGATTCTTATTGGCCCAAAAAGAAGAATGCTAACAAGGCAACCTCGGCAAATACAGAGCACAAATTTGAGTATTTCAAGATAGGTGTGTTTATCAGACAGACGATAAAGGTTGACACCGAAGTCGAAGAATCTTTGAGCAAACTTCGAGAAGACATCATTGAGCCAGAAACTTATCGCGCTCGTTTGGGCGGCATCTATCAGGACAAGGTATGCGCTGCCATGTTGTTGAACAATACCTTTGGAAGTGTTCAGGAAGAGTTTGGCAGCCGCTACAAGCGGTTTTATCCTTGGGTCAAACTGGGCATCATGCCAAAACAACCACTAAGAGCGGGGGGCGAGATCGAAGAACTCGAAATTTCCGTGCGGAAATATTATTCGAAGCAAGGAACAGAATTGTTCGAAGCGCGCGAAACTTTCGACAGAAGATTCCCTGCAATGAAGAAAAAACAGGTCTATTTCAAAAAAATCTTCCACATCTGGAAGGGAGAAGACTTGTACCCCGTTGCCCCAGATTTTGATATTGACTTGGACGTGGAAAATATTTCCCGTTTTCGTTTTCTTACCATGCCGGCCGACCAAGAAGATCTGTTTTTCAAAATTCGTTCAAGAGGCGTTTTTAGAATTTTGAGGCGGAAAAAGCCGGACACCCCCATCGGTTCACCCTACGACGAATGGCTGAAAGTATGGCAAGGTACCCAGCCCGAACTAATAAACCTCGTGACAGTCAACGCGAACTTGACCGAGCAGATAGTAGGTCAAATCATTTGGGACGGGAAAACAGCAAAGCACCTGAATGAGGACAACCTTGAAGACGACAATAGATTTAAAGGCAAGGTTTGGGACATCAAACTCAGGCATGGTGGAAGCGGCAAAAAAATTGGCATCGGCGCTAAAGAGTATCGCTATCGCACGAACGGGATTTTGATAAACCATTTTTTCGAAGGAGGAGAACGTTTCGGGAAAGTGAGCATGAAAGCGGAATACGCGAGCGAACTCTTGGAAGTGTTCTCTACCCGGATTTGCATTTTTGACAACAGACTTGCAGAACGGTTTGCAAAATTTGACGCTCACAAACTCAACGACCTGATGCACTGCACGGTGTATAAAGAGTTGGAAGAAAATTGGCGGAAAGAACAAAAAACAGGCTTTATGCGGCACAACTTTTTGGTCGTTCACCTCTCCTTTGTCGAAACGCTCATGAAACAAAAGGGGTATAGCAACATTGGTGAACTCATTCTTAAGGAAATCGTGGGAAAGAAAATTGTGCCTGACAATTTTATCATCATTATCACCTCCGGTCGGGGGCGGGCAGACTGGCGGGAAGACCTGCTCAAGTTTGACGAGACATATCCTCCCCCTGCTAAGTCGGGGCAAAAACCATGCACCACCTTCACCACGTTTCGACCCATCGAGACGTTGGTGGCAGCTGTTGAGAATGCCATTACTATGGGCGACGATGTAGAACTAAAATACCGTTTGGTCAAAACTTTTTTTGGCTCTTGAGGTTATTTTCGTTTTTATCTGCTGAATTTCCGTCTATTTGCTTTGCAGTTCAAGTTTTTTTATCAATAATCCGCATACCAAACCTGGGGCGGTAAATTTTTTTAATCCGCTCGCCGGGCATCTGTTTACCACTGTTTACTGCTTATTGGAAATGATGGCCCCCCACCGAAATTTAATCGTCATTTGGAAATGGGACGACGTTGAAAATGTCAAGCCGGTCACTGTCGCAGGCGAAAGTGCTGCAACTCTTTTTTGCGTGAGCCAAAAACTTAGGCCTGCCCAATTGAAAGAAGTGCTGAACCAACTCGTTCAGCCGAACAGCTTGAACGTTATCTTGTTGCACGAAAGCGACGAGATTGAGGCAGCTTCCCGGCTTCGAATCGTAAAATCAGTGGCAAGAGATTTCAAAAAAGAAGTTGTACGCCACGACCTTTTTTACAAAGGTCAGCACTTCATCTATTTCTCAACTATAAATGGCACTGGCCTGATTGACAGCAACGGCAGATTGGTGAGTCATAAAATCAAGCTGAAAAACAAAGATGGCCGTTCGACGAATGAGTTTTCCGTATTGGATTCCAACGGCGATATCCTGCCTCGCTATTTCAACACCGTATGGGACTTTTACACGCACCGCGTCCGATTCCGTATTTTCGATTTGAAAGAGCAATTTATCATTGACATGGCGAAGTTACCTTTGGAACAACACAAGCATCCGCTTCCTGACTTGTTGGAAAATCCCGATTTTGGTACGCTTCGTGAAAAATATGAAGAATCTTTCAAAATCCTGACAGCCGGAGTCCTGACAGAAATCTACAAAAACAACCCCGCGGTCAACCAATATTACCAAAGCCTGAAAAACTTTCTCGATAACACACCGCTCGATTCAAAAAACTACCTTCGAGATGCCGCCGGGCATTTCCGCGAACTGCTGAACGAAATGCCGGGAAAGATTTATTGACCTAATGACGACAACATGGACATCTTTTTCCTCGCCACCAACCAATCCGTACCCGCTTATTTCGCCCAACATGTTGGAGCAAAAGGACTGCGAATGGTGCCATTTGATTATGAAGATGGCCTGTCTAATTGCAAGGTTTTCGTCTTATTCAGCCCGCTATATGTTAACGGCCATTACGTATCGTCGGATTCTGTTTGGAAAAAATATTGCGGTCAGTACAGCCCTGAGATGAAATTCCTTACCGCCGGATTTGCTAACCCATCCATATCTGACAATTGCCTTGAAATATCGGATTTGCCGAACGATTTGTCTCAATTCATCACAAATGCAAAAACCGCCGCAGATGCTAATTGGAAGCCCACTGACACCGGTGGGCTGGACATGATGGATGTCCTACGCCGCTTTTTTAACGGGCATGGCAATGAAAGCATTATGCAACAGTTCAGCAAGCTGCTGCGAATTCCTGCCAATATCCAATCGGCTTTGAATCTCAATTTCCCGCTCCAGAGAATTTACGACCTCTATCTCAGCGATGGAGACTTGGCTGGGCGTTGGCAAGTTTTTCTGAATCGCTGGAACCGCTATTATCCCTTCTTTTCCTGTTTGCCTTTCTACCCAAAATTTCAAGAAATTGAAAAACTAGTGCAAAAAATCAACGTGTTTTTCCAATCTGATAAGGGCGGTATAAATTTGTACCTTCAGATTGGCTGCTCCGAAGGCATCGAAACTATAAAAAATTTACTTGCCGAAATCGCGCCTCATGTCGAAGGAATCAAATAAAAAAAACTACCGGATCCTGATAGTTGACGACGACGTATCCTTCCACAAGGATATTCGGCAAGCACCTGCGTTTTTGCAGCACTATGAGTTTGAAAAAGCATACGATGCCCAAACCCTTGATAAATTTCTTAAAAGCAGCGCACAATTCGACCTCATGGTGCTCGACCTCGTATTAGAACCCACCAGAGAACATGAGACACCAGAAAAAATCAAAGAAAAAGTAGAAGCTGGCTTAACAAGAATCAAAAAAATCAGGGCGGCTTGGCCGAATACTCCAATAGTAGTTGCCACCAATCATAACATTCTAAGTATCGCTGACAAAGCCATCAACTTGGGAGCCGATGCTTTTTTGTATAAACCCGAATATAAGCCGGAAGAATGGGAAAAGAGATTTCGCAAAGTTATTGAAGACCGTGCTTTAGCACGCGAAAACGAGGAGCTAAAACAACAATTTACCCCCATACAGCCGCCTATTGCCCCGTTTTTGGGGGTTTCGCCTCAAATCGAAACTATCCGGCAAATGCTCAAGGTCGTAGCTGACAGACCTGATCTGACCGTACTTATCACAGGTGAAACGGGGGTTGGCAAAGGTGTGGCAGCGCGATTTCTGCATTACAACAGCCAAACCCGACGCGACAAACCCTTTGTGACAGTAGATATTTCCAACATCACTCCATCCCTGCGAGAAAGCGAACTATTTGGAGCGATGAGGGGAGCCTATACAGATGCAAAAGCAGATAAAAAAGGCCGTTTGCAGATGGCCGATGGAGGTATACTTTTTTTGGACGAAATCGGAGAATTGGATAAAGAAACCCAAGCCAAATTGCTTCAGTTCGTCCAGACCAAAACGATTCGCCCTATGGGGGCAGAAAAGGATATCCAATTGGATGTGCATATTGTGGCCGCTACCAACAAGGTGCTGAAAGATGAAGTCAAAAATGGCAATTTCCGATTGGATTTGTACCAACGGCTAAAAGTGTTCCCCATTGAAATCCCCCCTCTTCGCGACCGGCGGGAAGATATTGAGGTTTTGCTGGAGCATTTTCTGAATGTAAAATCAAGCGATTTTGACAAAGTGTTTGACGGAGATGTGAAACGACTTTTACTCAGAGAATACGAATGGATAGGAAACGTACGGGAATTGGAAAACACGGTACTAAGTATGAAAATTCAGCAAGAAGTGCGTGGGCTTTCGCGCATCACTTTCGAGTGCCTGCCCGAAGAAATTCAGGAACTTAAGAGAACTACTAAGTCTATGCTTCACATTACTTCACTCAAGGCCGTTCAAGTCGATGCTTCGGCCGAGGATGGAGAAGCCAGCAGCGATGTGAACGAGCAGCAATCGCTCATCATGTTGCAAGCTATCGAAAAAGCCCTGATAAAGAAAAACGGGGTAAAAAACGATGTAGCTGCCGAACTTGGCTGGAAATCCTCTGACCTCGTGCGATATCGGATTAAGACGATACACGAAAAATTCCCGCAGCTCCTGTCGCATTTCCCGGAAATCCGCAGGCGTTACAAAAAGCTATTTGTTTAAACAATTTCTTGCCCGCCCTATGAAAAAGATTCTGGTTATTGATGACGATGCGTCTTTCCACAAAGACATTCGGAATGCGCCTGATTTTCAGGGACACTTCGAGTTTGAAGAGGCGTTGGATGCCGATGCAGCTATAAAATGTCTTGATGGTAGAACCGATTTTGATTTGGTATTACTGGATTTGTTTTTGGATAAAGAGTCAAACGAAAAGATCGGCTTACATCTCATCCCCGAAATCAGGAGAAGGCGTCCTTCTATACCGATCGTCGTAGTGACTAATGAAAACAATGTCGGCACCGCTGTTTATGCAATAAAAAATGGCGCGTCCGATTATCTTTTCAAAGGAGAATATAATCCGACTAAATGGAATAGGGCTATTCGAGAAACTTTGGGAGAAGATGCCGATCCTAATGGAGAGATGTCGAATACTATAAAAAACATTCGAATTTTCATTTCATATTCGCATCGGCAGAAAATATATTTCGAGGCATTTAAAAATGACTTTAAGGATTACGCTGTTCTTCCTGGCTACAAGGTTGATATGACAACCGACTGCGAAATTCCCCTCGGAGCAAAATGGGACAATTTTTTACAAAACAGAGTGCAGGACTGCCATGTCATGTTATTGCTTGTTAGCCAACCATTCATGAATTCAGAGTATATTCAGGTAAAAGAATTTGGTGCTGCACTCAAGCGATTAAAAAGAGGCGACAACATGAAGATTGTACCGATATATTTCGCGCCCTGTTTCTTTTATCATAACAACGACCTTGCAGAACTTCAATTTTTCAAACCACATGGAGACCAATTTGGATATTGGCAAAAAGGGGATAAGTTTTCTTACATAGACCTTGTGAATTTCAGTCACGCAAATGGCCAGCCTATTCCAAACTCTAATCGCGAACACTATATGGTAGAACTAATGAATAGGCTTGGTCCCGAACTAATAACACTTGCAGCAAGATTGTAACCCAACCCACTCCTTCGCCCTAAAAATTCTTCCCTCCCATGTCAAAACAACTGCAAATCAAGACCTCCCCGACTGCTGCTCAGCCGCTGAGCAAAGAGCAGAAACGTTTCAACAATTATGTGCGGCGCATCCAGCAGTTGCGCGAGGACATTGAGTTCACCAAAGAGCAAGACCTTGTGCTGCGGCGTGTGGGTGACGAGCGCGTGTGGCCTGCGGAGAAAGAATCAATGGCGGCTTTCCGGGAAATGGTATTTGCGATGGACGGCAGCCCGCACCCCGCAGCGCTGACCGAAAAACAGTACGAGAAATTCTGCGGCATCATGCAGAAGGAAATATCTGACCTGCTGAACACTCAATTTTACACCGATGACGACGAATTAAAGGCACTGTACGAGAAATATAGTCCCGACGAAGAATCTTGGGACGAAACAAGAGAAATGGAAGAAGACGACATGAAAAACATGGCGTCCAGTTTTTTCAATCAAATGTTCGGCACCGACTTCGAGGCCGAAGATTTCGACGACCCGGCCAAGATGAAGGAAAAGTTGAATGCCCGGCAAGCGGCATTTGAAGCCGAAGAACAAGCCCGCGCGGAACGCCGCAATCAGCGGAAAAAGACCGACCGCCAGTTGGCCGCAGAAGCCAAGCGAAAAGCCGCAGAGGAGGCCGTGAACAAAACCGCCAAGCAGATTTATGTGGATTTGATTCGACATTTTCACCCCGACAAAGAGCCGGACGAGCAAAAACGGCTCGAAAAAACCGAAATCATGAAACAAATCACCGTGGCCTACGAAGCCGACGACCACCTCAAACTATTGGAGTTGCAAATGACCTTGCTCGCCGAACGCAACAACGTGTTCGCCAACTTCAACGAAAGCCAACTCAAATACTTCAACGACGTGCTGAAACGCCAAGTGCAGGAATTGGAAATGGAACTGGAGATGTGTTCGCCCGACGCGAACGGCAACCTTTACGGAATGCTCTACCATCCCGTGCCGTACATGATGCAACACCAAATTGAGCGACACATACAAGCGCAAAAGCAGCAAGTGAAAATGGTGAAAAACACCCTCGAACTTATCCAAACCGTCAAAGGGTTGAAACAATTTGTCAAGAACTACGAACTTGACGACGATGGGTTCGGGGATATTCCGCCCGAATTGCTGAAAATGATGGGGATGTTCGGGCGGTAATGCCTTCAATGGTTTGCGAATTAGGGGTGGTCGAACTGGGAAATAGAAGCAGGGTCGTACCCGGCGTTGGCAGACAAAGCCTTCGTACACTGTAAATTAAGTTCGTTGGCAAAAGTTGCTGTGCCACGAAGAGCGCCCAAGATTGGACTCTCTGTTCGACAGGGTGGTCTTCCCTGTCAAAGCATACGTCGTTCAAGCCGTGGATGCCGAGATGGGCTAGTATTTACTCCCCCTCTATCTCCTTCAACCTCTTCTCCAATTCCAACACTTTTTTCTGTAAATCAGGCAGTTGTTTGAACACCACGTGCGAGCGGATAAAATCTTTGTAGCCAATGGCCGGGCTGCCAAAGAGGGCGGAATTGGGCTTGGTCACGCTGGAGCCGAGGCCGCTCTGCGCCTGAATGCGCGTGCCGTCGGCGATGGTGAGATGCCCGGCGAAGCCGACCTGGCCGCCGATTTGGCAATTGTCGCCGATGCGGGTGCTGCCCGCCACGCCCACTTGGGCGGCGAGAGCAGTATTTTTCCCAACTTCTGCGTTGTGGGCGATGTGGATGAGATTGTCGAGTTTGGCGCCCCGACGGATGACGGTGCTGCCAATGGCCGCGCGGTCAATGCAGGTACAGGCGCCGATTTCCACGTCATTTTCGAGGACGACGTTGCCGACGTGCGGCACTTTTTTCCAAGTCCCGTCCTCCTGTGCCGCAAACCCAAAGCCATCGGCACCCACGACGGCATTGGCATGAAGGGTGCAGTTTTCCCCCATCACGCAGTCAAAATGTACCCGAACACCGGGAAAAAGTCGGCAGCCGTCGCCGATGCGGGCGTTGCGCCCGACGTAAACTTGTGGATAAATCGTGCAATTGTTGCCAATCACCGCACCTTCTTCGATGACCGCAAATGCCCCGACGCTCGTGCCGATACCGATTTTGGCAGTTTTGTGGACGGAGGCTTGTTCTGAAATCGAGGTGCCGTTGGTGTTATTCTCGGTATCAAATTTTTGCAACAAAAAAGCAAGGCAACTTCGCACGTCGTCCACCCGGATGAGCGTCGGCTTCACAGGCTGTGTCGGTTGGAAGGACTTGTGTACCAATAAAATAGAAGCTTTTGTAGTGTAAGCGTAAGGCTCATATTTGTTGTTGTCCAAAAATGCGAAATCTCCTTCCCCGGCTTCTTCGATGCGAGCGGGGCGGTGGACAGTGACGGTCGGGTCGCCTTCGAGCGAGCCTTCGAGCAGTTGTGCGAGTTGGGCGGCAGTGACCTTCATGCCGGATA
>CAYZVM010000046.1:0-12059 GCA_964481485.1 uncultured Saprospiraceae bacterium | reverse complement strand
AGCGAGCCTTCGAGCAGTTGTGCGAGTTGGGCGGCAGTGACCTTCATGCCGGATAAGTACGGGCGATAAATGAGAATGTGCGAATCAAATTGGGGCGGTCTGGCAAAGGTAGATAAAAGTTGGGCGAATGTTCGCGAGGGGATTTGGCATCTAAAATCCCTGCCAGAAAAGCATTTACTCGAATCAAGGGTTAAAAATAAAAGGGAGTTGGTTTTCAGCATTTTAGCCATAGAGGTTTGTCAAACCCCTATGATCTTGTGTACAAAAGTTCGGTTTTCAAAACCCAAACTCAACCCTTGATTCGCATCATTTACAAATTTATCTGCAACCGTACTGGGCAGTGGTCGGAATGCGTGACCGACATGAGGTGACGGGCATCCACTATTTTGTCCTTCAAATTGTCGGTAACAGATTGGTAGTCAATACGCCAGCCTTTGTTGTTGCCCCGCGCGCCAGCGCGGAAACTCCACCAACTGTACTCCACGAGCTCGGGATATTTGTGGCGGAATGAATCTGTAAACCCATTTTCAAACCACTTCGTCATCCAGGCTCTCTCTTCGGGCAAAAAGCCACTGCTTTTTTTGTTGCCCTTGGGGTCGTGGATGTCAATTTCTTGGTGCGCGATATTGTAATCCCCCACGACGATGAGGCGCGGGCGTTCTTTTTTCAACTCCTGCACCCATTGGAAAAAATCGTCGAGGAATTCCATTTTGAAACCTTGCCGCAAGTCGCCCGTGGTGCCAGAGGGGAAGTAACAATTGAGCAGGCTCCAGTCGCCGAAATCGGTGCGGAGGATGCGGCCTTCGCGGTCGTATTTTTCAATGCCGCAGCCAAAAACGACGTTGTGCGGCGCTTCTTTGGAAAAAGTCGCCACCCCGCTGTATCCCTTTTTTTCGGCAGAATGAAAGGCGTGCCGGTAGCCGAGGGCTTCGAGTTCCAACAGCGGCACGTCGTGGGGCTGTGCTTTGGTCTCTTGCAGGCAAATGATGTCCGGCGACTCTTCCGCGAGCCATTCCCAAAAACCTTTGGAAATGGCGGAGCGAATGCCGTTGACGTTGTAGGAAATGATGTTCAACATTGGGTCATTAGAAATAAGGCACAAAACATTGACGTGAAACCTACCCTTCCACCAAAGTCCCCACCTTTTCGCCCAATACGATGCGACGCAGGTTTTCCGGTTCGTTGATGTCAAAAACGATGATGGGCATATTGTTTTCTTGGCAGAGGGTAAAAGCGGTCATGTCCATCACTTCGAGGCCGAGGCTGATGACCTTGGCGAAGGTGAGTTTGTCGAATTTGACGGCCATCGGGTCTTTTTCCGGGTCGGCGGTATAAATACCGTCCACGCGGGTGCCTTTGAGGATGACGTCGGCGCTGATTTCGTTGGCACGCAATGCGGCGGCGGAGTCGGTGGTGAAGTACGGATTGCCCGTGCCGGCAGCGCAGATGACGACGCGATTTTTTTCCAAATGGCGGATGGCGCGGCGGCGGATGTAGGGTTCGGCTACATTTTCCATGCGCAGGGCTGTCATCAGGCGCGTCTGGATGCCGATGCTTTCGAGGGCACTTTGCAGGGCGAGGCCGTTGATGACGGTAGCCAGCATACCCATGTAATCGCCCGTTACGCCTTCTATGCCCGCACCGTCGGACTGGATGCCGCGAAAGATGTTGCCGCCGCCGATGACGACCGCGATTTCGGCGCCCATATCGTGCAACTCCTTGATTTGGTGTGCGTAATGTTGAAGCATCTTGGACTCAATGCCGTATTTTTGTTTGCCCATGAGGCTTTCGCCGGAGAGTTTCAGCAGCAGGCGCCGGTATTTTAATTTGCTCATTGAACTGGGTTGGGTCGTGAAAACGGAAGGGGAGTTTTTTGCGGCGGCAAAGGTCGAAAAATTGTGCCACACCTTTTGCGTTTGATGTTCCGCAAATGCAACTTTTAATGGTGCTGTTTTTGTCGAATTTTTGAGCCACCGGGCCGGCCAGCTTGCCAAATTGCTTTGAAAATCAACTTGGGCAAATAAAAAAGGACTTTCCAGATTTTAAATCTGAAAAGTCCAGTAAAGTGACCACGACTGGAGTCGAACCAGCACATCCGTAAGGACACTACCCCCTCAAAGTAGCGCGTCTACCAATTCCGCCACGTGGCCATGTTTGCGTAAAAATTCTTCATTGCCGGGGAAATATGCTTTTTAGCGCATCAGGAATGAAGAATTTCAAAAAGCGGCGGCAAAGATAGAGCCCTTTCACAAAAAAGAAAATAAAGGCTCAAAAATTCCCGGTTTCATCGGTTGCCCACTCGCAATGCTTTTTCCGCGCAGCACACCATTACCCAAAAACATCTCTGACCCTGTCAAAAAAACTCTTGTCTTCTTTTTCAGGGGTGGGTTTGAAATTGGGCATATCGCGCAGTTTTTCCAATGTGCGGCGTTCCTCGTCGTTCAGTTTTTTGGGCGTCCAAACGTTCACATGGATCAACTGGTCGCCACGCTGGTAAGACTGGAGCGCGGGCAATCCTTTTTCTTTCAGGCGGAAAATCTTGCCCGATTGTGTGCCCGGCGGCACGGTGACGCGGGCACGGCCATCGAGCGTCGGCACTTCTATTTTCGAGCCGAGCGCTGCGTCGGCGATATTGATGAAAAGTTCGTAGATAACGTTGTTGCCCTCGCGGGTGAATTCCTCGTGCGGCACTTCTTCTATGCTGATAATCAAATCGCCAGGCGAACCTCCCCGCGCGCCCGCGTTGCCTTTGCCCGACATGGAAAGTTGGATGCCCTCATGCACGCCACCCGGAATATCCACTTCTATGGTCTCTTCTCCGAATACGCGCCCGTCACCTTTACAAACGTTGCAGGGTGATTTGACTACTTTTCCCGCACCCTGGCAAGTGGGGCAAGTCTCCGCCATCGTCGTATGCCCCAAAAAAGTTTGCATCACGCGGTTTATCATGCCCGAACCCCGGCATGTAGCGCAGGTTTCGACAGAACTTTGGTCGCGGGCGCCCGAACCTTGGCAGGTGTTGCAGACGGTCTGTTTGCGAACTTTGATTTTTTTGTTGACCCCGGTGGCAATTTCTTCCAGTGTCATTTTGACTTTTATGCGCAAATTGGAGCCCCGCTCGCCGCGTGGCCGTCCGCCGCCAAAACCACCGCCACGCCGGCTGCCGCCAAAAAATTGGGCAAAAATGTCGTCAATATCAACGCCTTGGCTGCGCAAGATGTCTTCCATCGTCATGCCTTCAAATCCCCCTGCTCGACCACCACCCATGCCATCCACACCGGCATGGCCGTATCGGTCGTAACGTGCCTTTTTGTCGGCATCGCTCAACACATCGTAGGCTTCGGCGGCTTCTTTGAATTTTTCCTCCGCTGATTTATCGCCGGGATTTCGGTCCGGGTGGTACTCGAGTGCCTTTTTGCGGTAGGCTTTTTTTATGTCGTCAGCACCGGCACCTTTTGGCACACCCAGCACTTCGTAATAATCTCTTTTTGCCATCTTTAGGTTTCAAGGTTTCTGGTTTCTGGTTTCTGGTGCGAGTGAACTTTCAAAACCCGAAACCAGAAACCCTGAAACCAGAAACCATTATTTCCCCACAACCACTTTTGCAAAGCGAATAATACGCCCGCCGAGGGTGTAGCCGGGTTCGAGAATGTCTATGATTTTTCCTTTCAATTCTTCAGAAGCGGCGGGCACTTCGGCCACTGCTTCATGTACATCGGCGTTGAAATCATCGCCGATTGTGGTTTCTATGGCGGTCAAACCTTTCGTTTTCAGGGTATTCGCCAATTTTTGATGAATCAAAGCCGTGCCTTCTGTCAGGGAGTCGTTTTTTTCCGCCCTGTCAAAATCGTCCAAAACCGGAAGCAATGCTGTCAGTATGTCACGCCCGGCAGTCTGGATGAGTTCCATGCGCTCTTTGGCGGCGTGGCGTTTGAAGTTTTCAAAATCCGAGTATAGGTACAGGTACTTGTTGCGGCTTTCGTCCAATTGTTCCTGCAATGCGCGAATTTTTTCATCTTCCGAGGTGTTTTCGGGTTGTTCTGCAGTCGCAATATCTTGACCTTCCACCGATTCTTGCTCAGGTGCGTTCGTCTCCTTTTCTTTCATGTCGAATATTTTTCGTAGCGTTTTTTTCATTGATTACAATTTTTATGCCCCTGCCTCGCTGCGTGTCATTTTGTCAGCGGCTCACAAGGCGCTCGGCAAGCGTTTTTTCAATTTGCTTGGGCGAAAGGTTCACGCCCATGATGTCACCATCGGGGTTTATCAAAAATGTGGCGGGAATCGCCTTGATGTTGAACAACTTAGATGTGCCGCCGGCAAAATCGCCCGTTTCGATGGCGTGGTAGCGCCACACCAGACCGTCCCGCTGGATGGCGCGTCGCCAAGCGTCCGGGGTGCGTTCGATGCCGATGCTGAACACCTCGAACCCCTGCCCGTTATACTGTTGGTATATGGCCGCCAGCGCCGGGTTTTCGGCTCGGCAAGGGCCGCACCAACTGCCCCAGAAATGGAGCAACACATACTTTCCTTTAAAATCGGAGAGGCGGGCAGGCTGCCCGTCGGCCAAAGTCACTTCAAAATCGGGCGCCCGGTCGCCGGCAATGAAGCGCGGCTGGCGATAGCGATACCACGAGAAAACCAGAACAGCAACCAAGGCAACAGCGCCGAGGCGCAAAAGGGTGGACTTATTCATCTTTGATAAGTTACAACTTCTAAATTCAAATAACAAAGGCCAAATATCCGACGCTCCAACGTCTGCAAGGCACTACTTTTGGCGCGTTTTCAAAAGTTTATCAAACCGCGCGGCAGATTGGAGGAGTTTTCAAGGTTTTTTCAAATATCAACTCGCATCAACAAATCACAAATGCTCAAAATTGACCCTGCCGAAATCGCCACCAAAGATTTGCACCAGTTCATACTCGGAGCAGTGGCACCCCGGCCTATCGCCTTTGCCAGCACTGTCAGCGTGGATGGTGTACCCAACCTCGCGCCATACAGTTTTTTCAACGCCTTCAGCAGCAATCCGCCCATTTTGATTTTTTCCAGCAACCGGCGCGTATCGAACAACACGACCAAAGACACTTTAAAAAACGTGGAAGACACCGGAGAAGTGGTGATAAACGTCGTTTCGCACCGCATTGTTCGGCAAATGGCGTTGTGCAGCATCGAATACGGCGCGGAGGTGAACGAGTTTGAGAAAGCGGGATTCACCCCACTGGCTTCCGAAAAAGTGCGGCCTTTCCGCGTGGCCGAAAGCCATGTCCACATGGAGTGTAAAGTGGACAAAATCCTCCCCCTCGGCGAAAAAGGCGGTGCGGGCAACCTCATTTTTTGCAACATCGTGCTGATGCACATCGCCGAAGAAGTGTTGAACGAAAAGGGCCGGATCGACCCGCACAAAATTGACTTGGTGGCCCGCATGGGGCGTTTTTATTACGCCCGTGCTAGCGGCGATGCCATTTTTGAAGTGATGCAGGACGTGACCGCATTGGGCATCGGGTTCGATGGGCTGCCACCCAGCATACGGCACAGCAATATTCTGACTGGCAACAATTTAGGGCAACTGGCCGCACTTCTGGCACTCCCTTCAAGAGAGGCTGCCATGGCACTGGCCGTGACTGACGAGCGGGTGCAGCATAGTTTAAAATCAACTTCGGCAAAATTGGAACTGCTGAATTACGCAAAAGCGGCACTCGACCGCAACGAGGTGGAGCTGGGAGCGAAGCTGGTTGTGTTGAGCGAAACGCTCTGAGTCACTCCAATTCTTCGTCAAGAGAATCTGTGGGGAAATGCAAATCTTCATCGCCCCGGCGAAGTCTGTCATCGGGCACGTCATCAAAGTTGGTGCGGCTCACAAACCAATACCCTTTTACGCGCCTCAACCCCAGATGTCCGGGCGCAGGCGCGCCCAATTCATCTTCAAAATGGTAGGAGCAAATAGCAGAATCGCTGCCGATGATTTGGCATTTCAGGTTGAGCATGATGTTGTCTTCCCATACCAGCGTGTCCGACGTGGTGTTGTAGCCTGCCAATTCGTCAACGTAGTCCAAAGCTTCCCCCACGCTCAATTCTCTGGCGCGATCGAACTGGTTTTTGTCAATGTAGGCTTGCCATTGTTGTGCTGTTTCTTCGGGCGAAAGATTGGGTTTTGATTTGCAGAAGGTGCCGAGCAGGATAATTACTGTGCAGCAAAAAGAGAGGTGTTTCATTGAAAATGTGCTATTTATGGTGGCCAAAGGTAGTGTGATTTCGCTGTGCAAGATTTTTTTCTAAAAAAACTGTTTGGTTTTCCAACAAATCGGCTCGTACATTTGCCGCCGCTAAAAACAAAGGGCGCATAGCTCAGCTGGTTCAGAGCACCTGCCTTACAAGCAGGGGGTCGGAGGTTCGAATCCTTCTGCGCCCACGAAGAGGCCTTCCAAAATGGAAGGCTTTTTTATTTCCCGATTTAAGCGGTTCATACTTACCGAGACACTTTTTCGGCTGTTCGAAGATATACTTTGGCTCAAATAGATTGCGAACTTTGAGCCTCCGCATATTTGAACATCTGAACCTCCTCCTATGCAAGTCTTTCTTGGCATTATTCTGCACTTCATCGGCGGTTTCGCCTCTGGGAGTTTTTACATCCCTTTTAAAAAAGTCAAAGGTTGGGCTTGGGAAAGTTATTGGATTGTCGGCGGGCTGTTTTCTTGGCTCATTGTGCCGCCGCTGGCTGCCGCGCTCACAGTGCCGGGATTTGCGGACATCATTCGCCAAACGGATAGCAGCACCCTCGGCTGGACTTCTCTGATGGGCCTGCTGTGGGGCATAGGTGGGCTGACGTATGGCTTGGGAGTCAGGTATTTAGGTATGTCGCTCGGCAACTCGGTCATCCTCGGCTACTGCTCGGCGTTCGGGGCTTTGGTGCCGTCTATTTATTATAATTTTTTCCCGGCAGCAGGCAAAATCTCGTTTTCAGATATGCTGGCAAGCAACGGCGGACAGTTGGTTTTGTTGGGAGTGGTAGTCTGTCTGGCGGGCATCGCCATCTGTGGCTGGGCGGGGATGTTGAAAGAAAAAGACCTGCCGGAGGCGCAGAAAAAGGAGAGTGTCCAAGAATTCAGTTTGGTGAAAGGGTTGATTGTGGCAACCATTTCCGGCATCCTAAGCGCTTGTTTCAACTTCGGCATTGAGGCCGGCAAACCAATGGCCGCCGATGCTGTGGCGCAGGGTTTCAACCCGCTTTTTCAAAACAACGTCACCTACGTCGTGTTGCTCTGGGGTGGTCTTACGACCAACTTTATCTGGTGCATGGCGCTGAATTACCGCAACAAAACCTTCGGCGATTACACCAATAAAAACACCCCAATCCGCTCCAATATCCTGTTTTCGGCACTCGCCGGGACGACCTGGTTTCTCCAATTTTTCTTCTACGGCATGGGCGAAAGCAAATTAGGCAACGGCGCGAGTTCTTGGATTTTGCACATGGCGTTTATCATTTTGGTCGCCAATATGTGGGGCTTTTTGCTGAAAGAATGGCGCGGCGTCAGTCGCAAAACGTTGACCGTCATCACCATAGGCATTTTGACCATCCTCGCCTCGGTGGTCATAGTGGGGGTGGGCAATTCGTTGAATTAATCCTGAAAACCGAAAAAACGGGGGCCGCCGGCACCGCCGAAAAACGATTGCTTTTTGACAGAAATTTGAACGGACACATGGCGAATATTGGACCTCATTCATTCGGGCATATTTCGTTGTTTTGGTGTTCTATTAAAACCTTTCACATAAAGTAAATGGCAAACACTCGATTCAAACACGTCTCCTACCTCTGGGACGAAACCCGCGCCGCCGAACTTGCGGGCGATGAAGTCGCGCTGCTCGTTTATCGCTCCAACCTGCTCGGCGCCGACCTCCGCCTCACCAACTACGGCGGCGGCAATACCTCCTGCAAAGTCCCGGCGAAAGACCCCTTGACCGGCCAACCCGTCGAAGTCATGTGGGTGAAAGGTTCCGGCGGCGACCTCGGCACCATGAAACGCAGCGGCTTGGCGGCGCTCTATGTGGAGCGTTTGCGCAATTTGAAAAACGTCTATCGCGGTCTTGAACACGAAGACGAAATGGTCGAGTTGTTCAACCATTGCATCTTCGACCTTGCCTCCAAAGCCCCTTCCATTGACACGCCGTTGCACGGTTTTTTGCCTTTCAAACATATTGACCACCTCCATCCCGACGCAGCCATCGCCATCGCCGCCGCGAAAGACGGCGAGCGCATCACCCGCGAACTCTTCGGCGGCACGGTCGGCTGGGTTGGCTGGCAACGTCCCGGCTTCGATTTGGGGTTGCAACTGCTTGATTGTCTGGAAAAAAACGCCGCCAAAGGCATCTCGTTGCGCGGCATCATGCTCGGATCACACGGGCTTTTTACTTGGGGCGATACGGCTTTTGAAAGTTACCTGAACACGCTTGATGTAGTCGAGACCTGCGCAGATTATTTGGAAAAAAATGAGGGGAAACGCCGCCCGGTTTTTGGGGGAATGAACGCCCAACTTTCGGAAAGTTTTCAACTTTCCGAAAGTTCGAGGAAACAGCGAGCCGCCGCACTCGCGCCCATTTTGCGCGGGTTTTGCTCCAGTCAAAACCGGATGGTTGGACATTTTACCGACGATGAGCGCGTCCTCCAATTTATCAACTCCAACGATTTGGAAAAACTTGCCCCGATGGGAACGAGTTGCCCCGACCATTTTTTGCGGACAAAAATTGCTCCGTTGGTTTTGAATTTGGAACCAGCCGATTTTGCCATGCTGGAAGAATCTAAAATCAAGGAACGTTTGTCGCCGCTTTTTGAAGCCTACCGAAAAATGTACGCGGACTATTACGCCGCCTGCAAACATCCCAACAGCCCACCCATGCGTGACCCCAACCCGGTGGTGATACTCTGGCCGGGCGTGGGAATGTTCACTTTTGCAAAAGACAAACAAACCGCCCGCGTCGCTGCCGAATTTTACCTCAACGCCATCAACGTGATGCGCGGCGCGGAGGCCATTTCGGCGTACACCGCGCTGCCGCGGCAGGAAGCATTCGACATCGAATATTGGTTGCTCGAAGAAGCCAAACTCCAACGGTTACCGAAGCCCAAATCCCTCACCGGGCGCGTGGCGCTCGTCACCGGTTCGGCGGGAGGCATCGGCAAAGCAATTGCCAAAAAACTCGTGGAAGAGGGTGCCTGCGTGGTGCTGAACGATGTGAACGAAACACGTTTGGCGGAGGCAACAGCAGCATTTAAAACCGCCTTCGGCAATGACAATATCGCCGCCGTGCCGCTCAATGTCGCTGACAACCAATCGGTTGAAAAAGCATATACCGCCGCCTGCCTCGCTTTTGGCGGTGTGGACATCGTGGTGAACAACGCGGGTATCAGCATTTCAAAACCGCTGACCGAACACACAGAGGCCGATTGGGACAAACAGTTCGACATCATGGCGAAAGGCCAATTTTTGGTGTCAAAAGTGGGTGTGGAAATCATGCGCAAACAAGGTTTCGGCGGCGACATCGTGAACATCGTGTCAAAAAACGCCGTCGTGGCCGGCCCCAACAATGCGGGCTACGGCGCTGCCAAAGCCGCCCAATTGCACCTCACGCGCCTGCTCGCCGCAGAACTCGGCCCCGACAAAATCCGCGTCAACGCCATCAATCCCGATGCCGTCATCGCCGATTCTAATATTTGGGCGGGCGGCTGGACGGAGGGCCGCGCCAAAGCCTACGGCGTGGCGGTGGAAGATTTGCCCGCCTTTTACGCCAAACGCACCCTGCTCGGCGAAATCATTTTGCCCGAAGATATTGCCAATGCGACGCTCGCCCTCGTTGGCGGGCTGTTGAACAAATCAACTGGAAATATTTTGAACGTGGACGGCGGTGTGGCGATGGGGTTTTTGCGCTGAATTGCTCAATTGATTACCCGAAAAACCAAAGATATGCGAGACCAAACACCACACCCACGATACCGCCCACCAACACCTCATCCTTTTGGTGCCGACCCAGCACCACGCGCGACCAACCTACGAACGGCGCAAAAATCAACATCGCCGTGCCCGCCCAAAGGTTCGCCGAAAGCATCAAAAAACTCAAGTAAGTAGCCATCAGCGTGTGTTGGGAGATTTTTATTTTGGTATTAATGGCATAGCAAACAGCCATAAGCAGCGCAAAAAATAACGTCTCCTCCACAAATGGCTGGCGAAAAAAGTATAGCAAGGCCGCCGCTAACAACAACAGCAGCAGCACGGGGCGATAGATATTGCTGGCCCGTTCGCTTTGTGCCGACACGTCCCAGTTAGAGATTTTGCCTTTACGTTTTCTGACAATCAAAAACACGCTCAGGATACCGAGGATGCCAAAAATGGCTGCCAAAGCCGGCCACGATTTTTCAAAAGGAAGTTGCCGAACCGTCAGCAGCGATAACACCACCGGCAGCAGCAGGAACGGATGGCCGACGGTGGAAAGGATGGTGGCGGTGGATTTTGTCATGGCGTGTTTGCGGGCGGATTTCTGTTTTTGCAAAGGTTTCCCTTTTCCAATACATACTGCGATTTTTGTTTGCCGCAAAACGGAAGGAACATTTCTCTTTTTGCCCCGTTTCAGTGCGCCCGCAGTTGAGCGGTTGAGAAGAAACCCCGACCTTTGGAGCATGAAAATACAACTGTTCACGCTCGCTTTTTTTGCCTTTTCTTTTCTTGCACAAGCCCAAACCCTGCGCGGCACCGTGCGCGACGCCGACAACGGCAGACCCGTGGCTGGCGCAACTTTGAGTTTGCAAGGTGCCATTGCCCCGCTTAGCGCGGTGTCCGGCGACGACGGAATGTTCATTTTTGAAAACCTGCGCCCTGGCTACTATCGCTGCGAAGTGCAAGCCGAAGGTTTTGAAAACCAAATAGTTGCAGAAATAAATATCGCCGCCGGAAAAGAGCGCGTGGTGGAAATCATCCTCCGCCGGTCTTCCACAGCCCTGCCGGAACTCACCATCATCTCCACCTCGACCCGACTCCGCCCTGCCCCACCCCTCAGCGAAATCCCGCTCAGCCGCGAACAAACCCTGCGTTTCCCGGCCACCTTTTTCGACCCGGCACGGCTGGCGCTCGCATACCCCGGCGTGATGAACAACGACGACCAAGCCAACGGCCTCAGCATCCGGGGCAACAGCCCGGCCTTCGTGCGCTGGCGGCTCGAAGGGGTGGACGTGGTGAACCCCAACCACCTGACCAACGCCGGCACATTCAGCGACCGACCCACCGCCGCCGCCGGGGGCGTTTTGATGTTTTCGGCTCAATTGCTCGACAATTCTTCGCTGCTCACCGGCTCTTTTCCCGCCGGTTATGGCGATGCTTTGGGCGGCATTATGGACATGAATTTGCGGCGCGGCAACAGCCGCCAACACGAATTTACCGCACAGGCCGGTTTGATTGGGCTCGATTTTGCTGCCGAAGGGCCGTTGTTTCAGAAGGGCAAAAACGCCTATTTAGTCAACTACCGATACTCCACTGTCGGGCTGTTGGGACAAATGGGCATTTCATTCGGCGACGAGCAGATTGATTTTCAGGACCTGTCGTTCAAAATCAATTTTCAGGGAAAAAACGGCGGCGAATGGTCGCTCTTTGGGCTGGGCGGATTGAGCAACAACGTGTTTGAACACAAAACCGACTCGGCGGCTATCGAGCAGTTCAAAGACTTTTTTGACATTGATTATCAATCAAAAACGGGCATTATCGGTTTGTCCAACCGCACCCCGCTCGGCAAAAACGGCTGGATAAGCCTCACCCTCGCCGCCTCTGCACAGACCAACGAGCGCACTTCCACCTCCGATACTTTCGAGCAATACAACAGCAGCGATGACCTGCAAGAGTCCAAAATATCAAGTTCGCTGACGCTTTCGCAACGCCCGCACCCACAAATTCGCCTCTTGGCCGGAGCCATGTTGACCCGCCAATATTTTCGGGGCGAATCGGGCGAAGGAGCACAGCAGCCGGGGATGGTGGAACACGATTTCCTCGCCGCGCAACCTTGGGCCAACCTTGCCTGGAACAGCC
>CAYZVM010000045.1:14373-31221 GCA_964481485.1 uncultured Saprospiraceae bacterium | reverse complement strand
AGAGGCGTTTGCAAAAGCAAATGCTGGCGTTGATTTTAAAAATCTAGAGCATGAGGAGCAGGTTTTTGAAAAAGCAAATTTGCCTTTCATCGTGCCGGAACTCCGCGAGAGCGCCCTCCACCTTCCACCTTCTACCCCCCAACTCATTGAAGAACAAGACCTAAAAGGCATCCTCCACGTCCACACCACTTGGAGCGACGGTTTGCACAGCCTCCGCGAAATGTGCGAATATGCCCGCTCGCTCGGCTACGGCTATATCGGCATCACCGATCACAGCCAATCGGCATTTTACGCCAACGGCCTGAAACCTGACCGGGTGCTGGCACAATGGGAGGAAGTTGGCAAACTGAATGAAGAGCTCGCCCCTTTCCGCATTTTCAAAGGCATCGAAAGCGACATCCTGAACGACGGCTCGCTGGATTATGAGGATGCGATGTTGGAAAAATTCGATTTCGTCATCGCCTCCGTTCACTCGAATCTGAAAATGCCGAAGGAAAAAGCCACCGAGCGCGTCCTCCGCGCCATCGAAAACCCGCACACCACCATCCTCGGCCACCCGACCGGGCGGCTGTTGCTGAGCCGCGAAGGCTACCCGCTGGATTGGGACAAAGTTTTCGAGGCCTGCGCCCGACACAAAGTTGCCATCGAGTTGAACGCCAATCCATACCGCCTTGACATTGACTGGACGCTCATCCCCGAAGCCCTGCGCCGGGGCATCTCCATCAGCATCAACCCCGATGCGCACAGCAAAGACGGCATCCACGACGTGCGCTACGGCGTGATGGTGGCGCGAAAAGGCGGGCTGACGGCGGCGGGCTGTTTGAATGCAGGCGACATGGCTGCATTTGAGAAAATCTTGAAAAAACACTAAAAAACGGGCAGCATTTCCGCTCACTGCGACACATTCACATTCAGCGTCAGGCTCGAGATGCCGCCTTTGAAATTTTCGCCGTTGCCAGTGATACCTATCATGGCGCCGCTCAATCCACCATTGTTCGGACACGACAGCGACACATTGAGCGCCTCGATACGGAGTCTCCATTCTTTCAGGCCGCAAGTGGTCAGCGCGGAAAAATCCATCGAGCGCTCCGGCACAAAACCGTCCACCGCGATCGCAGTACCGCCGCCCGGCGGGATGCAGGTGTAGCCAAAACCGCCTTTTGCGCTCATCGTTTTCACGCCACTTTCATCGTCCCGCACCACAAGGTGGATGTCCACCTTGTCGGTGGTTTTCACCGAGATGTTGGTGACGGCATCGGCGTACATATTCATGCTGCTGATTGGCCCCGACGGGGTTTGCGACAGCACGGCCACTTCCCAGCGCAGGGCGGGCGGCGTGTCATCATTTTTCGGGATTTCCACGATGAGCGGGTCGGTGCAACAGGGTTTGCAAGATTGGAGACAGAGCGCGGAAAGCGCCAAGCAGAGCAGGAGAAGGAAATTCAGTTGTTTCATTTCAAATCAGTTTTGGTAAAAAAATCGGTGCGTGGTTTTTTGGGCAATTAGAGTTTTGATCGTCGTTGCGGCGTGGTTGACAGTTTTCATTTCATCGCCAAAATCAAAACCCCTGCAGCCGCTCCGACTCCACAAATTGCACCCCCTTGCCGCCGTCGTTGGCAAGCCGGATGAGCGCCCGCGCCACTTTTTCGGCCTCAATGCCGCGATAACGCCTCGGGATGAGCGGGGCAAAAACTTTCGCCAGCACGATGCCGATTTTTTCGCCCAACCGAAATTCGCTGCGCTCGCCCAACAGAAATGACGGCCGCGCGGAGACAAAATTTTCATAACCCAGCCCTCGGATTTTTTCCTCCAATTCGCCTTTTGTTTTCAAATAAAAATTGGAAGAAGCTGCATCCGCACCCACGGACGATACCAGCAGATATTGCCGCGCCCCGTTTTGCCGCGCGATTTTGCCGATTTCAAAAGGATAGGTGCAATCAATGCGGTATTGCGCTTCTTTGGAACCTGCTTTTCGGAGGGTGGTGCCGAGCGCACAAAAAAGGTCGTCGCCCTTGATTTTTGCTGCATCAGGGTTATCAAAATCGAGGATTTCCTGCCGCAGTTTCGGATGTTGCACCTCAAGCGGGCGGCGGACAAAAGCCATAACATGGGCGTAGTGCGGGCTTTCCAAAAGTTGTTGCAAAAGATGGCCGCCGACAAGACCCGTGGCGCCGAGGAGGAGGGCTGTTTTTTCCATAAAACCTGAATCGGGATGTTTCTGCAAACCTACCGAAAAAAATTGAGCGGCGACAAACCATCTTCCTTGCCCAATGGAAATCTTATCTTTGCCGCCCTGAAAACGGCAGCCGCACCGCTCCTGCCAACCATAAACCATCAACCGTCCATCACATACACCACCATGTTTGAAAGTTTAAGTGACCGCTTAGAATCCGCGTTCAAAGTCCTGAGCGGCAGCCACAAAATCACCGAACTCAATGTCGCCGAGAGCATCAAGGAAATCCGCCGCGCACTCGTGGGCGCCGACGTGAACTACAAAATCGCCAAAGAATTCACCGACAAGGTGAAAGACAAAGCGCTCGGCAGCGAGAACGTGCTAAAAAGCGTGTCGCCTGGCCAGTTGATGGTCAAAATCGTGATGGACGAACTGACCGAACTCATGGGCGGCCAGAGCGTGGGCATCAACGTGAAAGGCAACCCCGGCGTGGTGTTGGTGGCTGGTTTGCAAGGTTCAGGTAAAACGACTTTTTCCGGCAAACTCGCCAAATACCTCAAGGAGCAGCGCAAAATGAACCCTCTGCTCGTGGCCTGCGACGTGTATCGCCCGGCGGCCATTGACCAATTGACCGTGTTGGGCGACAGCATCAAAGTCGCTGTCTATAAAGAGGTTGAGAATAAAAACCCCATCGAAATCGCCAAAAATGCGCTGGCCTACGCCAAGTCGCACAGTCACAATGTCATCATCGTGGACACCGCCGGTCGCCTCGCCGTGGACGAGGTGATGATGGACGAGGTGGCGGCTATCAAAGCCGCGCTGAACCCCTCGGAGACGCTATTCGTGGTGGACTCCATGACCGGCCAAGATGCGGTGAACACGGCAGAGGCTTTCAATACGCGCATCAATTTCGACGGTGTGGTGCTGACCAAACTCGACGGCGACACCCGGGGTGGCGCGGCACTTTCGATAAAATACATCGTCGGGAAGCCCATCAAATTTGTGTCGCAGGGCGAAAAATTGGACGCGCTGGATGTGTTTTACCCCGACCGTATGGCGCAGCGTATCCTCGGCATGGGCGACATCGTCTCGCTGGTGGAAAAGGCGCAGATGGATTTCGACGAGGAGGAGGCCAAACGGCTGGAAAAGCGGATGAAGCAGAACAAGTTCGACTTCAACGACTTTCTCGGCCAGATGCAGCAAATCAAAAAAATGGGCGACCTCAAAAGCCTCATCGGCATGATTCCGGGCATGGGCAAGGCGCTGAAAGACGCACCTATTGACGAAAAAGCACTGCACCGCGTGGAGGCCATCATCCAGAGCATGACCCCGAAAGAACGCGCCAACCCGGAACTGCTCAATATTTCGCGGAAAAAACGCATCGCCCGCGGCTGCGGCCAGACGCTCGACCAAATCAACTTGTTTGTCAAAAACTTTGACCAAATGCGGAAAATGATGCACCAGATGGCGAACACGCCGATGGGCAAAATGGGGATGCCGGGCATGGGCGCACCGAAGGGTGGGTTTAGGCGGTAGTTTCTGACGTGAGAATATTTTTCAACCCGTCCTGTGGCTCTGAGCCGCAGGACGGGTTTTCTTTTTGGAAAAATAAATTTGGGAAAAAACGTCGTTTGCCCAACCAGACACCACGTTGCTGCTGTCTTTTCCAGAAACAAAACTTCCAAGATGATGAAGCAACTTTACATCCTTGTTTTGCTCTTGCTCCTTGCGACCGGCATTTTTGCTCAAAGAAAAACCGAGTTTGGTTTGCTGCTAAAGACTGGAAATTTCACCCTGCCAAACGCCTATGACAGCAAAATCGGCAACATCAAATCTGGCCCCGGCTATTCTGTGCATTATGGTCTCTATGGCAAACGGAACATCGGAAAGCAGTTCGCGATTTCGACAGGGCTTATCTATCAATATGCGTCGGTATCGAAACAAGAACACGCGCAAATTCCACTATCGTCGGGGGCATACACGAACGTCAGCGTTGATGCGCGGTTGGAAGAAGACAACCTGATTTTTTCCATTAAATCTTCATTTCAAGCCTGCTTTTTGGGAAAAAACTTCTTTCTATTTGGGTTTTGCTGCTTCTATCAATCTACACACTGAATCTTCTTTTTCATCAAAAGATTTTCCGATGGTGGAGAGCGACAATAGCTCCCAATCCTTTTTTTACATTTGTGATTGCACCTCCATATTCCCCGCCGCTGTCGAACGTATTGATGTTTACCCTTCACTTCCTCGAGCGCCGACCAGCCAGTTATTATTGGGGGCTGGGTTATGGCGGGAGTTATCGGAGCATACTTCGTTGGGTCTCGAATTGTTGGTGTCCGCGCGCCGCAACGGCCATGATTGCCAGTTGGAACTTGGAGGGTGCTGTTCAACCGAAGTTGGATATTTTTCTTTGGCAAAAGGGAAAGGCCGCTACCCCGTTTTTATGAATAATTTTTCCATTTCGCTGATTCACAATATTTTGCGTTAATAAAACGCCCTGCCTTCGTACTTGAAAGCAGGGCGTTTTTATTTTTAGAATCAGAAGAAACTCACGAAAAACTCAACCCCGAGTTCAACACGCCCATCGCCCGGTCGCGCACCCGAGGGTCGGTGGTGGTGGAAGCGATGGTTTCAAACACCTGTCGCTCATTGATTTGTTGGAGTTGGGGCAGCGTGCTCAGCCGTTGCTGTGTGGCCACCCGCGACACCGCATCGGCCACGATTCGGCTCATGCCGCCGCTCCCCTGATTGATAGCCAATGCAATCACAATCGTCATCGCAGCCTCCGAAGTTAGAATATCCGTCAATCGCGGCACGGTCAGGCGGATACCGCCGATGGTGACGTCGAGTTTGAAATTCAGCGCGGGCTGCACATACAGGTCGTTGGCCATGCGCAGCTGCTCGCGCACGAGCGAAGGCTCAAAACCTGCTTGGACGAATGCACCATAAAGCGGCACATTGCGCTGAATATAGAGCCAAGCATCGTCGCCGCTCCGTTTGTAACCGTTTTCGTCGAGCACCGTGACAACCGCCCCTTTTCCCACACCTTCGGTGTCAATCCCCACACGCCTGAACACATTTTGGAATGCCGTGGGCGCATTGGCTTCCATGCTTTGCAACACGCGGTTGAGGCTCGCGCCGACCGCCAGCGCGCCGGCGAACTGGATAAATCCGTAAGAAAAAATGGCTTTGTCGTAGCTGTTGATAGCATCAAAACTGCCCTCATGCGTGGAGACGTATTGCAAGGCTTTGGCTTGCGCCGGCGTCAGCCCGACGGCCTGAATAGTGGCCACGCTCAATTCGAGGTGCGATTGCCCGGCGTACATGATGCCCTGCGGATATACCATGTGCACGGAGTTGGTGAGGTTGTCGCGCAGACTGGCCACGACTTGGCCGCCGCTCAGCAGCGGCACCGTGAGGAAGTAGCGGCGGTAGCCTGCTTCTTGGCGGGTTTCTACTCGGAATTGTTGGCGGGCAGAAAGGTAATTGCCGCCGCTCGTGGGGGGCGGTGTGGTGACGGGCGGTGTGACAGGGGGCGGGGCAGTTGGATTGGTGGTGCCGGAGTCTTGCCCGCGAACCCGCAGCAACTGACCGACACTCAAATTGTTGGAAACCAAGCCGTTCAAGGCTATTATTTCGTCCACCGTCATGCTGAATTTTCGGGCAATGCCAAACAGCGTATCGCCCGGAACAACCCGGTACGTCGCCGAAGAACTTTGCGCCGGTGGCGGAGCGGTCGGTGTGGAAGGTTGGGAGGTGCTGGATTGGCCACTCCCCCGGACTCGCAGGATTTGGCCGACGCTCAAATTATTGGAAACCAATCCGTTGATATTTTTTATTTCGTCAACGGTCATGTTGAATTTTCGGGCAATACCAAACAACGTGTCGCCCGGAACAACCCGGTACGTCGCTCCAGTAGAACTTTGGACGGGTGCAGGAGCGGCAGGCTGCCCGGCCACTTGGACTTTCAGCAATTGACCGACGTTCAAATTGTTGGAAACCAAGCCGTTGAGGTTTTTTATTTCGTCAACGGTCATATTGAATTTTCGGGAAATGCCGTACAACGTGTCGCCCGGCACGACTTTATAGGTGGAGATAGCCATTCGGAAGAAGATTGCGGAAAAAGGGACGTGTTAGTTGCTTTTCAAGAGGTTCAAATCAAATTCAAAATCGGGCAGCACGGATTCTCCGGAGAGTTTTTTGTCAAATCCTTCCACCACTTCGACCGTGCCGTTTGCATGATAAATGTATGCTTTTTCGGCCTCTACATCCAGCAGCCACGCCAACTGGACACCGTTTGCAATCCAAGTATTGCTCATTTTTTCTTTCAATTTTCGGAGGCTGTCGGTGTCGGATTTTATTTCAACGACAAAATCAGGCACCAAGTGCGCAAAACTTTTGCGCTCGCCTGCCGAGAGCGCGTCGTATTTCTCATTGGCCACCCAAGAGGCATCGGCGCTGCGAATGGACTCGTCGGGCAGCGTAAAACCTGCGGAAGCGCTGAATACTTTACCCAAGTGCGATTGGCGGTTCCAAAGTCCAAGTTCGATTTGAATTTGACTTTCGTGATATCCAGATTCAGTATGTACAGGAGGCATAATGATAAGATTTCCATTGGGTGCGCGTTCGATGCGCAATTCGGGATTGGAGGCGCAGAACTGCTCAAAAGCCTCATCGCTCACAGGGCCAAGCCCATGCAAACCAATATTCAGTGCCTCTGGATGGATGTCGAGCATCATGTCGGAAATTTTTTTTGACAGGCAAATTTATCCTTATCTGCCGGAAAATCAATGCAGTATTTTCCAAAACAACTCCTTCATCAACTCTTCTTCGCCCGTGTTGGTGGTGTCCGTGTCCACCCCTTTTGAGCGGAGGTCGTATTCTTTCAGGAGGGAAATGACCTGCGCCGTTTGTGTCGGCGAGTAGTTGCTCGCCGCGATTTTGTATTCTTTCAAAAACCAGTCGGAGCGCAATTCGAGGGTTTTCACCATCTCCGCGTCCGAGCTTCCCTTCAGCGAATGCAGCATAAACACTTTTGAAAAATAGGCGTAGAGGCTGCTGATGGTGACGATGAGCGGGTTTTTGCGGATGTTGGAAGCAAAATACTGCTGGATACGGGCGATTTTCGGGAGGTCGCGCATGGCGAACGCCTTTTGCAACTCGAACACGTTGTAGTCTTTGCTGATGCCGACAAATTCTTGGACGTGCGCCGGAGTGACCGCCGTGCCAGCCGGGAGGTTGAGCGCGAGTTTGTCGAGTTCGTTGGCGATTTTTGCCAAATCGGTACCGAGGTATTCGGCCAGCAAGGCCGCCGCTTGCGGTTCGATGCCGAGTTTTTTTGTTTTGCAAAAACCTGCAATCCAATCGGCTACCTGATTGTCGTACAGTTTTTTACTTTCAAACAGGACGGCATTTTTGCCCTGCAACACTTTCCCTAATTTGGTGCGCAAATCCACTTTTTTGTGCTTGTGGCACACCACGAGCACAGTACTTTGCATGGGATTTTCGACGTAGCCGGCCAGTTCCGCGAGGCTTTTCATTTCCTGTGCTTCGCGAACGATGACGACCTGCCGCTCGCTCATCATCGGGTAGCGGCGCAGCGAATCGAGCAACGCGAGGTAGTCCACCTCTTTGCCATACAGCACCGTTTGGTTGAAACTTTTTTCGGCTTCCGACAGCGCGTTGGCCTCCACTGCTTCTTCTATTTTGTCAATAAAAAACGGCTCTTCGCCGTGCAGGAAGTAGATGGGGGCAAATTTTTTGTCCCGGATGTCGCGGAGGATTTCTTCAAAAGTCATGGCGCGGCGAAGATAATTATAGCGGGTTTAGAGTGGTTTAGAAAGTTTAGATGGTTTAGAAAACCTGCTTCCCGCCCATCACATATTTTCCGTCCAAAACCAAGTTGCATTGGCTATACCTTTGCCGCATGAACACACACCAACAAAAACTCGACGCTTTCGGTCGCCTGCTCACTATCATGGACGAACTCCGCGAGCAATGCCCTTGGGACCGCAAACAGACCCTCGAATCGCTCCGCAATCTCACCATTGAAGAAACCTATGAGCTCGCCGATGCCATCTTAGACAATGACCTTCCGGGTGTCAAAGAGGAAATTGGCGACCTCATGTTGCACATGGTTTTTTACGCCAAAATCGGTGACGAAAAAGGCGCGTTTGACATCGCCGACGCGCTCCACGCCATTTGTGACAAACTCGTGGCGCGCCACCCGCATATTTATGGCGATGTAAAAGTGAAAGATGAAGAGGAAGTGAAACAAAATTGGGAGCAACTCAAACTCAAAGAAGGCAAAAAATCGCTGCTCGCCGGGGTGCCGACCAGCCTGCCCGCCATGGTGAAAGCCTACCGGATGCAAGAAAAAACCAAACAGGTCGGTTTCGAGTGGGAAAACGCCGGGCAGGTGTGGGCTAAGGTGGAGGAAGAAATCGGCGAATTGCAGGACAACATCCGCAACAACGCCCCGCAAAAAGACATCGAAGAAGAGTTCGGCGACGTGCTATTTGCCCTCGTCAACTACGCCCGTTTTATCGGCGTGGACCCGGAGACGGCGCTGGAACGGGTGAACCGCAAGTTCAAGTCACGGTTCGAGTACATCGAGGCGCAAGCACCCAAGCCATTGAAAGAGATGACGTTGGCAGAAATGGATGTGTTGTGGGAGGAAGCGAAGGCGGGAGAGCGGGCGGAAGTTTGATATAGCGGGAAATAAAGAAAAAAATAAGATTTTTGAGCCATGAAGAGGCTCCCTTGGTTTTCGTTGCTTGCCGTCTTGTTGGCGGCCAAACTTCTCCTCCATCTGTTCCTCAACGGCGAATGGTCGTTCCACCGCGATGAACTGCTCTACCTCGCGCTCGGCAGAAATCTCGATTGGGGCTATGCTTCCGTGCCTGCGGGCATCGGCTTCTGGGCATGGTTCGGCGACAGTGTTTTGGGTGGTTCAGTGGAGGCTATTCGACTGATTTCCACGCTGTTCGGCACAGCGACAGTGCTGCTCACGGGGGTGATGGCCAAAGAGATGCTTACTGACGACGCTGGGTCGGGCAAATTTGCCGTGCTCGTCGTCGGCTTGGCAGGACTGACATCGGGGGCTTATTTGCGCCCCTGTATGTTGTTCATGCCCGTCGTGTTCGATATTTTCTATTGGACGTTGCTTTGCTGGCTTTTTATCAAGTATGTCAACTCAGGAAAATCGTCGTGGCTGCTGTGGTTCGGTGTAGCGGCGGGTGCGGGATTGCTCAACAAGTATACGGTGCTGCTGTTCCTGTTCGCCATGCTGCCGGGCATATTGTTCACAAAAAACCGCCGTATTTTTTCCGACAAAAAATTCTACTGGGCCGTCGGGTTTGCCTTGTTGATTTTTTCGCCCAATATCCTCTGGCAAGCGGAACACCGTTTTCCTGTATTCCGGCACATGGGCGAACTTGCGGCCACGCAGTTTGCACACGTTTCATTGGAGAGTTTTTTTAGCGACCAGATTCGGTTTTTCCTCCCGGCATTGCCTGTTTGGTTTTGCGGCCTGTATTTTTTGTTGTTCAAAAAAGAAGCTGCTGCGTGGCGGATTTTTGGCTGGATGTATTTAACGGTGTTGGCTATCTTGCTGTTTTTCAGCGCAAAAAGTTACTACTCGCTGGGAGCATATCCTGTGCTTGTGGCAGCAGGTGCGGCGTTTTTGCAGCGGCTGACCGCCGAAAAAACGAAGTGGTTGCGATACGCCCTGCCCGTGTTCATGTTGATTTTAGGCGCATTGGTGTTGCCAGCCGCCTTGCCGTTGTTTCCGCCCGAAAAGGAAGCCGAATTTATAAAAACGGTGGCAAAAACGCCCGGCCTGCAAGGCATCTTGCGCTGGGAAGATGGCAACTACTATGCTCTGCCGCAGGATTTTGCTGATATGTTGGGTTGGGAAGAATTGGCAGAGGCCGCAGGCCGAACTTGGCAAAATATATCTGACAAATCCAACGCCGCCATTTATGCCGACAGCTACGGCCAAGCAGGTGCCATTGAACATTTTGGCAAAAAATACGGTGTGCCGAAAGTGCTGAGTTTCAGCGACAACTACCGTTATTGGCTGCCCGATTCGCTGCCGTCGGGTTTTCAAACTTTGATTTATGTGAATGACGAATTGGGCGACGACATGCCCGGCTTTTTTCAAAAAATAGAAAAAGTGTGGGAACTGGATATGCCACTTTCGCGGCAGCACGGCGCCCAGATTTACCTCTGCCAGTATCCCACGCCCGCGTTTTTCGAGCGCATCAACACCGCTATTGAGCGGGCGAAGCAGGATGAAGAAATTGACGACTGATAGTGCGCGCAACTATCCAAGAAGATGTTGTCGGCGAATTTTATTCGGAATATGGGCATCACAACCCCACTTTTTCAAAACTTTCGCAAACAAACCCTTTGCGCCCTCGTTTTCCCGCCATACTTTTGCCCCCGCTAAACCCGGATGGATAGGCAATAACTGCCGTTTGACCCTCAGAAATCCGGGATTGGCGCAAAATTTCTCATTTTACAATCTCTCACTTTTCTTATTTTCTGAAAATGGCAGTCTATTACAGCAAAGAGAAAGTTGCCTCCATCATCAAAGAATACGGCGGCGACGAAAAAAACTCTGGCAACACTGAGGCGCAAATCGCCCTCCTCACTTACCGCATCGAAAGCCTTTCGGCACACTTGCGCATCTTCAAGAAAGACCACTCCACCCGCCGCGCCCTCCTCACCATGGTCGGCCAGCGCAAGAGCCTGCTTTCTTACTACTCGAAAAAAGACATTTACAAATACCGCGCACTCATCGAGAAACTCGGTCTTCGTAAATAAAATTCGCATCCGGCTGTTCCGATTCATCGGGACAGCCGGATATTTTTTCCCAAAAACCCAATCCGCGCTCGCCAAAACCCTCGTCCTTTTTCCACTGGGACATCCATCATATAGGGACCAAAATAACCAGCCCACATCAACCATTTTTTAATTTTTCACTCGCTCCGGCTACTGCGAACGAAGCAATTAGGGCGCAGCAAAAGCCACCGGACATAGCGGAGAGATTGTCAAAAACGGGGATTCATTTTCCCCCACACAAAGACATAAGTAGTTCAAAGTTGAAAATTTGGAGTTGCCACAATCAAGGAGCTCCAAACGTCTAAGCCCAAACTTTCAACGCTTACATCTTTGTGTGATTTTTTCGGTTTTTGAATCGCTTTCCTTGTTCCGAAACGGCTTTTAAGTACCGCCCTTTGCCTTTCTCTTTGCCAGCCGCCGAAGCACAAAATTCATTTTAAATATGGGAAAGCAAATCCCGTTGCGCACCGCGTTCAACCTGCCGGACGGACGTGAAGTCGTGCTTGAAACCGGCAAACTCGCCTCTCTGGCCGACGGCTCCGTGCTCGTCCGCGAAGGCGACACGATGCTGCTCTGCACCATCGTCAGTGCATCGAAAGCCAAAGAAGGCCAGCCCTTCTTCCCCCTTTCGGTAGATTATCAAGAGAAATTTGCCGCCGTTGGCCGCATCCCCGGCAACTTTTTCCGCCGCGAAGGCCGCCTCTCCGACTACGAAATCCTCATCAGCCGCCTCGTGGACCGCGCCCTGCGCCCCCTCTTCCCCGACGGCTACATGAACGAGACGCAAGTCATCATTACCCTCATCAGTGCCGACAAAGATGTGATGCCCGACGCACTGGCCGGTCTCGCCTGCTCAGCCGCCGTCGCCACCAGCAACATCCCCGTAGAGGCGCTGTTCTCCGAAGTCCGCGTGGCACGTATTGATGGCAAATTCGTCATCAATCCAGGTCGCACCGCCCTCGAACGCGCCGACATGAACTTCCTCGTGGCCGCCACCAAAAACGACATCACCATGGTGGAAGGCGAAGCCGACGAATGTCAAGAAGCCGACCTCGTGGAAGCCATGAAAGTGGCGCACGAAGCCATCAAAGACCAAATTGCCGCGCAGGAACGCCTCGCGGAAATGGTCGGGGAAAGTGCTTTGGTGAAACGCCCGTTGCCGGAAATACCCGAAAACGAGCCATTGAAAAACCGCATCGAATCGCTCATCAGCGAACCGATGTACACCATGGCCCGCAGCGCCAGCGACAAACACACCCGCCGCGAATTCACCGAGAATTTGAAGAATCAAACCATGGAAACCCTCAAAACCGAGTTTGGGGATGAGTTCTGGGGCGAATGGGCTGCGACCGCTGACCGCTATTTCGAAAAACTCAAAAAACACATCATCCGCGACGTCATTCTCAGCGAAAGCCTCCGCCTCGACGGTCGCAAGGCCGACCAAGTACGCCCGATATGGAGCGAAGTAAATTACTTGCCGACGGCGCATGGCTCTGCCATTTTCAACCGTGGAGAGACTCAGTCGCTCACCTCGCTCACCCTAGGCACCAAGCAAGACCAGCAGTTGATAGACAATGCGCTGAAATCCTACGACGACGATTTCATCCTGCACTACAACTTTCCGCCATTCTCGGTAGGCGAAGCACGGCCACAACGCGGCCCGGGGCGTCGTGAAGTGGGTCATGCCAACCTCGCAGCCCGCTCCATCCGCAAAGTGATGCCCGATGAGTTTGCATACACCGTGCGTATCGTGTCCGATATTTTGGAATCCAACGGCTCGTCGTCTATGGCGACCGTTTGTGCCGGTTCGCTGGCGCTCATGGACGGCGGCGTACCCATCAAATCGGCTGTTGCCGGTATCGCTATGGGTGCTATCGCCGACGACAAAGGTCGCATCGCCATCCTTTCCGACATTCTCGGCGACGAGGACGCGCTCGGCGATATGGACTTCAAAGTGACCGGCACCGAAAAAGGCATCACCGGCACACAGATGGACATCAAAATTGACGGGATGCCCTACGAGTTGTTGACCAAAGCACTCCTGCAAGCCAAAGAAGGCCGCCTGCACATCCTCGCCAAAATGGCGGAGACCATCGCTAAGCCAAACGAAGACCTCAAGCCGCACGCACCGCGTGTCATCGAGTTCCGCATTGCCCGCGACTACATCGGCGCGGTCATCGGCCCAGGCGGCAAAATCATTCAGGAAATGCAGCGCAATACCGGCACCACCATCTCCATTGACGAGGACGAAATCGGCGGCAAGGTCGCCATATTCGGCCCCGATAAAACTTCGCTGGATGCTGCGTATGCCAAAATCATGGACATCGTGTTTATGCCCGAAGTCGGCAGCGTGTACGATGGTGTGGTGGAAGAACTGGCCGAATACGGCGCATTTGTCAAATTTAAAGGCAAAACGGGTCTGCTCCACGTATCGGAATACGACCACCGGCGCATCGAAAATCTCGCCGATGTCCTCAAACCCGGCGACCCGATTCAGTTCAAAATCCTCGACGTGGATCCGAAAACGGGTAAGATGAAACTTTCCCGCCGGGCCATCGTAGCCAAACCCGACGGCACGATGCCGACCGACGAAGAAAACGCAGCCCGCGCTCAACGCGGCGGTGGCGGCGGCCGCGACGGTGGACGCGGCGGTGGTCGTGACGACCGTCGTGGTGGTGGCCGCGACGACCGCAGAGGCGGTGGTGACGACCGCCGCGGTGGAGGCGGCGGACGCGGAAGATGATTTGATTAGAAGTTGTTTTGAAAAAATATGAAGCCGGTCGGGGATGCCCCGATCGGCTTTTTTTATCTTCCGAACAAACGTCCGCATCAGCCATTAGCATAAATTCTTGGTGCATCGCCTCATCACCTTCACTACTTTCGAAGAACACAGAGAGTGAAACCGCAAGAAAAAACAAACTGCTAAAAAATATTCTCGCCACCTTCATTGATTTTGCATAACAATTTTACGACTAACTTTATGCCGTAAAAAAGCCCGATTTCACGAATAAAACACCACCCACCATGCCGCTCGCAAAACCACTTCCCGAACTCCAGCGCGAGCTGGAACTGCAATTGGCAGAGGGCAACGAATACCTCCCTGCCATTCTCAAGCAGTTGCAGGAACTCTTGCCCGTGAGTTCGGAGAAGCGCAACACGGCGATTACCCTACTTGCCCGACTCAACGACGCCAATAAAAAAGCCCTGCGCCAAACCATCAGCGACGAAGCCCTCCAAATCGAGTACAACGCTATCCGCGCCGACTTGCTCGACCTCATACACGGGCTGACGGAAGCGGATTTTGACGAAGCAACGGCAAGCAAAGTCGGCCCCGACGGCGAACCCGCCCCAAAACAAGGCAACGTCCTCTACCGCATCCCCCGCAAGATGCCGATGCAAAAAGAGACTGAATGTGTGGTGCGCATCGCCATCAGCGAAGATGCCATTGTGGAAAACATCACCCTCGACCAGTCGGTCGTGCTCAAAGACCTCAAGCGCGTGTCCGACGTGATGCAGGTCGAACTCGCCGACCCCGCCAAAGAGCCGGTATTCAACATTCGCACCACCAGTGAGGCCCAACAATTGATTACCGGCGAGGGGTACACCGAGTGGTTTTTTTATGTAGAGCCTGTGCAGGCGGGCGTTTTTCCCTTGGAAATAAAAGTGGCCGTTTTAGAAATGGCGCTCAACAATGTTTACCGCAAGGAAATTGTGTTTCGTGAGACCATCGAAATCGTCACCGAGGGTACGCCGCCCGAAGTAGCCGGGGCCGAATTCAAAAAGGCAGGTGCGGTGCTCAATTTCCAAAGTCCGCCGTTGCCGGGCACACCACAAGGAGCGCCCTTGGACAGTCCTGCTGCCCGGCAAGGAGAGCGTTCAGCGATGAGCAAGGCAGGCGGCTTTTTGGCTACCGCGGCCATTGCCGCCATCGGCTACGTCGCATTTTTTCAGCCCCAAATCCCCGATTGGTATTGGGCAAAATATGTGGAAGACGCCCCAGAGGCATACACCGACCACATCAACAAGTTCCCGAACAGCCCCTACCGCGAGGAGGCTTTTTGCCGCCGGGCGGAAATGGTCGCCACGCTGGAAATCTGCCGAGAATACCTGCGAACCTACCCCAACGGCAAGTGCGAGAACGAGGTGGAACAGGCGTTGAAAGAATTGGAAAACAAGCAGTTGGAAGAAATCCGGCAAAACCCAACGGAGCAGAACATCATCGGGTTTATCAATAATTTTCCCGACAGCCGGCGCATGGACGAGTTGATGAAAATAGCACAGTCGAGACCAGCGTTGAAAAAAGACGTTTGGGCAAAATTTGAGGACATCTACTGGGCAGCCCTTCAAAAAATTCCGACAGTGCCCACCGTGCGCACATTCCTGAAAACATTTCCCGACACCCGGCGGCTGCCAGATTTGAAACGTATAGCCGAAGCCGACACGACTTTGAAAAAAGAAACTTGGCGCGACATAGAAAATGCGTGGATTGAATTGTTGGAGAACGAGCACAACCTGCCCAGCATCCGGAGGTTTTTGGCAGAATTTCCCGATAGCGAACGATTGTCTGAATTGAAACATCTGGCCGATTCCACCACCCAACTCCATCCTGAGGACAAGGTGGTTGCGATGGCCGAGATAGAAACCGCATTCTTGCAATCCATCCAACGCGAACCGAACGTCCCAAAAATCTTGGAATTTCTGACCGTTTTTCCGGAAAGCAAACGGCTATTGGAATTGAAACATTTGGTGGACAGCCTCCCACAAGTGCAGCCCGATGTACGGCCCGTTTTGGAAAATATTTTCTGGCAAAAATTGGCGGCAAAGCCCGACGTGGCGAAAATCGGCGAATTTTTGAGAGAATTCCCAGCCCAGCAAACACCGCGCTTATTGGAACTGAGAAAAATAGTAGAGAAAAACCGGCAATTCAAAAAGGAGTTTTTGCCCGAAATAAAAAACCGAATAGCCGCGCTCCAGCCTAAAAGGCCTTCGGTGTCCAGCAGATCCACCACCACTGGCACTCCTCCTGCCGACCAGCCGGAACCCCAACCTGCGGCACCTCCCGTTGTCTCACCACCGGCAGCGGACGTGTTGCCAAAACCACCCAAACCCAGCATGGTGTGGGTGCAGGGCGGCATTTTCGATATGGGCTGCACGGACGACCAAGGTGCCAACTGCGGCAACAAGGCAGAGGAAAAACCCGTGTTCGACATCAAAATCGGCAGCTACTGGCTCGGCAAGCACGAAGTCACCTTTGACGAATTCGACCTGTTTTGCGAGCATACTGGGCACACCAAACCAAATGACCACGGCTGGGGCAGGGGCAGCCGCCCGGTCATCAACGTCAGTTGGTTCGATGCAGTGGCGTATTGCAATTGGCTGAGCCAGCAGCACGGCCTTGCACCTGCTTACACCGACGACTATGCCCTTCGCCCCAGCAGCAATGGATACCGCCTGCCCACCGAAGCAGAATGGGAATACGCAGCTCGCGGCGGCAGCAAAAGCCAAGGGTACCAATTTGCAGGAGGTGACAATCTCGATGAAGTAGCTTGGCACCAAACCAACGCGGGCAGCCGCACTCGTCCCGTCGGCACGAAAAGAGGCAACGAACTTCGCCTCAACGACATGAGCGGCAATGTGCTGGAATGGTGCCACGATTGGTTCGCCCCATACGCCAGCGACCGTGCCAACAATCCGCGCGGGCCGGCCAACGGTACCGAGCGTGTACTGCGCAGCAGCTCTTGGACGGGCAACAAAAATCAGAACTATGTAGCCGTGCGCCGCCACAACCCACCCGACAATAACAATGACTACATCGGTTTTCGGCTGGC
>CAYZVM010000045.1:0-14273 GCA_964481485.1 uncultured Saprospiraceae bacterium | reverse complement strand
GGCTTCACCCCTACCCTATCCGCGTTTTGGATTTTTACCCAATAAAGCCCTGCCGGGTAATTTGCTGGAATCTGCACCTGTTTTTGTTCCGCTGAAAAATCGCCGGAAAACAAATTTTCCAACACGCGCCCGGCCATGTCGAGCAGTGTAACCGACACATTTTCAGTTTCTTCCAACGGCAACGAAATCGTAATCGGGCCGGAAGTCACGGGGTTGGGATACAATTGGAATTCGAGATTTTGGCTGGCCTCGGCCACATCCACCGATTGGTCGTCGAGCGTAAAAGCCACGTCCCAGAGCATTTCGGGCAAAACGAGCGAGAGCGCACCGTTGGCCACCGCGACCGATTCGGAAGAAAGCATCACGCCCGTGAGGCAATCGTAGAATTTGGCGGTATAAGAGCCGTTTTGCACCCCCGGCACGGTCAGCAGCGCGCCGGTAGCCGGGGAAGGCACGCCATTGGATTTCACGAAATCGTGGTTGTACCGGTTGTTCAAAGCCCAGCCCGCGATGCGGTTTTGGTTTTCAGACTTCAAAATGTAAGCATCTACTGCCGAGCCGAGGCCGGAAAATTCATAGCTGGCTATCAGAATCCAGTCCGTGCCGGTGTTGTCCACTTTGATGGTATGCTGCCCGGCTGGCACGTTGATGGAGTAGGTTTGATTGATGGCGGCATTTTGTTCCAGCACTTTCACGCCGTCGAGCCAGATGGCGATTTTGGGTGCTTGACCCGTTTGTCCCGAAGTTTTCACCCTGAACTGCCCGCTCGCAGGGTAGTTGACATAAAAAACCGGCGGGCGGCGATACTGCGTATTCCATTGACTGCCATAGAGAAACGCGCCCAATCCGGCACCTGCGGGCGTGAGCGTGCCGTTTGCGTCAATGGTGAAAGAGGTGTCGGCCAATGCACCCCAACCCTGCACCGTAGGCGTGAGCGACAAATCTGCCGGGACACCCGTGACGGCGGAAACGGCGGGCGCGAAGTTGCCAGACTTGAAAGGCACGATTTGCGACACTGCAGCAACGGGCGCAAAGTGATAATACAGGTTTTTCGGCTCGATGTAGGTGTCCCACCACCAACTCATGCCGCTGCCCATGCCGCCGCCAAACAGCGCCCCCCAGAGCGAATTGTGGATATGAATCCCGTCGGGGTCGAGCGTGCTGAGTTCGCCACCGCCGGGGCCGAGGCCAAATTCGCCGGTCAGGGTGGGCTTGTCGAAGTCGCCGAGAAAGTTGCGGACGCCGTTGGCGAGTACCCGTTCCACATTCGGCGTATTGACGTAAAAATGTGTTTGGGTAAAATCAATATCGGGCTGGTGCCAGAGGTTGGGGTCGTTGTATTCGTGTGCGTAACTGGTGGAAACCAAGTGGTTGTACGGGTCAATATTTTTCAAAAAAGCCGCCATTTCGAGATGCCACGCGGCCACGTCGGCTTTTCGCTGCTCGAACTGGTCGGTCCAGTCTACCTCGTTGAAGAGTTCCCATGTCATGATAGTTCGGGAATAGCCCCAGCGCGCCACGATGTAGCGCAAGCGGTTTTTGAGGTGGCTTTTGGCCGTCGCGTTGGTGAAAAAATCCCAAGTATTCTGGCAAGGCCCGCCGTTGAGGGTATTGTACGGATTGTTGTTCCACTCTGGGTTTACTTGGGTGGACACTTGACCGTGGTTGTTCAGGCAGAGCATGAGGTACATCCCGTTTTCGGCGCAAAAATCAAACAGCCAATCTTGATAGTAGCCGCTCGTTTGCTTGTATTTGCGCAGCCCGGCGTAGCCACTCGTACCGTTCTTCCATTCGATGCCCAGCCCCCACGAGCATTGCCACATTCGGAAAAAATTGCCGCCATTGTCGCCGAGTTTCGTCAGCCAATTTTTGAAATCGAGGTATGGATTGCCATTTTGCCAACCCACGTTTTCGCCGACGGGGATGTATTGGTCGCCATTGTCAAAATGCAGATAGTTGGTCTGGTTGGCGCGTACAAAACCCTTGTTGTTCAAACTGTTGGCGGCATTGCACTGAAATGTTTGCTCCGCAAAAGAGCCAGTCCCGGACGCGTTGGTGCAAGAAAGCGTGTATTTCCACGTCCCCGTTTTGTCGGGCGAAAAACGGATTTTGAACACACCGTCCCCCACCGGTGTGAGGTTGCCGGTCTGGGTGTTGAGTTGGTGGTCTTGCATAAAAAAGCCGTCCACCGTGCGCGACTGGCCGTCGGGAGCGGTGAAAACAGCGCTCACCCGGATATCGTCATAATCGTAAGGATTGAGAAAATTGGCCGTCAGAGAAAGTGCCGCCTCGAATTTGCCAAACTGCTCGATTTGGGTCGAGACGGGCGTGACGGCATTGATGACCGGGGCTTGGCCATTGGAATGAAGAGCAAAAAAGAGCGCCGAAGATTGAATCACAGTGCGGTAGATGTTTTTCATGCAAAATACAATTTTTGTCGAAAGCAAAATACGAGCGTCTGCACGCGCGTCAGGCAGGGCTTTTTGAGCAAATGCAGGGGGGATTTTGAGCAAAGTCGAGTTTTATGGGAAAACAATTTGCCATGCCGTAAAAAGCGAGCATCTATTCCACTTCTTCGCTTTCAAAATCGGCTGGTTTGGGTTGAAATTTTCGAATATCCCGCTCGCCAATCTGCTGCCACCACATGGCGAAATACAACCCTTTTTGTTCCACCAAAGCGGCGTATGTGCATATTTGTCAATGATTTTTCCCAAAAATAACGGGGTCGAGCAAGGCCAATACCTGCGCGACGCCAGCCAGAGCCAGCAAAAGCCCCCACCAGCGAAAGGGTTGGAGGTATTGCCAAAGGACGCGCATGGGGGAAAGGTAGCCAAACTTTTGAAATGTGTGTCTGATATGAAAAACCAGGTTTTCCCAGTCTTTTCAAAAGGTAGTGCAATGCGCGAAAGGCGATTTTTCATTTTTATCCGCCATAGTCTTGACGAAGGCATAGCACGCATCCGCCCAGCCGTGATGTCCGCCGCATATCTTTTTGGTTGGTTGATTTTGAGCAACAAAACGGCTACACGACGGGGCGCTGGCACATTTGTTCAGTAGCCAAAGCCGAACTACGAGGTCTTTGCGTTACTTTTGCCCCGGCTTTCGCAACCTCGATGACGAGCGAACTTTTCCTGTTGCTATTCCAGGGCAAATGCCATAGCGGCGCATATTCTGCGCTCATTTGTCTTCCGATTGCACAATTTATGCCCGCTCGTTTCAGAAACGTCCCTACTTTTCCGAATCATAATTTTTTGCCCGTATCTAAACTTTCAAATCAAAACAAGTTAACGGAGAATGGTATTTAACAGCATATTGGAAACCATCGGCAAAACCCCGCTCATTCGCCTCAACAGCGTAGTCTCTCACATCCCCGCTGCGGTTTATGCCAAAATCGAGGCTTTTAACCCCGGGCTGAGCGCCAAAGACCGCATCGCGCTGCACATGATAGAACGCGCCGAACGCCTCGGCCAACTCAAACCCGGCGGCACGGTGGTAGATGCCACAAGCGGCAACACGGGCTTCAGCCTCGCCATGGTGGCTGCCATCAAAGGTTACAAATGTGTGCTGACCGTGACGAGCAAGATTTCGGAGGACAAACTCAACAATCTGCGTGCTATGGGTGCCGAGGTCATCATGTGCCCGCAGGATGCCAAGCCCAACGACCCCAACTCTTACTACCGCCGCGCCGAGCAATTGGCTAAAGAAATCCCTGGCGCGTATTATGTCAACCAAAACTTCAATCCCGACAACGCCGACGCGCATTACCTGAGCACCGGCCCGGAAATCTGGGAACAAACGCAAGGCCGCATCACGCACCTCATCGGCTCGGCCAGCACCGGCGGGACACTTTGTGGTTCAGGCCGTTACCTCCGCGAGCAAAACCCAAATTTGAAAGTCATCGCCGTAGATGCCTTTGGCTCGGTGTTGAAAAAATACCACGAAACGGGCGTGTACGACGAATCCGAGATTTACTCGTACCGCATCGAAGGCACGGGCAAAAACATCATCCCGGCCAATGTGGACTTCGGTTTGGTTGACCGTTTTGTGAAAGTGACCGACCAGGACAGCGCTCTGCGCGCCCGCGAAATCGCGCGCCAAGAAGGCATGCTCGTTGGTTATTCGAGCGGCGCGGCACTTCAATGCCTGATGCAAATCAAAGACGACCTGAAAGAAGGCGACCTCGCCGTCCTGCTTTTTGCCGACCACGGCTGCAAATACGTCAGCAAAATTTTCAGCGACAAATGGATGGTCGAACAGGGCTTTTTGCAAGAGGAGGAAATCACTGAACTTTGTTAAAAGCCTCTCATCCTGAGTGAAGTGAAGAATCTCAATCAATTTTCTTTTCTCATTCTTTTCGCTTGGAACGTTCAGGCGCAAAGCAATGTACCGACTAAGGTTGAATGGAAAATTGAAAGTTCAAAATCTGTCAGCAGCACCGAAGCCGTCGTGATTTTATCTGCGCAAATACCGGAAGGTTGTTATGTTTTATCTGAAGATACCAATAGTACTTGGGTTCCCTTAACAATGTTTGTATTTGACCAAGACAGTTCATTATTTAAATCGTCAAGTTTGCAAATTTTGGAAGGAGAGAAAAAACGCATCCCGGAGATTGAGAAAGCCTATTATTCCAAAATGACAACCATCTCGGGCCGTGTGAAGTACAAGGCTATCTTCAAGTTGAAAAAGCCAACAGCCAAGAAAAAAATTACAGTTGGCTTGAACTATTGGCTTTTTAGTAGAGAATGGAGTCAGCTCCCTAAATATTTTGAATTTGAAGTTAAATTCCGATAATCCTTGTTTCATCCATCATTTCTCATTCATAACCCATCACTCGAAAAAGTGGATTTATTCGACCGCATTCTCAAACAAGCCGGTCCGCTCGGCAAATATGCAGCCGTCGCCGATGGCTACTATATGTTTCCTCAACTTGAAGGCGAACTCGGCAACCGCATGAAATTCAAAGGCAAAGAAGTTGTATGCTGGAGCATCAACAACTACCTCGGCCTCGCCAACCACCCCGAAGTCCGCAAAACCGACGCAGAAGCCGCCGCCCGCTGGGGTTTGGCTTACCCGATGGGCGCTCGTATGATGTCGGGCGAAACCAATTTGCACCAAAAATTGGAACAACAGTTGGCGCACCATGTCGGCAAAGAAGCCGGCCTGCTCGTCAACTACGGTTATCAGGGCGTACTTTCCGCCATTGACACCCTGCTTTCTCGCCACGACGTGGTGGTGTACGACGCTGAAAGCCACGCCTGCATCGTGGATGCCGTGCGGATGCACATGGGCAAACGTTTTGCTTACACCCACAACGACATAGCAAGTTTGGAAAAGTGCCTCGTACGCGCCAAACGCCTCACCGACGGCACCGAAGGCGGCATCCTCGTCATCACCGAAGGTGTGTTTGGGATGCGCGGCGACCAGGGAAAACTGCGCGAAATCTGTACTTTGAAGGAAAAATACGGCTTCCGCCTGTTTATTGACGACGCGCACGGCTTCGGGATGTTGGGTAAAACCGGCGCGGGCGCAGCCGAAGAGCAGGGCGTGACCGACGATGTGGACATCTATTTTAGCACTTTCGCCAAAAGCATGGCGCTGATTGGTGGTTTCCTCGCTGCCCGCCCAGAGATTATCCAGTTTTTGAAATACAATATGCGCTCGCAAATCTTCGCCAAGTCGCTGCCCATGCCCATCGTGGAAGGTCTGCTAAAACGCTTCGAACTCTTACGCGACCGCCCCGAACTCCGCGAAAAACTCTGGCACAACGTCCGACTGCTACAGGGCGGCCTGAAAGCCCGGGGCTTCGATATCGGCGACACAAACACCTGCGTCACGCCCGTTTATATGCACGGCGAAGTGGAAGAGGCGATGGCATTGGTCAGAGAAATGCGCGATGTCCATGGCGTGTTCTGCTCCATCGTCGTCTATCCCGTCATCCCCAAAGGCATGATTATCCTGCGCCTGATTCCGACTGCCGTACACACAGAAGAAGATATTCAAATCACGCTCGACGCTTTTACCGCTGTCGGCGCAAAGCTGAAAGCGGGGGCGTACAAGGATTATGTGCCGGAGGCAATACAGATTTGATCACTTTTCAAAAGTTTTGCAGTTTTTTTGTTCGGTAAACAGTTCATCAATTGTCGTCATCCCCTTCCAATCCAAAAGGCTCTATTTTTGGATTGGAAAAGGGCCCTTGGATTTTCCATTCATCCGCGTCTGCGATTTTGCCTATGGCAGTTTCTTCAACCAAAAAGGCGAATAAGTGTTCCAACGGGTCTACCTCAATCACCCCGAATTTGTGGTCAATTTCGTCGTCGGTGAGTGAAAATTTTTGCTGAATGTCTTTGAGGGAGGGTGTTCCTTCGTTTACCCTGACGGTCATCATAACTTTTGCCATTTTGCCTGATCATTTGTTGGTTAAAAGAAAAAAATGAGAAAATGGTTTGACCCACTTTCTCACTTTTAATAGAAGGCTGCGTATTGCCGTTGGCAGCAATCATGCGGCTTCGAGACCTGTTCTTTTCTTTTTTTCTGCGTCTTGGCAGCCGCAGTCACATTCAATCTCTATCTCTTCTTCTTCGCAGCACTGCACAGGGCGGCAATGGCATTGGGGCTCCACCTCCTTTTTGCATTTGATAACTTTATAGACCACTTTTTTGCACTTCGGATCTTCCTCTTCTTTCTCACCACAGAAAAGTTCGGCGATTTTGCACCCATTCACGATGCCCCATCCATATTCAAAATCGTAGCCGATTAGCCCGCGGTCTTCCGCCGTTTTGGTCAGCAAGGCTCGGACGGCGGCAGGAGAAGTCGAAGGGTCGGCGAGGTTGTTGGGCATTTGAGAGCGCAAAGCCGCGACCACGCCTGCCACCACTGGCGATGCCGCAGAAGTGCCTCCATCGGCGGCATAAACCCCTGAGCCTCTGAAATGTGTGTAGCCACTGATGTCTGGCTTCATGCGGCTCAACCGGCCTGGCCCGATGGACGAATAACCGACTCGCTCCTTGCTCACGTCCACGCCGGCTACGGTGAGTACCTGTGGGTGAGAATTCGCACCGTATATGCTCCTTGTTGTTTCACGCTGGCAACGACCATCGGGGCAGTCTGCTCCGCAATTTCCCGCCGCAAAAAGAATGTCGGCACCGGCGCGTTCCAGCGTCCCTACGATTCTGTTGAAGGGGTGGTTGGGGTTGTCGCTGTAGTTGCCGGGATGGCCGATTGGGAAATCCCAAGAAGGGTGAAACATCCCCCAACTGTTGTTGACCACTAGAGCATTGAGTTCTCCTGGCCTGCGCGGCCCAGCGATGATGTTGATAAGATGGCTGTAAGCCAGCACCGCATCGCTCAATAATCCCGACATAATGGTGGAGCCTTGTGTTTGCGACTGAAGCAGGGCGATGTCGAGCAAGGTGCATTTGGGAGCGGCGATGGTGACATCATAAGCGACCATGGTGCCGTGGCCGATAGGGAGTTGTCCGGGAATAAGGCCAGCTTGTGGCACCCAGCTTCTGAACTGGTCGAAACCCGGGTTTTTCCCGCGTGATTGCAGGTAGGCCAAGTTGATGCCCGTGTCTACGACCGCCACCAAAACGCCCAATCCGTCCAGACCACATTGGTGCAGTTTTTCCGTACACAATAGGCGCTCGACACCCGCGTCGGTTCCCATCGCGGGACTGCCGGGGCAGATGATTGTCGATTGAATCTGTACGTCAGAAAAAATCCCGACTACTTCGCTTTTTTGACCCAGGGTTTTTTCGAGCGTTTCCAATGCTTTCAAATTTGGCACCGTGCCTCTGACGATGTAGGTGCCATTTTCTGGTTTTTCATCCAACTGGAAGGATTCAGAAATGTCGCGCGAGTCCCCGGATGGCGGTGTGGATTTAATGCCGGGTAAAAAAACAGGCGGAAAGTCTTTGTCGTAAGTGATGCCTTCGACGAGCGGGACGCGTTTCGTGTCCAGCGACCGCTCTCCTTTTTCCGTTGTGCGTGAGGTAAAGTCCGCCAGTTTCTTGTCATAGCGGAGCTCGACAATGATTTTAAGGTCAGTCATTGTTTTTAATTTTTTGGTGAATAATAGGTTTGTGTGGATTTATTTACCGTCGAAAAGAAAGACAGCCCTCCAACCAGGCCAATCAAGAGTCCCGTCGTATATTTTGCCGAAATGCCTCAGGCCCAGTGCCGTGTATTGATTTGAAAACTCGCGTGAAATAACTCGGCGTGTTGAACCCCACTTCATACGCCACATGGCAAATGCACCAATCTGGATGCCGTAGCAACAAATCCTTGGCATATTTTACCCGAATGTGCCGCACGTAAGCGGAAGCAGATAACCCTGTCCGCTGAATAAGTTTTCGATGGAGAGCCGTCCGGCTTATACCCACAAGCCGGGTGAGCCGTGCGACAGTAAAAGAAGAATCGGAGAGATGTTTTTCGATGGTTTGGTGCAGAGTGGACATAAATTCCTCCTCAACATTTGGGGTTTTGGTCGGCATGGGGGCAGAGCATTATTGGTTTGACATCAATTTGTTCGAGGATTGGTCAGCAAAGAACTAAGCAGCCCAAAAGCGTATTGTCTACAAGAATCATTTGAGCAAATGCGCCAATTTCTGCCACAAAGTTCGCAGATGTGTTTTCACGTTCTTTTCACGTATGTTCCAAATTTCAATTGTTTATCCAATTTTCGCGCGACGTGATTTTTCGCTGGTCGGCAGACACAAAGTTATACTAACCCATTGCCCCTGCCAAATCCCCGATAATGTCCCCCACATTTTCAATGCCCACCGACACCCGAATCATGCCGTCCGTGATGCCGTTTTGCTCGCGGATTTCTTTCGGAACGGCGATATGCGAACTTGATGCCGGGTGCAGGATGAGCGTGTCCACGTCGCCGAGCGTGGGTGCGAGCGTGCAGAATTTGATGCGGTTCATACACGCAATGCCCGCTTCGAGGCCGCCTTTGAGTTCAAAACTCAGCATCCCACCGAAGCCGCCGCGCATCTGTCGTTTTGCCAACTCATGGTCGGGATGGGAAGGTAGGCCGGGATAATTCACGCGATCCACCGCCGGGTGTTTTTCCAAAAATTCAGCCAGCGCGAGCGCGTTGGCACAATGACGTCCCATGCGCAACGCCAAGGTTTTCATACCGTTGTGCGTCAGCCACGCCTCGAACGGCGAGCAATTGGTGCCGACGAGTTTCATTGCTTTCCACACGTTTTTGCGCATCAGCGTTTTGTCCAAACCCACGATAATGCCCGCCGTAGAATTGCCGTGGCCGTTCAGGTATTTCGTCGTGGAATGAATGATAAAATCCACGCCGTGCGCAAAAGGCTGTTGCAAAAGCGGCGTCGAAAACGTGTTGTCAATGGCGCACAACGCGCTGTGCCGGTGCGAGATTTCGGCCAATGCCCGAATGTCCACACAGGCGAGCGTGGGGTTGGCGGGCGTTTCGCAGTAGAGCAGACGGATATTTCGGTAATTGGGGTCATTAGAGTCATTTGATAAAATAGCCTCCACGCGGTTCAAATCGCGCAGGTCGGTCAGCACCGTTTCTATGCCAAATTGGCCAAACACGGCGGTCAGCAATTCCGTCGTGCCGCCGTACAAGTTGCCCTGTGTCAATACTTTATCGCCCGATTTCAACACGCCGAGCAGCAAAGTCGAAATGGCCGACATCCCGCTGGAAGTCATCACCGCCGAGGCTTCGAGGCCGAGGCCGTGCGTTTCAAGGTCGGCGATTTTGGCCGCCACCGTGTCCACCGTCGGGTTGGCATAGCGACTGTAAACGTGGCCGCTTTCGATGTTTTTGAAAATTTCTATACCCTGATTGATGTCGTCGAAAGCGAACGACGAGGTGGCATAAATGGGCAGCACGTGCGGCGCAGTGGTGCGGTTGTCGGGGCGTTCTTTGACGGTGAGCGAATCTATGCGCATGGTCATTGAAAGTTTTTAGTGTAATTAAAAGTCATTTCAGCAGTACGACTCGGCACCCAAACAGCCCTTTTCGCACGGGTAAAAGCACCTTGTCGCCGGGTTTTGTGATGGGATAGTAGGTTTGTTTTTTGTACTTAAAATGGTGCAAACGCCCGTTTTCCTGCACCGTCAGATGGTAGCCCGTAGGTTGTATTTTTTCACCTTTCAAAAGGCCATAGTTCGAGGCGAAATAAGGTGCTTCGGAAACAAATTCAAAAGGCTGATTTTTGGTGCTGCCAAATGCCCGATTGAGCCAACTCCCAAACAACGGCGCAAACAACACGCTGAAAACCAATATTATCAATACTTCGGGCAGGTGCCGCTCCCAAGGTGTGAACCGCTCGCGCCACCGCCACAGCGCCCCGCCCGCCGCAAATGCCGCCACCAACATGGAGCCAACGACCAGCCCTTTCGCCCCAATAGTGTTGGACAGCACTGCAAACTCGCGGACGTAGAGCCAGACAAAGCCAAAGAGGGCGAAAATGGCGAAAAAAGCGTAAATTTTGAAACGGGTGTCAAGAGCCTGCATGGTCGGAAGGTTTTCGATGGAACGACTTTGCCAAACCGACTATTGCCACTACCGTCCACGTGATTTCCAGCACCAAAAATGGCATGGAATGGATAAGCCACGCCCCGACGCTGGCGAGCAAGCCACCGAAGAGGTTCAAGACAAAATAACTGCGGTCTTCGCGGCTCAAGACGCCAAAGGTATTGAGCGAAAATGCAAGGAGAATGAGGGATACGCCGATACCGCTGGTGAGGTCTGCTGTGCTCATAATCAACCTTTTTTGCGCAAAAGTACCCGTTTGCTGTCTTTTTCGCCGAGTTCCAGCACCACCTCAAAACCTTGCTGGAAATGCTCCAACTGCGTCTTCGGGACATAGAAAAAATCGGTTCCCTGCTCCACAGAGCCTGCTATGTTGCACGGTACTTCCCGCACTTCCGGCCCCACCACACGGGTGTAGCGGGCGGATTTCATCCATTCAATGTAAAATTTGAACGAGGGATACTGGAGACAATGGCAACTTAGAGAGTAGGGTGCTGTGCGTGATTCGGCGGCGTAGAATTTTTCGATAAAATTCAGCACCTTGTATGTGTCGCGGTCGTAACGCCATTCGTAAGCCTCCCGGAGGTTGACGTTTCTCAATAAATTGGCAGTCAAAAGAACGGGAAAAACGGGGCCCAATCCCCAAAAAACAGCCTTGTTTCGCTCCGGCAACATTTTCAACAAACCCAAAATGGAGCAAGCCAAAAGCGGATAGAAAAAGATGGCGGCACGGACATCCAAGTACGAGGAACCCGCAATTTTGGTAATCAGCAAATTGGCAACGACCACGCCGGGAAACAATATCAGCAGCCACGCATGGGTCGTCATTTTCCAGCGACTTTGCCACAAAAGCCACAAAGCGGAGAAAAACGAGGCCACGCAGATGCCGACCAAAACCCATTGCAACAGTCCCAATGTGCCGTCGCCGAAATACCTTTTTCCTACCAACAGGCAATCGGCGAAACTTTGTGCCGCGTCGCCCAAAGAGCCTTTTTCTCCAAAATAAACAACGTCACCAGCCTTACTTATTTTTCCCAAAGGTTTGAAAATCAATAAGAAAAGCACGCCCGATGTCACCAAAAGGATTTTCAGTTCCGACTTCCAATGCGGGCTGATATTGCGGAACAAGGCAAAAGCCAGCAGTAGCAAAAAGCAAACGTAAAAATTGAGCAGGGAAAAATTGGCCCACACAGCAAGCGCCGCGAAGATGAACGCGGCTTTCAGGTTTTTGAGCCGCAGCGGGTCATCATACTTGGCTTGCAAAAAGAGTGCGCCGAACACGATGGCACCCGATTCAAAGGCCGCCGACATTCCGTAGCCACGCGCCAGACCAAAAAATTCGAGGAGGTAGGGATTGGCAATCCAGACAACCAAGCCGATGATTCTCAACGAGTTGTTTTGAAAAAAACGACTCAGCAAGAGGTAGCCGCACCACAGGTAGAAGGCACCCGCCAGCAAATTCCCGAAACGGAGTGTGAGCGGCGAAAGACCCCAAATCCCCGTCCAAGTTTTGATGAAAAGCGAGTTGAGCACATGATTATTTGCACTGATGTGGCCGTAGTCGAACGCGATGAGTTGAGCCACTGTGTGCTGCCGCATGACGGCAGTAGTGTAGGCCTCATCGTGCGTGACGGGGATGCACCACATACGCGCAAAAAGGTAGGCCATAAAGACCGCTGCGACTGACAGGAAAACAATCCAAAAAACGCGGGGGGAGTCTGTTTTTTTCATTTAATATCTGCGCAAAATCAAACGAAACTATTTCGGAAGCAGTGCTTTGATTGCCAATTGTATAGCAGATTTGCAAATCCGATATACCGCTTAACTATTTGAAAATGATGAACTTGAGTTGTCACCCTAACCTTTCCACCGCCAACTCCCACTCGCCATAAACGGTTTCGAGTTCGGCTTTCAAATTGTTGTATTTTCTAATCGCCTCGCCCGATTCGGGCTTGTTGTAAAATGCCGGGTCGGCCATTTTTTGCTCCCATTTGCCCAGTTCGCCTTCCAGTTCGCTGATGCGTTTTTCGGCTTTTTGTACGGCGCGTTGTAGCAGTTTCTTTTCTTCCGAACCAAGCACCTGCACCCCGTTGTCCGATGCCCGGCCACCGCCAGACGTGGTTCGTTTTTCCACATCGCGCATATTGTCCAGCCTCCTTTTTTCCAAGAAATAATTGACATCGCCAAGGTACTCTTTCAAATGCCCGTCGCGGAATTCGATCGTCCGCGTGGTCAAGTCCGAAAGAAATTCTCGGTCGTGGCTCACCACCAGCAAAGTGCCGTTGTATGCCGCCAATGCCTGTTTCAACACATCTTTGGAGAGCATGTCCAAGTGGTTGGTCGGCTCGTCAAGCAGGAGAAAGTTGAACGGACGGAGCAGCATACAAGCCAGTGCCAAGCGCGCGCGTTCGCCGCCGCTGAGGGCTGATACTTTTTTGTCCACATCCTCGCCGCTGAACAGGAAAGCCCCCAAAATGCTGCGGAGTTTGGTGCGCATTTCTTCGGGCGAGTTGTTTTCCATCGTTTGCAGGAGCGTCAGTTTCGGGTCAAGGTTCTCGGCCTGATTCTGTGCGTAATAGCCGATGCTGACGTTGTGGCCGAGCGTGACCTTGCCTGAGGTGGCTGGTTCATGGCCGATGAGGATTTTTGCCAGCGTGGTTTTCCCCTGCCCGTTTTGACCCACGAATGCGACGCGCTCGCCGCGCAGCATTTGAAAATCAACATTTTCCAGCACTTTCAAATTGCCGTAGCGTTTGCTCAAATGTTCGGCTTTCGCCACTACTTCGCCCGAACGCGGGGCATCGGGGAAGCGAATCCGCATGGTGGATGTGTCCGTGTCGGCGATTTCGATGCGCTCCAATTTGTCCAGCTGTTTTTGCATGGATTGCGCCATGCTGGTTTTGCTGGCTTTGGCCATAAACCGGGCGATGGTGCGCTCTTTATCGGCGATGACGCGCTGCTGGTTTTCGTAGGCATTTTGCATCTGCTCGCGGCGTTCGGCGCTGAGTTCCACATATTTGGAATAGGGCGCCTTGTAGTCGAAAATTTTGCCGAGCGAGATTTCCGCCGTGCGGTTGGTCACGTTGTCGAGAAAACGCCGGTCGTGGCTGATGACGATGACCATGCCGGGGTAGTTGAACAGCCAGTTTTCGAGCCAGAGAATGCTCTCGATGTCGAGGTGGTTGGTCGGCTCGTCGAGTAGCAGGAGGTCAGGCTGGCGGAGCAGCATCTTGGCGAGTTCGATGCGCATTTGCCAGCCGCCGGAGAATTCGTCGGTCAGGCGCGTCATGTCCGATGGCTGAAAACCGAGACCGGCGAGCACCTTTTCCGCGTCGGCCTGCGTGGTGGCGTGGCCGAGGTGGTGCAGGTGGTCGTTCAGGTCGCCCATCTGTTCGATGAGTTTGTGGTAGGCATCGGATTCGTAGTCCTCTCGGGTGGCGAGTTCATTTTCGATGTGGCGCAATTCTTTTTCGAGCTCCAAGATTTCTGAAAACGCCGTCATCGTCTCGGCAATGACGGTTTTGCCTTTGGGCATCAGCATATCTTGGTGCAGATAGCCGAGGGTGAAATGGGCAGGCACCACCACGTTGCCTTCGTGGGGCGACATCTCGTTGGCGATGATTTTCAAAAGCGTGGATTTTCCCGCGCCGTTGCGGCCCACGAGGCCGACGCGTTCGCCGGGCTTGAGCACAAAATTGACCCCGTCGAGCAGGATGCGGTTGCCGTATTGGACGTAGATGTTGGAGAGGCTGAGCAT
>CAYZVM010000044.1:6354-31368 GCA_964481485.1 uncultured Saprospiraceae bacterium | reverse complement strand
TACAAACATGAAAACGACGATCTATCACCGGGTACGTTCATGCGTTTGCCCTGCGTGCCCTACCCTGCTGGTAACGTGAACGGACCCTTCCTGTAATTCAACGAGCATTTTTACCAGTGCAAGACCCAGGCCTGTACCGCCGTATTTTCGGGTGGTGTCGCTGCTGGCTTGTGTAAACCGTTCGAATATCCGTGAATGCTCGGATGCAGGGATGCCAATACCTGTATCGCTGATTTCAAACCGTATGTATGTGCGGTCATTTGAAATCTCCTGCTTTAATTCGAATGCTCGAAGCGTAACAGAACCCGTTTCCGTAAATTTAATACCATTGCTGAGCAGGTTGATGAGGATTTGTGTCAACCGCATTGGGTCGCCGACTAATAGCGTAGGCAGGCATTCCTTCATTTCAAGGCGTAGTTCCAAACCTCGTTCGACTGCAAACGGGCGCATCATGGTAATAACTGAATGCAACAATCCGGGCAGATCGAAATCTACCTGCTCGAAGCGCAACATACCTGATCGGATTTTTTCGAAGTCCAGAATATCATTGATAATGATCCGCAGGTTGTTGCATGAGACTTGAATGCTTTCTATGTATTCCTTTTGTTCGGGCGGCAAATTGGCCCGCGTCAGTAAATTGGCAAAACCAATGATGGCATTCAATGGCGTACGGATTTCATGACTCATGTTTGCCATAAACAACTGTTTGAATTGTGTTGCAAACACTGCCTCTTCTCGCGCCTTGATTAAGTCTTCTTCCATCTTTTTTCGCTCTGTAAAATTGAAACAGAAGGTAATGGAATGCGAAAAATTGCCATCCGCATCATAAATCGCTCTCGCATTGAGCAATATGGGTATCAATTTGCCATCTTTGGATAAAAGATTTGTTTCGAAGTTAAACACATTTCCTTCCCGCTTGAAAACAGTAAACTGCTCTCTGATCCGTTGGCCATGGGAGGCTTCCGTCAGGTCTGTAATGTGTTTTTTTCCGACCACTTCACCCAGTGTATAACCGAGCCAGTCCAGTTTCGTTTGATTAATATCTATAATGATTCCATCTCCATCAAGCGAATGGTATCCAATCGGCGCAATATTTATCAGGTTGCGCGCAAGATCTGTCGATTTCTTTTGTTGGTAAAAAAGGGTCATATAAGCCTGGCGATCAGCAACGACTTTGCGCACGACATGGACTATGGCGTTGCCCAGCAAAAGCAATACGATTCCAGCAAGCGCGGCTACAACAAACAGTGAAGTTTGGAGGAAGCGATTTGAAAAACTGTCTTTTCTTCTGCTTTGCTCATGCAGAAATCCAACTCGGACCCGCAACGTTTTGTAATTTGTTATTGAAATCCTGTTTGTCAAATCCAATTGGTCGACCAAGGCCGATTCAATCAAGGCGGCTTCTTTCCCTTCTTTTTTCAGCAAATTCAAAGCCCGGTTCCCCATTGCAAAAACACTGTCTCCCAAGCGATTGAGGGTATCCATATACTCCTTATTGAAGGGAAGTGCCAGTTCATTTATTTGGCTTCGATATTTGATAATTTCGGACTGGCTGTGTCGAAGGCCGCGGAGATAGGCAGCGTCACTGTGAAGCAAATAAGCACGAAGATTGTTGTTATAATTCAAAATAGCATACTGAAGACTGTCAATACGATCAGCCAACTTATCGGCTTCCTGTACTTTTGAATAACTGTCGTCTGTCCGTCTGATTGTCTTTTCCCCCACGATAGCCAGTATTACAGTAGCAGCGAACAATAGTCCGGCAATGACTATCAACACCCACATAGTAAGCCATTCCCGTGAAAGGAGCAGTCGTATTGGATCGGCCTTTTTTTGAATGTAACGAATCAATGACATATTCCCTCTTGAAAAAATTCATAGAAACTACAACAAATTCATCTTCTTAAGAAAAGCGGATTTATAACTTTCGCTTATTGGAATCAGATCTTTGTTGATCAAAATTGAATTGTCTTCCAGCGAATGTACCTTGTCAATAGCTACGATGTAAGAACGGTGTACCCTTGCAAAACGCGAGGCTGGTAAGCGTTCCTCTATAGATTTTAAAGTTAAGTGTACGGGATATTTTTTTCCATTGGTAACAATTACAACATAGTCGCCAAGCGCATTAATATATAAAATATCGTTGTAGTCAATACGGACGAGCTGGTTGTTGACACGTGCGAACAGAAAGCCGGGCTCTTCGGTTGCCTCCTTTTCAGACACGGCAGGAATTTGTGAACGCGATTCAAAAATTTCCATGGCCCGTTGAACTGCACTGAGAAACCGGGCAAAATTGACCGGTTTGACGAGATAATCCGCCACACGAAGATCATAACTCTCTACTGCGTATTCTTTGTTTGAAGTTACCAGAATGAAAAGGGGAGGATGCGTCAAGGCGCGGATAAAATCCAGCCCGGACATACCGGGCATTTCTACATCAAGCAAAATGAGATCCACTTTCTGGTTTTGTAAAAAATTAAATGCCGAGGTAGCGCTGTCGCATTCACCTTTTAGTTCCAGAAACTGAACATCATGCACCATGTTGCGCATCGCAATACGTGCAATTTCGTTGTCGTCAACAATTAAGACTGTCAAAATAGTGCATTTGAAGCATTGGGAAGTGATTCAAAAATATGGCGCAGCATTAAACCGCACAAGTTATTTTTTCATTTTTGTTAAAAGGGCTTGTGGCAAAATGAATTATTTTTTCATTATGTCATTGCAAATCAAGGCGTTCCGTTTGATTTCTAATGCATAAATTTCAAAAAAATATTTCAGGGGGTGCTCAGAGCAGACGCACGAAAAAAGATCGGTTTTTATCAAGATCTCCATAAGTTTGTTGGAAAATCGACTCAATGGAAATAGGAAATTTGCTGGGGTTTTTTGGATCATTTAAGCGACGTTCTAGAACCCCGCCAGAGTTGGAAAGTCGAGTATCCACTGGACGAGATTTTATTTTTAACGATCAGCGCGGTAGTCAACGGGTGTTCGGAATGGGACGCGATAGTTGATTTTGGCGAGGACAAATTAGGCTAGTTGCGCCGTTACCGCCCTTTCGCCAACGGCATCCCTTCGCACGACACGCTGAACCGGGTGATGTCCCTGATAGACCCTGTAGCCTTCGAGCAGATGTTTGTCCTGTGGGTCAACCGAAACATCCAGTTGGCGGAGGGCACGCTGATCAACATTGACGGCAAGAAGTTGCGCAGCAGCGCCACCAAGTTAGAGCAGCAGACCGAACGGGCAGATGGGGGCAAATCATCGGTACATTTGGTTGAGGCCTGGTGCAGCGACCTGTCCCTTTGCCTCAGCGTTCGGGAAGTGGGGGAAAAGACAAATGAAATCAAAGCAATACCATTGATTTTGAATGATTTAGAGATAGAAGGTTGTGTGGTAAGCATAGATGCGATGGGATGTCAAAAAGAGATTGTCAAAGGGATCGGCTCCAAAACTGCTGACTATGTGATTGGTTTGAAAGATAATCAGCCAACCTTGTTGGCGGGTGTAGAACAGGCTTTTGAAGATTGTGTAGACGAATGCCGGGATGAGCAATATGCACAGGATGTTTCGGTTGATCATGGTCGTATCGAGGAGCGCATTTGCCGGACTTTAAACGCTGAAAGGCTGCCGGAGTGGGTTCCGAGGGAGGATTGGGTCGGGCTAAATACGATCATCCAAATCCAAAGCGAACGAACGATTATGGCTAATGGTACAGTCTCTCAAGAAACACGATATTACATCAGCAGCCTTCGCCTGTCTGCCGATCGTATAGCATCGTATGTTAGAGGGCATTGGGGGATTGAAAACCAATTGCATTATATGTTAGATGTGTTTTGGGGCGAAGATGGCAGCCGAAAACGAACGGCTTGCACCGCTGCTAATTTTGGAACAGTGCTGATCGCTCATAATCTGGTCAAAACACACCCCGAAAAAATCAGCATCAAACTAAAACGAAAGAAGGCAGACCGATCAGACCAATATCGTGAACAAATACTGCGGTTACAAACATGACAGCCCCCGGACTATGTTCGTGCGTTTGCCCTGCCCTTCCCCGCGGTGACACCGGCTGCGACCTGTGGGATACTATTTCGCGAATCCATTTACTTTACTGTACCGGAAGGTGTGAAAAGATTGAGGGAAGATTTGATTGCCCGGCACCCGCGCTATGAACGCGCCCACACATATTATTATCAAAAGCGTTTGCTCAATTGGTCAGACAGCGGCCAACACCGCTGCCACGATTGGGTGGCAAAAGCCGCCGGCTTTATTGATGGAGACGACGCAAATGGGAAATTGAGATGCAAATAGTTACCTGAAAAACGGATTCTCCGCAATCAATTCCGCGTGTTCTTCGCCCGACAAACGGATGTATTTGTAAAACTCCTTTTCCGTCTTGTGACCTGTGATCTGCATGATGGACTTCACCGGAATGCCCGCCTTGAAAGCATTCGAGGCAAAGGAGCGGCGAGCCGTGTGGGTAGTGATGAGTTGAAATTTTTTGAACACTTCGTCCATCCGCTTGCCACCCCTGTAAGTCGTAACCAGAATGGGCTCGTCAATTCTGGCCATTTCGCCCAACTCTTTCAGGTATTCGTTCGCTTTTTGGTTGGTGATGCCCTGCGGCGGCACCCCGTCGTATTTTTCGAGCATATCCACCACTGCCTGCCGGAGCGGTATCATCACCCGCTGGCGCGTTTTCTGCGTCAGGATGTCGATGTATTGCCTGCCGTTTTTGGAAATGATGTGTTCGGGTTTCAGGGAGCCGTAGTCGGAATAGCGCAGGCCGGTGAAGCAGCCCAACAGAAAAAGGTCGCGCACGCGGTCGAGGCGGGGGTTAGCGCTCAGGTCGAGAGCGGCCAATTTGCCCAGTTCGTCTTCGTTCAGGTAGATTTTTGGCGGCTCCTCCCGCGAAACCTGAATCCAATCACTTTTGTATTTCAGGTCGGGCGATATTTCCCGCCGATCCGCTTCACGCAGGATGGTCTTGAGCGTGGAGGTGATTTTATGGACGTAGTTCTTGCCAAAGTTTTTGGCGAAAAGGTAATTGGTGAAGTCCGCGAAAAAGGCGTAGTCGAAATCCGCAAAGTCAATGGTACGTCTGGTGTCAGCGGCAAAGGACATGACGTGCTTGACGCAGTTGCGGTACACCACGATAGAGCCGCGGCTGTATTCGACATTCCCCGCACGTTCCCGGATAAATTGTGCGCTGTATTTTTCAAAAGTGACGGTTTCGTCCTCAGGTTGGTGGACGATCTTGCCTGTTGCCTGGTCCAATTCGAGTTTGAATTGCTCGACTGACAGGTCTTTGCCTTTGTTGCGCCAGGACAAATAAGTCATCTCCGCTGCTCTCGCGAGCGTAGTGAGTATGTCGTTGATTTCTGAAAACTGGGGAAAGTGGCGGGAAGAGCGTACCCTTTGCTCTTTGTCGTTCCAGAGGGCGACCGGGACGGAACAGCCGGTGAAGTAGCGAAGCCGTTTACCGGCTTGGTTCGGGTAGGAGTACACAAGAAAAATGTAGGACTCCTTTTCGGTCTTGCTCTTGAGATTGAACCTGGGTTTTGTCATTTTGAAAAACGGGGAGATGGATGTCCCGTTTGAGTCTGACAAAGTTAATCCCTTTTCGGCTTTTTGGTGTCAAATATGGTGTCAAAATTTTTCACTTCAAGTAATCTCAGGTAATCTTCGATGATTTTTAAATTTGTCTTTACGACTGATTTTCAATCATTTACAACACAATCAAAAACCATCAAAGACTACCCAAGATTAAAAAATGCGGAGGGGGAGGGATTCGAACCCCCGGTGGTGTAACCCACGACGGTTTTCAAGACCGCTCCATTAAACCGCTCTGGCACCCCTCCTTTACCCGCCGAAGCCGAAGCTAAGGAGGGTTTGCTTTTTCGCGGGGCAAAAGTAGGCAAAGAACTGAATCTGCCTAAGGAACGGTGCCTAAATGTTGGCGCCCAAAAATCTGCTTGCCCGCGCTCACTTTTCAATCTGTCGGTGGCATCCTGAAAAGCCTCGGCACCTCTTCCGTTTCTTCTATTTGTTGGAAAAAAGTTTCGAGATAATCTACCAGTTGGTCAGAAGCCTCGATTGACAAATATTTGGAGCGGCAAATATTGAGGATGTCTTTTTTCTTGTCCCTTATCCCGCGCACCGCTCGTTTGAGGTGTTCGGTGGGGATGCCGTTGGCCATCATGAACCGGTCGCGCACCGTTTTCAAGCCGCTGTCCGAAGATGGGCTGGAATATGGCGCGGCCACCATGCCGGAAAAATCAAAATCATAAGGCACCACCAATATTTTGCCGGTAGCAGGAGATTTTATCAAACGGACATTGCGCACCATAGAAATGTCCCAATCCGTGTTGCCAATCATGTACTCGAACACCGACACCAATGCTGCTTGGTTCATAATCAAACTGTCTGGCGAGGTGCCGTATTGCTCCACGAGCACGCCGTTCAAACGGGCGACAGTTTCTTCTTCGTCCTCCAAAAGGATGGCGTACATTTTTCTCGTCTTTTCCACGTGCATATCGCGGATGGTGAGCCGTATCAGCCGGGCGCGGACGCTGGCCGATGTCAGGTGCTCAAACATCCGGTAAGCGAGATATTCCTTGATGACAAGTTCGTCGCCGAGGGCATTGTCGTAGGTTGGGAGTACCAGCTTCAGTTCATTCAGGGTGTCCACCAATCCCGCGTCTTTCAGCAGGTTCTTCTTGATTTTTATTTTCAACGGCGGTATTTCGGAGATTTTCCGGCGGTATTTTCCGCGTGCTTTCACCTCTATTCTATACATTTTGCCGTCGCTGTCGGTCAGCGTCGCTGGGTAGTATTGCTCTGATTTCCTGTTTTCGAGAAGGGTTGTCAGGTCAATTTCCAGACTCAATTTAGCGGCCTCCACCCGAGCGAGGTGCTCGAAAAAGGTCTTGGCGTGCGGCTTGTTTTGGCTTGCTGCATCTTGCGGAAAAAGAAAAAACAAGAGGGCAAGCAGCATATTGGTGGAGAAAAATTGTCGTGCTTTCATTGTGCCAGAATTTAATTCTGAATAATCGGATAGGTTTTTGAATGTTACCATACTTTTCGTTTGCAAGATACAATATCGCAAAGTTATGGGCAATATTATTTTGAAAAAAGTCTGATAACATCTCGCTGGCGGAATTATTGCAAAGTTAACGTGCCTAATCGAGGGTTTGGGGAAATTCCGATACGGCGAAACAGGCGTCTTCTGGTGGGGCAAATGTCAGAATACAGACACGAATTTACGTCAGTTTGTTACAATATCGTCAAAATGCCGTTTGAAGCCGGAACGGCTAAATTCAAGTTACCTACTTTTGCAAGCCTATTTAAAGACATTTAAAAAAATTGTCATTATGAAAAAAATATCAGCTGTCCTGATTTTTTGCTTCGCAGCGAGTTTCCTCGCTCAAGGACAAAAAATCAGGGGCGTTTGCGGCATGACCGTCGCCGACCAAGCGGAATACACCGCCCGCCTTCAAGAAAACATCGCCCGGGCGGAGCGCGGCGATGGTGCCGCGGAGCGCGGTGCCATACAATATGTCCCCATTCACTTCCACTTGGTGGGCAATGCGGACGGCAGCGGCAAACACAGAGAGCGGCTCGTGCTCGACCAATTGTGCGATTTGAACGAAGCGTACGCCTCTACGGAAATGCGGTTTTACCTCAAGCCCCACCCGACACACGGTTTGTTCGATAAATCCATCAACAATACTAATGTCTATCTCAACCAGACCAACGCCATCTTGATGCAAAACCGCAAGCATCAAAATGCAATCAATGTTTTTGTGGTGCAGGAACCCGCCACTTCCAACGATCAGCCCGGCCAGACACTTGGCTATTACACGTCTTTTTACGATTGGCTGGTCATTCGAAAATCGGAAATAAACGGCACGGGCAACGGTACGCTTGCCCATGAGGCGGGGCATTTTTTCAGCCTCCGCCACACGCACTACGGCTGGGAAAGCGAGCCTTTCGACGCTTCTTCGCCGACTTGGCCCAATGCACCGGCAAACTCGCCGCCCTCGCCGTATGGCATCGTCCCCACTGAGCGAGTCAACGGCACGAACTGCACCACCGCAGCCGACTTGTTGTGCGACACACCGCCTGACTATAATTTCGGATATGGTTGGCCCGATGGCAACTGCAATTACAACCTGCCCGCCAAAGACCCTTTGGGCGCTCAAGTCAACCCGATGGAAAACAACTTCATGGGCTATTTCATCGGATGCGACTACGTGTTCACGCCGATGCAACAGGCTGTCATTCTTGCCGACCTCGATGAACCGTATCGCAACTATCTCGACAACAATTTTGCGCCCGTTGCCACCGAAATCACAACTCCTTTGGATTTGTTGGTCGGGCTTGTTTCTGGCGACACTACGCAATACTTCGACGAGGTGTTGCTTCAATGGCAGTCGGTATCGGGGGCGACTTATTACTTGCTGGAAATTGACGTCACCAGCAGCTATAGCACCAGCAGTTATCAAAGTTTTGTGCTGACCTCGACTTCCCAATTGCTCACCGATTTGCAAGAAAACCGCAGATATTACTGGCGTGTGCGGCCTTTCAACGAATATGCGACTTGCGCAGCGGCTAGGTCTGGCACATTTGTCACCTCCAAAATATCCGACACACACGATATCAAAGCCTTGTCGGCATGGCAAATAGCGCCCAACCCGGTGTCGAACACTGCCCGCATTATCTTCAGCGCAGCCAACAATTTTGAGGCAGCCGTCAGCATCATTGATGCCACGGGTCGCCGGGTGCGCACTTTGAACAACACCGTTTTCCCGGTAGGGGAGACCACACTCGACCTCCCGGTGGAAGGTTTGTCAAACGGCCTTTACTTCGTGGCCATTGAAAATGAAGAAGGACGCGCCGTGCGCAAAATGACTATTATGCGCTGAAAATCAGGTTTTCAATGTCATCAACGAAACCCGGTTGGCTATTTGCCAGCCGGGTTTCGTTTTTTTTGATGACAGAAAACTGCTCTGACTGCGAGCGAGTTTGGACTAATCTTTCTTCCAAACCGAAACGCCCAACGCCAACCATCCACCAATAAAACATAGCCCGCCCAACGGTGTCACCGGCCCCGCCCAACCGACCGGGAAAGGCAAAACGTCGCGGCAAGCCAACAAATAAAGCGACCCCGAAAACATCAGAATGCCGGCCACGAACAACCACCCCGCTCGCTGGAGCCACCTGCTGTCGGGGCGGTGATGCAGCAAAAGCCCCACTAATCCCAATGCCAGCGCATGATAAAAATGGTACTGCACCCCTTTTTCGTAAATGCCGAGCAGGTGTTGGGCATCCAACTGACGGGCAGTAAAAAGCCCCTTCAAGCCGTGCGCGCCAAAAGCACCCACCGCTACCGCCGCCGCGCCGAATACCGCCGCGAGCCGGATAAATTTGTCAGCAATCATATTCGTGGAATTGGACATTGTCAAGGATGTTTCTTGAGGTCAAAGAACTGGGTTCTTTGGTAATCCATAAAATTGAGCGAACGAAATCATTTGATATTTTCAATCAGTGCATTTGCATTTCCATGAAGTCGCAGTTTTTGTTTTCCGAACCCGATTTTCTGCCGAAAACTGCTAATTTTGCCGCCATAGCATCTCATTCGCACATTTTCTCTTTGGCACATTAGCACGCAACTCACATGGAAGTCCTGACCACCACCGCCACCACCTCCGCTGAACTCATGGAACTCGAAGACCGCTACAATGCGCATAATTACCACCCCCTCCCGGTGGTGCTGGAGCGCGGTCGGGGAGTGTATGTGTGGGACGTGGAAGGAAAACGATACTACGATTTTCTCTCGGCTTATAGTGCCGTCAATCAAGGCCATTGCCACCCGCGCATCATCCAGGCCTTGACCGAACAGGCACAGAAACTGACCCTTACCTCGCGGGCCTTTTACAACAACTTGCTGGGCGAATACGCTGAATTCGTCACCCACTACTTCGGCTACGACCGGGTACTACCAATGAATACTGGCGTGGAAGCGGTAGAGACCGCCATTAAACTCGCCCGCAAGTGGGCATATAATATAAAAGGTGTCCCCGACGGCCAAGCCAAAATCGTCTTTGTGGAGGGCAACTTTCACGGGCGCACGCTCGGGGCTATTTCCGCCTCCACCGACCCGGACAGCCGCAAAGGCTTTGGCCCCTATATGCCGGGTTATGTGGTGATTCCGTACAACGACCTCGGTGCATTGGAAAAAGCCTTGCAAGACCCAACGGTTGCGGGTTTTCTTGTGGAGCCGATTCAGGGCGAGGCCGGGGTATTCGTACCAAATGAGAATTATTTGCCGAAGGCTTATGCGCTTTGCCAACAGCATCACGTCCTTTTTATTGCCGACGAGGTACAAACGGGCATTGCTCGCACGGGGCGCCTGCTTTGCTGCGACCATCACGGCATCAAGCCCGATATCCTGATTTTGGGGAAAGCCCTTTCCGGCGGCGTGCTGCCCGTGAGCGCCGTGCTCAGCAGCGACGAGGTCATATTGACCATCAAACCCGGCGAACATGGCTCCACATTTGGCGGCAACCCGCTGGCTTGCGCCGTGGCGATGGAAGCACTGAAAGTAGTGGAAGACGAAAAATTGGCCGAGAACGCCGAGGCACTGGGAAAAATATTCCGCGCCCGCATGGAGGATTTGAAAACCAAACGCCCCGACTTGGTGTCACTCGTGCGCGGCAAGGGTCTCCTGAATGCCATTGTCATCAATGACTCGGAAAACAGCAAAACGGCGTGGAATATATGCCTCGAGCTGGCGGCCAATGGGCTGCTTGCCAAACCGACGCACGGCAATATTATCCGATTCGCGCCACCGCTTGTGATGAACCGGTCGCAAATCGAGGAATGTTGCGACATTATCGAGCAGGTGATTTTAAATTTCAAGTAAAAGGCAATTTTTTGACGGCACATTTGGAAACGCCCCCACCATTTCTACCTTTGCGCGTCCTATTTCGGGGACCCCCGCAAATTGCCTCCAATTGCCCACAGATTTATAGCGCATCTAAATAGGTATCTTTCTTAACACTTTGTTTGGTGAGAAAAAGTCCATTTTTACCTTTGCGCTGACAAAACGCTGACGAAACCAGCCCCAAGACCGACGAACAACCAACTTTTCGCCCTGATTTGGAAAAACAACTACACACGATATGTTGCTGAAACGCATTTGTTGGGTTATCGCCTTTGCTTTTGCTGCCACGATTTCGCTCCAGGCAGCGCCCAACGTGGAGGAAGGTAAAAACCTTTTTATTGCCAACTGCGCCGCCTGTCACAATAAAAACATGAAGGACGACCTCACCGGCCCCGCTCTCGGCGGCATGGAAGATCGTTGGTCAGGCTACCCGCGCAAAGACCTTTATGACTGGATTCGGAACTCGCAGGCGCTCATCGCCACCGGCCATCCCTACGCCAACGAACTGTGGGGCAAATGGAAGCCGACGCTGATGAACAACTTCCCAGGCCTCACCGACGACCAAATCGAAGGTATCATCTTGTATGTCAATCAAGAGTACACCAAGGCACCCGACACCGGGGGAGGGGCTGACCCGAATCAACCGGTAAAAAAGGAATCCGAAACCCCGTGGCTCTTCATCGGGCTCGCCACGATTCTCGGCCTCTTGGCTTTTGCGCTCATGCGCATCATCAACAACTTGGCAAATATCGCCCGCGTCCAAGAAGGCCAAGCCCCTGTGCAGCGCACACTCGCTCAAACGCTTACCAGCAAAGGCGCGGTCGCGTTCCTCGTGTTTTCCCTTACCCTTATTTTTGGCTACAAAACGGTGGACAACGCCACCCACATGGGGCGCCAGCAGGGGTACGAGCCCGACCAGCCCATCGCTTTCAGCCACAAACTCCACGCAGGCACCAACAAAATCGACTGCCAATATTGCCACGATACCGCCCGCCGTTCCAAGCACTCGTCCATCCCCGGCACGAACACTTGCATGAACTGCCACTCGGCGGTCAAAAAAGGCAGCAAAAGCGGTACTTCAGAAATCACCAAGATTTTTGCCTCCATTGGGTACGACCCGATTCAAAGCAAATACATCCCCGACTACGACAGCTGGAGCGAAAAACAAATCGAAGACCTTTACAAAAAATGGATTGGTCAAGAATATATGGCTACGGCTCAACTTTCCGCTTTGGACGAAAACGGCCGCATGACCGTTGAAAACCAATGGGAAGGCATCGTGAAAGCGCTTAAGAACGACTCAAACGGCAAAATCCAAGGCCCCATCGAGTGGACGCGCATCCACAACCTCGCCGACCATGCTTACTTCAACCACTCGCAGCACGTCGCAGTCGCCCAGATCGAGTGCCAGAAATGTCACGGCCCTGTGGAAGAAATGGAGGTGGTGTACCAATATTCGACCCTCGGCATGGGCTGGTGCATCAATTGCCACCGCGAGACGGAAGTCAAATTCAAAGACAACGCGTACTACGAACAATATGCGCGCTACCACACCGAACTCAAAGACGGCACACGCGAAAAAGTCACCGTCGAGGACATCGGCGGCCTTGAATGTCAAAAATGCCATTATTAAATGGGGTAATGAAATAATGGAGAAAACGGGATAATTGACCAATTTACTCCATTGCCCTATTCTTTCTATTCCCTTGTTTAGCACATTGCCCACATTAGCACTTAAAATATGAACAACGGTATTTGGGTCAGCAAAGAGGATTTGATGCAGGAACAGTCTTTCCTGCAATCGGCTGAAAAAGAGTTTTCCATCGAAAACATAGACCAGACCGACGGCAAATGGGAGACCAACCGCCGCGACTTTTTGAAACTGCTCGGTTTCGGACTCGGCGCGGCCACCCTCGCCGCCTCTTGCGAAATTCCGGTCAAAAAAGCCATTCCCTACGTCACCAAACCGGACGAAATCGTGCCGGGCGTGGCCAACTATTTCGCATCCTCGTTTGTGAATGGCGGCGATTATTGCGCCGTTTTGGTGAAAACCCGCGAAGGCCGCCCCATCAAAATCGAGGGCAACTCACTGAGCAGCGTCACCAAAGGTGGCACCAGCGCCCGTGCGCAAGCCACCGTCCTGAGCCTTTACGACACCCGCCGCATCCAACACGCCGGCACGGTGAAGGAAGGCGCGGTGAACAAGCAAGAGTGGAGCGTGCTGGACCGCGATGTAAAAGCCAAACTCGCCGCAGGCGGCAATATTCGCCTGATTACCAATACCATTATCAGCCCAACGGCCAAAAAGGCACTTGCCGAATTTCAGGCAAAATACCCGAACAGCCGTGTGGTGACGTACGACCCCGTTTCCCACGCCGCGTTGTTGGCTGCCAACCAAATCAGTTTCGGCACACGCGCCATTCCAAACTACAAATTTGGCGAAGCTGAAGTCATCGCCTCTTTTGGCGCAGATTTCCTCGGCACTTGGATTAGCCCGGTAGAGTACGCCCGCGATTACGCGCAACACCGCAAAATCAAAGGTGGCAAGGGCGGAAAAATGTCGCGCCATTATCAGATAGAGAGCAATATGTCGCTCACCGGCTCGAACGCCGACAACCGCATTTTGATAAAACCCAGTGAACAAGGGGCGGCCATCGTGGCGCTCTACAACGAATTGAGCGGCAGCGTCGGCGGGCCAAAAATGAACGACAAAGCCGCAGCCGCCATCAAAAAAATGGCGAAAGATTTGATGGCGCACCAAGGCAAATCGCTCGTGGTCAGCGGCTCCAACAACATCATGGAGCAACTGTACGTCAACAAAATCAACGACTTGCTCGGCAACCTCAACGCGACGATTGATTTCAATGGCGCATCCAACCAGCGTCAAGGCGACGAGCGCGACATGATGCGCCTCATCGAAGAAATGAACGCCGGTCAAGTGGCGGTCGCCATCGTTTGGGGCGCAAACCCTGCTTACGAACTGCCGAATGCCGCTCGTTTCAAAGAAGCATTTGCAAAAGTCGGCACCCGCGTTTCTTTCTCCGGCATCTTGGACGAAACGACCGCTCTCTGCACCCATTCCGCTCCTGCGCACCACATCCTCGAATCGTGGGGCGATGCCGAACCGAAAGCCGGTCATTACAGCCTTATCCAGCCGACCATTGCGCCGCTGTTCGACACCCGCCAAGCAGAGCACAGTCTGCTTGAGTGGGCCGACAGCGCCAACCTCAACCGTGATGACGAGCAGCCTTACTACCAATATTTGAAATCACACTGGACGAGCGACATTTTCAGCCTCCAGTCAAAATACAGCACTCCCGCCGCTTTCTGGGACATGAGCCTGCACGACGGGGTGTTTGAACTTCCTGCTACTGAAGTCGGCGCAGTGATGAACGAAATATCGCTCAACCCTGATGCGGTGACAAAACCCTCCGGCAGCGAACTCGAAATTTCTTTCTACGAAACCGTCAATATCGGCGGCGGCCAGTATGCCCACAACCCGTGGTTGCAGGAAATGCCCGACCCCGTCACCCGCACAGTTTGGGGCAACTACCTCAGCATCCCGGTCGAATGGGACGGTGTGAACGAGATAAACGGCTGGCAAGGTTTGAATGACGGCGACAACGTGGAAGTTGAAATAAACGGCCAAAAACTCACCTGCACCGTCGTCCGTACTTTTGGCCAACCTGCTGGCACAGTGTCCATTGCGCTCGGCGGTGGCCGCGAAATGGGCGGCAGCGGCGTAGGGTACGGTGTGAACGTGAATCCTTGGCTCCCGGTAGAAGGTGGTTTGATTCAATATTTTGCAAAAGACGTAAAAGTGTCTGGCAAAGTAGGTGTGGACAAACACTTCCCATGCGTGCAGCACCACCACACGATGGGCGTGCAGGCTATGGGCACAGAAGAAGGCAAAGTCATCAACGCCGACGAAAAAACACTTGGCTGGAAAGGCTTCCAAGGTGCGCTCACCGACCGTTCGATCATCTTCCATGCCCACGCGGAAGAGTTGCCCGAGTTCACGGAAAAAATGGCGGCTTTCCACGAAGAAGCCGAACACCTTAATGTGCAAACCCTTTACCCTGACTACACCGAGTATTTCGGCACGGGTCTGAAATGGGGAATGTATGTTGACATGAATGCCTGTGTGGGATGCGGTGCTTGCCAAGTGGCTTGTGTTGCAGAAAACAACATACCCGTGGTGGGCAAAAAAGAAGTGAACCGCCACCACGAAATGACTTGGTTGCGCATTGACCGCTATTTCTACGGCGATTTTGAAAACCCGAATGTGGTGTATCAGCCGATGATGTGCCAGCACTGCGACAATGCTCCTTGCGAAAACGTTTGCCCGGTGGCTGCTACCAACCACTCGATGGAAGGCATCAACCAAATGGCCTACAACCGCTGCATCGGCACTCGTTATTGCGCCAACAACTGCCCGTTCAAAGTGCGCCGTTTCAACTGGCTCGACTACACGACTGCCGACGTTTGGCCCGCCAACGAAGAGCGTGTGTTCACCATTGAAGGCGACGAAAAGCCATTTTACGCCGACAACCTCGTGCGTATGGTGTTGAACCCCGACGTGACGGTTCGCTCGCGCGGTGTCATCGAAAAATGCACATTCTGCATCCAGCGCATTCAAGAAGGAAAACTCACGGCCAAACGCGAAGGCCGCGCCATCATGGACAACGATGTCCGCGTGGCTTGCCAAACGGCTTGCCCGACTGGTGCCATCGTGTTCGGTAACATGAACAACCCGGACAGCGAAGTGAGCAAACTCCGCAAATCCACCGGTGCATTGGCATATAAAGTATTGGAAGAAATCAACGTCCGCCCCGGGGTTGATTACTCCGTGAAAGTCAACAACAGCAACAAAGAACTTTATTCTTAAAGAAGGTTAGATGGTTTAGATGGTTTAGAAAAACGTAGAGCGAACTTCATTTTTCTAAACCATCTAAACCGTCTAAACCTCCTAAACTAAAAATTTATGTCTCAACCAGTTGCGCCAGTCCGGCACGTATTGATTGAAGGGAACAAATCCTACCATAACATCACGGAGGATTTGTGTACGCCCACCGAAAAAGCACCTTCGCGGGAATGGGTCATTGCCTTTTCCCTTGCGACGGCTTTGCTCGGGCTGTACATTTTTGCCATCACCTGGACGGTGTGGAAGGGTATCGGCTCGTGGAATTTGAATCGCACCATCAACTGGGGTTGGGACATCACCAACTTCGTGTGGTGGATCGGTATCGGCCACGCGGGCACGCTCATCTCGGCCATTTTGCTGCTGTTCCGGCAGCGTTGGCGCACCGGGGTGAACCGTGCAGCGGAGGCCATGACCATCTTTGCGGTGATATGCGCCGGGCAGTTTCCCATTTTTCACATGGGGCGCGTTTGGCTGGCATTTTTCATCTTTCCGTTCCCGAACACGCGCGGCCCACTTTGGGTGAATTTCAACTCCCCGCTGCTCTGGGACGTGTTCGCCATCTCGACGTATTTCTCGGTATCGCTGCTTTTCTGGTACACAGGCCTTGTGCCTGACTTGGCTACTGTGCGCGACCGCGCCACGGGTTTCCGTCGCAAAATGTACGAGATTTTCTCTTTTGGCTGGACGGGCAGCGCTAAGCACTGGCAACGTTGGGAGTACCTTTCATTGGTATTGGCAGGCATTTCTACGCCGCTCGTGCTTTCCGTGCACACCATCGTGTCATTTGACTTTGCCACGTCGGTCGTACCGGGTTGGCACACCACGATATTCCCGCCTTATTTTGTGGCGGGCGCCATTTTCTCCGGTTTTGCTATGGTGCAAACGCTCATGGTGATTACGCGGAAGGTGCTGAATTTGAAAGAATATATCACAATCAACCACATCGAATCTATGAACAAGGTGATAGTGCTCACGGGTACTATCGTCGGTGTGGCATACCTCACTGAGTTGTTCATCGCGTGGTATTCGGGGTATATTTACGAGCAATTCGCATTTTACAACCGCGTATTTGGCATCTACTGGTGGTCATATTTTGGCATGATGTTCTGCAACGTGGTGGCGCCACAGGTGTTCTGGGCACGCAGTATCCGCCGCAGCGTGTGGTGGACATTCTTCCTGTCCATCATCATCAATATCGGTATGTGGTTTGAGCGGTTTGTCATCATCGCCACTACACTTGCTCGCGACTTCTTGCCTTCTTCTTGGAGCTATTACAGCCCTTCTTGGGTAGAGATTTCGATTTTTGTTGGTACTATTGGCCTGTTCTTTTTCTGCTATATGATTTTTACCCGCGTCGCGCCGGTGGTGGCGATTGCGGAGGTAAAAGCGATTTTGAAAGTGGCTGGCGATCAGTATATCGGGCCAAAGGCCAAAAAAGCGCACGGCCACAGCGAGCCTGCTACCAAAAAGGTTGATGAGGTTTGATAAATAGTTTTTTTAGCAACACTCTCAATCCCATTCATCAATCAAACATTCAACATTCATCATTTAGATAAATGGCTGCTGAAAGTAAAAAAGTCCTTTACGGGCTATACAACGACGAAGAAGATTTGAAAGGTGCTGTGCGAACGGCGAATAGTGACCATCTGGATATCATGGATGTGTTCACGCCTTTCCCCGTCCACGGCCTCGACCCAATTTTGGGTCTGAAAGAAAGCCGTTTGCACATCCTTGGCTTCATCTACGGGATGACGGGCGCATTGTTCGGCTTTTTGGCGATGACCTGGATTTTCACCAGCGACTGGCCCATCGTGTTTGGCGGCAAACCCTTCTGGTCGGTGCCGGCTTTCATCCCGATTACGTTCGAAATGACGGTGCTGTTCTCCGCTTGGGGCATGACCATCACTTTTTACACCGTCTGTGGAATGTGGCCGGGCGTGAAAGCCAAGACCTTGGACAACCGCATCACAGACGACAAGTTCTGCATTGCATTTGACGTGACCGATGCGCCCGAAGGCGATGTGAGCAAACTTCAGGGTTTCTTCAGCAAAACCGGTGCAGCGGAAGTGAATGTGAAAACGATGTAAAGCGGGGTTGATGGTTTGAGGTGGTTTAGATGCCACCGACAAACTCATTTGTTTTCTAAACCATTTAACGCCCTCTAAACTATTCTAAACTAACGAATTAGTATGAAATACGCAATTGGCGCGATTCTCGGAGTTGCATTGTTTGCTTGGTTCTTTTCGCTTTGCTCACCAGCTGGCAAAAACAAAACTGGCCACGAGTATATGCCGGACATGTACCACCCTGTGTCGCTCGAAGCCAACCAATACAGTGCCTATTTTTGGAACCACTGGGACGAAAAAAGCACGTTCACCAAAGCCCAACTATCTGCACCGAACGGCAAGGTAAAAGGCACAGTACCGCGCGGGATGACCGCTGTCTATTACGACGGTGCTGCTGCCCTTGATGTGGTGCGCGGGAAAAATGCCAACAATGCTATTGCTGCTCCGGTGAACGGCCACGCGCCGTTTTACTACGAAAATACCGAGGACGACCGCATTCGGTGTGAGCAGGAAATAGTGGCCAACCCGTTCCCCATTACAAAAGAAGGGCTCGACCGTGCCAAGCCGCTATACGATATTTACTGCGGCGTTTGTCACGGCGAAAAGGGCGACGGCCAAGGGCCGCTTATCACAGCTACCGATAAATATCCGGCGCAGCCGAAAAACCTCATTGGCGACGACATGATTGCTGCCGGGAACGGCCGCTTTTACTTTGGCATCATGTACGGCAAAAACGTGATGGGCGGCTATTCGGACAAACTTTCCTTTGAAGAGCGCTGGCAGGTGATTCACTACGTCCGCTCGCTGCAAGCAAAGGCCAAAAGTTTGGAATACAGCGAAACGGCCAATACGTTGAGCAACGTTGAAAAACCGGCGAAAGGCGAAGCGACGGGTGCAGGGCGTGTGGCGCCGGTGCCGGTTCAGTAAGTTTTTCTCCGAACACCAATTTTTAAGAAACAAAATTTATCGGGTTTAAACCTGATTTTGCGATATGAATCTGACCAATACGCAATTTGTATTTGAAGGCAAAACCAAGCGCGTCCTCTTTGGTGGCATGGCGCTGGGCGTGCTGTGCCTCGCGTTGTCGTTCCTGAACGACGACGAGTATCACACTCGTTTTTGGACAAACATCCTGCACAACTCGGTGTATTTCACCGTCATTGCGCTGATGGCGATGTTTTTCCTTTCGGCGCAAATCACAGCGTTTGCCGGCTGGATAACCGCTATCAAACGGATTTGGGAGAGCATGAGCCAGTTCATGTGGGTCGGCCTCATCCTCATGGGCATTATCGTTTTGGGCGTGTGGGGAGGTTTTCACCACCTGTACCACTGGAACGACCCGAACCTGAACGTCACTGACCCGACCGCGCCGCATTATGACCGCATCATCGCCGGGAAAAAAGGATTCCTCAACCCAGCGTTTTTTACGCTTGCCACGGTTGGCTTTTTGGCGATATGGTACTTCTGGGCTTACAAATTGCGCCAAGCTTCCGTCGAACAGGACACCAACGAAACTTCGTCGTTCGACTATTACAAAAAGCAGCGCAAATGGGCGGCTTCTTTTCTTCCCATTGGCGGCTTTTTGAGCGCAGTGTTTTTGTGGCAGGCCATGATGTCGGTTGACCCGCACTGGTACAGCACCATGTTTGCGTGGTATTCCACCGCTTCGGGTTGGCTCGGTGCCCTTTCTTTTACCGTATTGATTATCATTTATTTGAAATCAAAAGGGTATCTGGAGTATGTGACACACGACCATTTGCACGATGTAGGCAAATATGTCTTTGGCATCAGCGTGTTTTGGACTTATTTGTGGTTCGACCAGTTCATGTTGATTTGGTACGCCAACAACGGCGAAGAGACGATTTATTTCAAGGAGCGCATGAACCACTATCCTGTGCTGTTCTGGGGCAACCTGCTCATGAACTTCGTCGCGCCGTTTCTCATCCTGATGCGCAATGACACGAAGCGCAAGTTTGGCACCATGTTCTTCGTGGCGGCTATTGTGTTCTTCGGGCACTGGTGGGACTATTTTTATATGATAAAACCCGGTGCGCGTATCGCTGCTTTTGAAGCAAAGGAACTTGCAGAAGGCGGCCACAACAAACACCATGATGCTGCACCCATATCTGGAACAGCACACGAAGAAGCACCCCATTCGGACGCATCTGCCGATGCCGCCGCTCATGGGGACAGTACCACACATGCCACAACGGATGCCGCCCACGACACAGAACACCACCCTGCCCCTGCTGCGGCAGCCGCTGCAGCTCCCACCGCCGCTCATGGCGATGAGGGACATGGCGACCCGCATGCTGATGGCCATCACGGGGTAGGCGAACCGCACTCTTTCAAAATGGGCTTTACGATACCGGGGCTGGAAGAACTGGGCGTGATGGTCGGCTTTTTGAGCCTGTTCCTTTTCTTCTTTTTCCGCCAACTCGAACGCGCCTCACTTTTGCCGATGAAAGACCCATATTTGGAAGAGAGCCTTCACCACGAAACGGGCGCGTATATCGAAAGCGAACATCAAGGCGGGGGAGGGCATCATTGAGTTGGCGAAAAGGTTTAGAGCCAACCAGCCTTTTTTAGTCGCATCAAAAAATTTATAGTCGTTCTAATCAAAAACGACCTTTTACAAACCTCCGAACTAACCTTTTACCTTTGGGTTAAAGTAAAAAAACATTCAATGACAGCGATAATCATACTCATTTGCGTATTTCTGATTTCCGTCGTGTTGGTGCAAATCGGGAAGGTCACTGAACTCACCGCCCAGATTAAGGGTGAGCGCGAAGTGTTGCGCGACAACAGCAAATGGAACGGCTGGCTCTCGGTCGGTTTCATGGTCGTATTCCTTGTCGGCGTAGTCGTGTCGTCTTGGGCGTACAAAAACGAAATGATGGGCTACGGGCCGCATGAAGCGGCATCGGCTCACGGCGATATGTTGGACGATATGTTCCACATCACGCTTATTTTGACGGGCATCGTGTTCGTGCTCACGCACATTGCGCTTTTTTGGTTTGCTTACAAATATAGGTGGCAAGAAGGCCGCAAGGCGCAGTTCATTGCTCACGACAATCGTCTCGAGCTTATTTGGACTGCCATACCCGCAGTGGTGATGACGGTGCTGGTGGTGCGCGGCCTGAATGCGTGGAACACGGTGATGGCCGACGTTAACCCCGATGAGGACTACATCGAAATCGAAGCCACCGGTCAGCAGTTCAACTGGATTATCCGGTACCCCGGCCCCGATGGCAAACTCGGCGCGCGCGATTACAAATTGACGAGTGCCAACAACCAGTTGGGTTTAGATTTCACCGACCCGAAATCTTGGGACGACCCTATTCCTGACCAAGAACTTTATTTGCCTGTCGGCAAAAAAGTGCGTGTACGCATTACCGCTAAAGACGTGCTGCACAACTTTTATCTGCCGCATTTCCGTGTGAAAATGGATGCTGTGCCGGGTATGCCGACCTATTTTGTTTTTACGCCTGTAAAAACCACGGCTGAATACCGCAACGAACTTCGCAAATACGAAGATTTTAACGTTCCAAATGACCCTACTGACCCAACAGGCCCAAAACGCTGGGAGAAATTTGAGTACGAGCTGGCTTGTGCAGAGCTTTGTGGCAAAAGCCATTATTCCATGAAGCGTATTCTGCGCGTGGTATCGCAGGAAGAATTTGATGCTTGGTACAAAAAGCAGCCTTCTTTTTACCTGACTCAAATGCGCGGCAAAGACGAAGACCCGAACAAAGGCAAAGTGCTTGATATCGAGGTTCGTCAGCGTGCAGCAGAATTTAGCGCGAACATAAAAAGTGCCGTCGAGTCTTCCAATGAAGCGGATAAAACTTTGACACTCAATTATATCAACTTTGAATCTGGCTCCGCAACACTCACAGCCGATAGCCGCTACGAACTCGACAATTTGGTGACGGGTTTGAACACTTATCCCAATTTGGTGATTGAAGTGGCTGGCCACACGGACAATGTGGGCGACCCGGCGTCTAATCTTTCGCTTTCAGGCGCACGGGCTGCTTCGGTGGTGAAATATCTAACTGACCGGGGCATTTCGGAGAGCAGACTGCGTGCGAGAGGCTACGGCGACACTAAGCCGCTCGTACCGAATGATACCCCTGAAAATCAGGCAAAGAACCGCCGTACGGAATTTACAATTTTGACCCCGGCATCCTGATTGGGTATTGGACAATATAAGTTTCAACAAACCAGCAATCAATTACAAGCACCGAACCCAACGATAGTTTCAAAAAATAAAAAACCATTCAACAGGCTATGGCACACGTTGTAACCGCCGCAGACACCCTGGAAGAAAAACTCACGCAAGAGTTGGGGTACGATGACCATTTCCATGAGCATCATCATGGCGACAAGTATCAGTCAAACTTTTTGACGACGTACATTTTCAGCACTGACCACAAAATCATCGGTCGGCAATTCCTGATTACGGGGATTTTCTGGGCCTTTGTTGGCGCGGCAATGTCCATCGTTTTCCGTTTGCAACTCGGCTTCCCTGAAGCGGATTTGGCTTGGCTTCGGCCATTGCTGGGCAAGTGGATTACGGTGAACGAGGCTGGTATCGGCAAGCTTGACCCTGAGTTTTACTATGCTCTAGTGACCATGCACGGCACGATTCTCGTGTTTTTCGTGCTCACGGCTGGCTTGAGCGGCACATTTGCCAACTTGCTTATTCCATTGCAGATTGGTGCCCGCGACATGGCTTCGCCATTGCTCAACGCGCTGTCGTACTGGTTCTTCTTTTTGGCCGGTGTGGTGATGCTGTTGTCTTTGTTCCTCAGCACGGGGCCATTCTCCGGCGGTTGGACGGCATATCCGCCATTGAGCGCATTGCCGCAGGCCTCCGACGGCTCTAAAGCGGGCATGACGATGTGGATAGTCGCGATGTCGCTCTTCGTGGTGTCGTCGTTGCTTGGCGGCATCAACTACATCACGACGATATTGAATCTGCGCACCAAAGGCATGAATATGTGGCGGATGCCGCTCACGATTTGGGCTATTTTCATCACAGCCATTTTGGGCGTGTTGTCGTTCCCAGTGTTGTTTTCGGGTCTGTTGTTGCTGATGTTTGACCGCAGCATGGGCACGTCGTTCTATTTGAGCGAAATCGTGGTGGGCGGCCAAATTCTAGACCGCATCGGCGGCAGCCCGATTTTGTATCAGCACTTGTTTTGGTTTTTGGGTCACCCGGAGGTGTACATCATCATCCTTCCGGCAATGGGTATTGTTTCCGAAGTATTATCGGTACATGCCCGCAAGCCGATTTTTGGCTATCGTGCGATGGTGTATTCGCTGTTGGCGATTGGTTTCTTGGCGTTTATCGTGTGGGCGCACCATATGTTCATGTCGGGGGTCAATCCTTTCATCAGTAATTTCTTCGTGGTGTTCACGCTGATAATAGCTGTGCCTTCGGCCATCAAAGTGTTCAACTGGATTTCGACGGTGTATGGCTCCAATTTCCGATTTAACTCGGCGAGCCTTTTTGCACTCGGTTTCGTGTCTATGTTTATTTCCGGTGGCCTGACGGGTATTTTCCTCGGCAACTCTGCGATTGACATTCAATTGCACGACACCTATTTTGTAGTGGCGCACTTCCACATTGTGATGGGGATTGCGGCTTTCTTTGGGATGTTCGCCGGGGTCTATCACTGGTTTCCCAAAATGTTCAGCCGTTTTATGAATGAAACGCTGGGCAAGATTCACTTCTGGGGCACGCTCATCGGTGCTTACGCTATTTTCTGGCCGATGCACTATACGGGCATGGCCGGTGTGCCGCGCCGTTATTACAGCATCTCCAACTTTGATTCTTTCAAACACTTTGTGGAACTGAACCAGTTTATCACCATCGCTGCTATGGTGGTGTTCTTCCTGCAAGTGCTGTTTATCGTCAATTTCTTTTACTCCATTTTCAGCGGTCGCAAAATGACCACTAAAAATCCTTGGGGATCTAACACGCTGGAGTGGACCACGCCTATCAAAGCGGGTCACGGCAACTGGCCGGGCAATATCCCGACCGTTCAGCGCTGGTCTTATGACTACGGCAAAGATGGCGAAGAGTATATCCCGCAGTTTGTGCCGCTGAAAGAAGGCGAACATGACCACGGGCATTGATAAAGTTTAGAAAAATTTAGAGTGGTTTAGATGGTTTAGTTTTAAAAAACCAGCCAGATTTCTAAACCATCTAAACCCTTCTAAACTACTCTAAACTAAAAATACATGGAGCGTAACGCGGCAAAGCAAATTACAATTTGGGAAGGCTTGACTCAATCGGTGACTGATTTTGGTCTGCTGGTGAAATTCAAGTTGACGTTGTTGGTGTTGTTTTCGGCGGTCATGTCCTACGCGATTGTGTGTGGTGGAAATGTGGACTGGGCTACAATGGCGTTGTTGGCGTTTGGCGGTTTTATGGTGACGGGTGCTGCAAATGCCCTCAACCAAGTACTCGAACGCGAATATGACAAATTGATGCCGCGCACGGCCAATCGCCCTGTAGCCACGGGGCGGATGAGTGTTTCGAAAGCGGTGTTGTCGGCGGGATTGATGGCAATGGCGGGCATCACAGTGTTGTCGTTTTTCAACCCGATAGCCGGGTTTCTCGGCACACTGTCTTTGATGAGTTACGCTTTTGTTTACACGCCGATGAAGCGCAGTACGCCGCTTTCGGTGGTCGTGGGAGCAGTGCCGGGCGCTTTGCCGTTGATAATCGGCTGTGTGGTGCATGAGGGTTTCATTTCGCAAACTGCGATAATGTTGTTCTCGCTCCAGTTTTTGTGGCAATTCCCGCATTTCTGGGCGGTGGCTTGGTTGGCCGACGATGATTACAAAAAAGCGGGCTTTTATCTGCTGCCCTCCAAAAACGGTGAAAAAGACGCGACGACGGGGTTGTTATCCTTCTTGTTTTGTCTGCTCATGGTGGGCAATGCGGCATTGGGATTCGCGATCGGTCTTGTAGGTTTTGGGGCGACGGTGGTGTTAGTGGTACTGAATGTTTATTGGGCGTGGCTTTGCTGGCGGTTGTACAAAGACTGTTCGCGAGAAGCCGCCCG
>CAYZVM010000044.1:0-6254 GCA_964481485.1 uncultured Saprospiraceae bacterium | reverse complement strand
TCTAAACTAAAAATATGGGTGCTGTTTCTTCTTCTGAGTTCAGCCAGAATAAAATACATCCGCTCAAGTTCGCGCTGTGGGTGGGCATTGGAAGCATCATTATGATGTTTGGTGCTTTCACCAGTGCGTATGTGGTGCGGCGGGCGGCTGGCAACTGGCTGGAGTTTAAGTTGCCAGATATTTTCTTTCTGAATACGGTGGTGATTGTGCTGAGCAGTATTACACTCCACTATTCTTACCGCTCGTTCAAAAAGGGGAATGAAAAACTGTACAAATCACTGCTGCTCACGACCTTCATACTTGCCATTGCTTTTGTGGTGTTGCAATATCAAGGTTGGCAGGCGATGAACGCGATAGGGGCGACTTTCACGGTGAACCCATCGAGTTCCTTCATTTATGTCATCTCGGGGCTGCACGCGGCGCACGTTTTGGGAGGTATGGCGGCGTTGGGAGTGGCGATGGCCCACGCGCATATATTGCCGTTCAAGCCGACGATACGCCGCAAACAACGTTTTGAATTGGTGCTCCACTATTGGCATTTTGTGGATGTACTGTGGGTGTACCTGATTGTGTTTTTTATGCTTCAATCCTAAATAGGTTTAGAATAGTTTAGAGTGGTTTAGATAGTTTAGTCTTAAACCCAATTTACTTTTTTTAAACCACACAGACCCTTTGAAACCGCCTAAACTTGAAATATTAACTGACTGATTATCATGGCAGAAACTTCTGTTGCACACGCACACGATACGCACGAGAACGGCGACGGCCCCGAACTTTGGGAAGGTGGCAAGGAGCCGATGAAAGCGAGCTACGGCAAGCTGATGATGTGGTACTTTTTGGTATCTGACGCATTCACTTTTGCTGGATTCCTGATTGCCTATGGGGCGCTGCGATTCAGTATGCCCACATGGCCAGAACCTGATTTTGTGTTTGCCTCATTTCCGTTCCTGAAAGAAGGTGTCCACTGGCCGCTTGTCTTCGTGACGTTTATGACTTTTGTGCTGATTTTCAGCTCGGTCACTATGGTACGCGCTGTACAGGAAGGTCACCGGGAAAACCAGCGCGGAGTCGTGTATTGGATGTTCCTCACCATTCTAGGTGGAGGGGTTTTCTTGGGCAGCCAAGCTTACGAATGGACGACGCTGATTGCTAAAGAAAATGTGACGGTGACACAAAATCCATTTGGCCGCCACATTGCCGATGGTGTCTATTTGAATGCGGACGGCACAGAAGCCAAAAAGCCCGACGGTACACCGGACACTTTTGAGAAAGGCGAATCTTATTTGTTGCATATGCACGATGTTCGCCAGCCGGATGGCACGGTGAAGCAGGAATTTGACCAGCGCAAACTAAAATATACTACCGGAGCGTATGCTGGCCAGACGCGTGTGCAAGAAATGGGCCCCAAGGCTTTTGGTGCGCTTTTTTTCTTCATCACAGGATTCCACGGATTCCACGTTTTTTCGGGGGTGCTTTTTCTGAGTATCATCGCCATCAATGCAGCCAGCGGAGTTTATGCCGCTCGTCGCAATGGATATGAAATGGTGGAAAAAATAGGCCTTTATTGGCACTTTGTGGACTTGGTGTGGGTGTTCGTGTTCCTCGTTTTTTATCTGCTTTAAAAATCTGGACGACGCTCAACAAATCAACCCCGCTATATCGGGGCAGGTAAATTCAACAAATCAACAATTCAAAAAATGGCTGGACATCAAACTTATGAAGAACAAAAAGCCCTCGTATTTCGCGGGCTGATGATACTTGGCGCTGTGACGATTGTGGAAGTAATCATCGCGTTGTTGGCCAAAGGCCACATTGTGCCAAGCATCAAGTTTTCGGAAGGCTTTGGCCACTACCTTTATATGCTGTTGATGATTGGCTTTTCCCTTTTCAAAGCCTATTTCATCGTCTTTTATTTTATGCACATGGCGTATGAAGTGCGCGGTTTGGTGATGAGTGTGCTCTTGCCCACGACGCTGCTGATTTGGGCCATCATCGCCTTCTTCCAAGAAGGCAGCTCATGGGGCGCTCGCAGAGAGCAGATTCAGGAAAAAAATGAAGAAGTCGTCAGGCCCACCCCGGCTGGAAAAACGCAAGGGTATATTTTGCCCGGCACGATGAAAGGATAAATTCGTTGTTAGGTATTGGTCGGTAGTTGTACGTTCGTAGCGTTGGCCTTTTTTGTCATTTTTGGAAAAAAGTCCGTCCGCTATCCAAGTTGGCTCTAAGAACAAACAAACAACAACTACCAACCAACAACGAAAAACGGCGGGGAACAAAACCTCGCCTTTTTTGTTGGTAATCAGTATATTGGAACATGGAAAACTCGGAAAAGAAGCCCTCTGTCGGGCGTAGAATTTATATCACTGCTGCCCTTCTCCTGATTCTTGTGGGGCTGCCCGCCGTATCTTGGATTTATCTGCGCGATGGCCTCAACTGGCGCAAAAAAGCGGTAGCAGAATTGGCGAGCTACGGCAAAATCCGGGGCGCATACATCATCTGGCCTGACCGTACAAAAGAAGACCTGTTGGATGGCAAAGTAGTTGTGCTGCACGTCTTTGGAGAAAATCCCGACCTGACGGAGACCAACCAGATTATTCTGAACACTACTGAAAAGTTGTACGACCAGTTTGGACAAAATGAGTTCTTTAGGCTGGGCATGATTGCCAACGGCGGCACCGCCGAATTCCGCTCTCGTGTGCAGACAATGCCTAGTGCCGATTATGCTACTTGGGTCTGGACCGGCGGACTTGGCTCATGGAACGCCATTATCCTCAGCGGGTACGATGCTTTTTGCAGGGCTGAAGGAGCTCGCCCAGTTCCGGAGTATTACGCACTTGCCGACACCGCTGGCATCATTCGCCGATACTACAATGCGTTGGATAAAAAAGAGGTGGATAGAATGGTGCAACACATTGCCATCCTGTTGCCGAATAAATAACCTGAGAACATGACAACGGCTTCTCCTGACATCGCACTTGAAAAACGGCTCAATGTCGTCGCCTACATCGTGTCGGCAGTCGTGCTGCTGCTGGTAGGTGCGATGCGGCGCTATAAGATAGACCTCGGTGTTGATTTCAGTTTTCTGCCGCCGATTCATGCCTCGTTGAATGCCCTGGCTGCCGTGATTCTACTGTTTGCTTTCTATTTTATCAAAAACAAGCAGATTGAAAATCACCGGCGAGCTATCTACGCCGCGATGGTATGCTCGGCGCTATTCCTGATTTCGTATGTTCTGTACCATTTCACCACGCCCGAAACGCGCTACGGAGGTCAAGGATTGATGCGGACGTTTTACTTTTTTTTGCTGATAACGCACGTCATATTGGCCGCCGTAATACTCCCGTTCATTTTGTTGACTTTCAACCGGGCGTTCACCAACCAGTTTGAACGTCACAAAAAAATGGCGCGTTGGGTGTTCCCCCTCTGGCTATATGTGGCGGTGACGGGGCCGATTTGTTACTTGATGTTGAGGCCCTATTATCAGTAGCAGGCAAATTTATTTGCCGTGTTGGTTTGTTTCTTAAAAACAGAAAAACAAGCAATTATGAAAAATATCATGCTCAAAATCGCCGTATTATCGGCTTTGTTGCTGCTCATGTTTGCTTTCGCCGAACCAGCCGCAGCCCAATGCGCCATGTGCAAAGCCTCTGCCGAAGCCAACCTGAAAACCGGCGGCGGCGACCCGCGCGGCCTGAACGCGGGCATTCTTTATATGTTCATGCTGCCGTATCTTGTCGTGATGGGCATCGGCATCTGGTGGTGGCGCAACCGCAAAACTGAACACCGAGAAACCAGCGAGTTTTCGGAGGAAGATTTTGCAAAATACAATTGAACCACGCGATGCCCGGCAGAATATGTTCCGCCGGGCATCGCTGTTTATTGGTCAGTTTTCTGTGTGTTTTTTCATTGCAACCTGAATCTCACTGGCAGTGTGAACCGCACTTTCACCGCATGGCCGTTGGCCTCACCGGGACTCCAGCGGGGCATGGATTGCACCACGCGCACGGCCTCTTTGCCGCACCCCCCGCCGATGTCTTTCAGAATGTTCACATCGCTCACACGGCCATCTTTGCCAACCACGAACGAAAGCGCCACCGTGCCTTGAATGTTGTTCTCGCGAGCGAGCGGTGGATATTGGATGTTTTCGGCTAAGAATTTCAGCAAATCCTGCTCTCCGCCGGGGAAAGTGGGCGGCTTCTGCACAGTGACCATGTTGTATTCACCTTCGTCGGGCGGCGGCGGAGCCTCTATCTCGGGCGGGGAATCCGCCAACTCTCTCAATGAAGGCGGGGCATCCCCTTCTGATTCGCGGTCTTTTACACCGACTTCGGCTTTTATTTCCGCCAAGACTTCCTGTGCTGGCGGTTGCTCATCCCTCACATCCTCGTCGGGCAGCACGGCTGGCGGAACAAAACGCACCGTTGCGCGAACTGGCGGTGGCGGGGTAGGTAAAGGTGGTGGTGGCGGCAGCGGTGTGAAATCAGGGTCAATATCGCGCGGAGGGCCTATTTCTCGCTCCATGTCAATATATGCGAGTTTGGTGAATTTGCTGTTCAACGCGTTCAAGATTTGGGGCAGCGCGAGGCCGAAGCCGATGAGCAACAGCCCGATGCCGAGCGCCCGACCAAGAAAGCGCGGGTAGGCGCGCCGCAGTTGGTAAGCACCGTAGGTTTTGTTTCTGTTGGCAAAAAGGATGTCCAGCGCGTCCCGGGGGGACACGAATTGTTGGGTAGCCATAATTGAAAATTTTAAGTGAGAAAGATGGTGGTTTACGGGCAGGCGGCCTACCGAAGTACAGCCTGTCGTTGTTGTTCAATATTGAAATTCAAGCCGTTAGCGGGGTTTTTGATAAAATCTTCTTCTTGTCGGGAGATGTCGAGCATCATGTAGTAGCGTACCCGGCAAACTGCCATCTCGTCGAGCGCATCCACGATATTCTGAAATCGTGATTCACAGGTCGGCTTGATAAGAACATTGAGGTGTGAGCCTTTTTTCGGCATTTGCGTTTTCATGTCTTGGTAGTCCTCGAGCCCCCATTTTGCCTGCACTTGGTTCATTTTATTCAGAATCACTTGCCTCAGGCCTTTGGCAGAATAGTCGGTCGAATCGAGTTTTGCCTCATCTATGCCTTCGTACCAATAAACTTTGTCGTTTGCCCCAAGCAGGAGTGTGAGTATTTTGGATTGTGGCATTTCAATTGGCTTAGTGGGGTTTTTGTCGGGCATCGCAAGCGCCATTATGTGCGGTTTTGCCAGTGTGGTAGTGAGCATGAAAAAGGTAATGAGCAGAAAACCCAAGTCCACCATTGGGGTAAAATCCACGCGGGTGGACATCTTTTTTGAGCGGATTTTGCTGGGTGGTTTGCCGGCAGGTATTTGTACTTCGGCCATGTTGATTGCTTTTTATGGTGAAAAAACGAGGTAAAAGGAGGTCGTGTGCGCCGCGTGTCCATACGCGCACATCAATGGCTGACTCGTAAAAAAGGGTTTGGGAAGCAAGTGGCTTTTCAGGAGTTGTTTGAATGTAAGATGCTGACGGCGAACGTTTTGGCGGGCAGAAGAGGTGCTTTTTTTTGAAAAAAACAAAAGCGGCATCGCTCCGAAGAACGATGCCGCTTTGAAAGTTTATCTCCGAAACCGTGTTTCGGAAAGCACACTTGTTTTACTCCAATCGGAAACGCACGGGCAATGTGAAACGAACTTTCACCGAGTTGCCGTTGGCTTCGCCAGGAATCCATTTCGGCATGGACTGCACGACGCGCACGGCCTCTTTGCCGCATCCGCCGCCAATATCCTTCACGATTTGAACATCGCTCACGCTGCCGTTCTTGTTCACAACGAATGTAAGTGCCACCGTGCCTTGGATGTTGTTTTCGCGCGCCAATGGTGGGTACTTGATGTTCTCGCTCAAAAATTTGAGCAGTTCCTTTTCGCCGCCGGGGAAACTCGGCGGCTTTTGGATGTCAAACATCTCGTAGGTTCTGTCTTCCACCACTTTCGGCTCTTCCACGACTTGAAGTTCCGAAGGATTTTCATCAATTGTCGGCGGTGCTTCATCGTTGCCTTCTTTGGTCTCGGCGCCGATGTCCTCCTTTTTTTCGAGAAGTTCCTCGATGGCCGGCGGCTTTTCCTCCTGCACCTCTTCGTCTTTTTTGATAACGGGCGGCACAAACTTCACCGTCGAGCGCGTGGGCGGCGGCGGTGTAGGCGGCGGCGGCGGCGGCGGCGGCGGCGGATTGTTCGGGTCAATATCAG
>CAYZVM010000043.1:26902-31375 GCA_964481485.1 uncultured Saprospiraceae bacterium | reverse complement strand
TTTTCGACTGCAAAAGTCTTTAGATGACTACCCGAATCGGGTCAAAAGCAGTTTAAGTTAAAGTTAAGTTTGGCCTCGCATAAGCCATTGTACCTGTTTTTCAAGCCTTTACAGCCATGTGCATTCTCTGCAAGTGGCTCCCAAAAAATCCGCACGACCAGCCTTGCCCGATACCTGCCCCTTTACGCGGGTGGCGCAGTTTGCGAAAGTATCCTCCATTTTATCTCAAAAAAACAGGCGGCAAAGGGCGTGCGCCCTTTGCCGCCTGTACATGATTTGAGCGGAGTGCTTTTTTCTGATTGCAGGAAATCTTTTTTGGGAAAATGCCGGGGAGGCGGCAGGGGACGCCGCGCACGAATTTATTCGATATGCAGCGCGACAATCAGCGGGTTGTCAGGGTCAATCAGCACTTCCACGGTGCCGCCTTTGGATAAGTGATGCACGGCAAGCCTACTGACCAATTGTTTTACTTTGGCTTGATAGGGCGGTTTGCCGCTATCGTGAATTTGCAGCAGCACCTGCACCACCGGGTCGTCGTTGACTGCCATGCCTGTGTCTTCCAATTCCAATATTTTGGCACGAGCAGAGTGGCCTTTTTCTCGCAGGCGCGAAAGTGTTTTACCAGATACCAGCCCAGCGGTGCGGCGGTGCAGGGAGACAAAAAAGTAGATGCCCGCAGTCAGCATTATTGCCGCAAAAAAGCCCGCCAACCAATCGTCCTCCATCCAATGTTCCCAATCCAGCGAGGGCTTTTCGGCCAAACTGGTACCAAAAGAATAAAGTGCTGCCAAGCCACCGACAAGCAATGGCGCCGATACAAAATATTTCAGGTTTCGCATGATGGAAAGCAATTTTGAAAGTGAAATCTGCCGTTTTTGCAGGCAATACGACTCTTCGTGAGGCCCCTCTTTTTTTGCAAATTTGTGTAAATTTTTGATTTCTAACAAATTGTGCGAATTAGGGATTGCACAGTGGAAAAAGAAGCAGACGCAGGTATGAGGCAAAGTAGATGCGTTTATATGTCGGCGCTTAAATTCGTCAATCGAAAAGGCAAATTAGAGTTTCTCACTGTCAAAAACAGCGCAGGCTTTACCGTGTTCCGCGATTCGGACGGATGTGTACAACAACAGGACAAAAAGGAAGAAAAACCGTCACCCGCCTGACAGTACTACGCTGCATTGGGGGGAGGCTCGCTTATCTTTACTCCTGAAAAATGAAAACCCTCCACGAGTACTTCGTTTACATCACGACCAATCCCAACCGAACGGTGTTCTACATCGGCGTGACGAACGATGTTGCCGCGCGTTTGGTTGAACACTACGCCAACCGGGGCAAGCCAGATTCATTTGCCGGAAAATACTACTGTTACTGTCTGATTTACCTCGAGTCTCATCAGTATGTCAACGATGCCATCGCGTGAAAAAGAGTTGAAAGGCTGGCTGCGCGAAAAAAAAGACGCTCTGATAGACAGTTTCAATCCCCAGCGAAAATTCCTCAACGCCAAATGGTGCGGCGAATGGCCGCCACAATATATCTGGAAGGATTACTACGAATCGCTCCGAAACCTAAAGAAGGAGTGAAATCACCCCACAATATTGTCATCCTGAACGAAGTGAAGGACCTACACAAGCCCGGCTATTTCGGATGTTCCAAAAAACGCCACTCACTTTTTTCGGTGCATCGCGTGGGGGGTTTGGCTTTTGCAGTTCCTTCACTCCGTTCAGGATGACAACGTAGGGGGGTAGAGAAGTACAAAAACCGTCACCCGCCTGACAGAACTACTCTTTTTGGGGGAGGCGGCTTGGCGGTGAAGATTTTGTTTATCTTTGAGCGCAAGAAAATATCCCACGACTTCCCATGCTGAAAAAGTGGAGACCAGAACCCACTTTAAAAAACGGGGCGAATCCGGAAAGCCATACGAGTAGGAGCCAAAACTATGTAGCAATGAAAACTTTAGTTTTAGCAACGCTAACAATATTTTGCTTTTGTCTTTTCAGCTGTAATGACGACCTTACAAGAGATGGTGCAAAAGAGGAAATATTGAAAAAATATACTTTTCCCTATACTGAATCTAATGGTTTTGAAACTATTATCGATAAAAACCTATCTTTCATAAAAGGAGACCGATACATTAATAAGTATGAAAAACTTAAAGCAGCAGGAATGATCTCAATTCGTCAATGCCCTTGTATGTTCAGTTTATATTACTGCGCAGAATTTACTAATGAAGCTAAGCAATACATCTTGGGACCTGAAAAAAAGGATAAGTATGGTCATGTATGTTCAGGAGTAGTTCCAGTAAAAGTTGCCGAAGTGGAATTTGGTGAAGTGACAGGTATCCAACAATTTGAGCAGTACAACTCTGCGGAAGTAACATACACAATTAGAAGAAAAAACATTACTCCATTTGGAGAACTGTTACTTGACTTGAAAGAGGAGGGCCAACAACGTAAAATAAAATTCTCGAAGTACGATGACGGATGGCGATTACAGGAATAAGTACCTATAGTTGGCTAATACTTCTTTCCCCCTTTCCCAACTTTCCCCCACCTTTACGGTCAAATAACGACCGTTTCCCGTGCATCGAATCATCCTGACCTCCCTGATTTTCAGCGCCTTGCTGGCTTTGTCGGCGGACTGGCCGCACCGCCCGTTTGATTTTTCCCGAAACTTGGACCCTCGCGAAGGACTGTGGGTGGACTCCGTATTCAACGCCCTGAGCGAGGAGGAACGCCTCGGCCAACTCTTCATGCTGCGCGCCCACGCCGACAAGGACACGACCTACGAGCGGCAGGTGGAGGATTTGATTCGGCGCTACCGGCCCGGCGGTCTGTGTTTTTTCAACCCCACGCTCGTCGGCACGGTGGAGAAGCAGGCCGAACTCACCAACCGCTACCAAGCCGCCAGCCCGCGCGTGCCACTCATGATTTCGGGCGATTACGAAAACGGTCTCGGGATGCGCCTCCGCTCCAGCGCCATCTCCTACCCCCGCGCCATGATGCTCGGTGCGGTGCAGGACAACAAACTGATTTATGACATGGGGCGCGACATCGCCCGACAGTGCCGCCGCCTCGGGGTGCAGGTCAACTTCGCGCCCGATGTGGACGTGAACAACAACGCCGCCAACCCGGTCATCAATGAGCGCTCTTACGGCGAAGACCGCGCGAACGTGACGGCCAAGGCCTTCCAGTATATGATGGGCCTGCAGGACGGCAATGTGCTCGCCTGCGCCAAACATTTTCCCGGTCACGGCGACACGGACATGGATTCGCATTTCGACTTGCCCGTCATCGCGCACGACCGCCACCGGCTCGACAGCGTCGAGCTGTTCCCCTTCCGCGCGCTCTCGCAGGCGGGCGTTGGCTCGGTCATGGTGGCGCATTTGAGCGTGCCTGCGCTCGACAACCGCGAGAACCGCCCGACCACGTTGAGCCAGCCGACGATTCAAAATTTGCTACGTGAACAAATTGGTTTTGAGGGGCTTATCTTCACCGACGCGATGGAAATGCAGGGCGTGACCAAGTATTACAAGCCCGGCGATGCCGACGTGGAAGCCCTCCGCGCTGGCAACGATATGGTGCTGCTGCCCGAAAATATGGATGCGGCCATGAGCGCCGTAAAAGCCGCCATAGCCGACGGCAGGCTCGACCGCGACCGGCTTCATGCCAGCGTGAAACGGGTGCTCCGCGCCAAATACCGCCTCGGCCTCACGCAGCCCCAGCGCGTGGAACTCGCCAACCTCCGCCGCGACCTCAACACGCCGGAAATGCTCGTGCTGAAACGCCGCCTCATCGCCAACGCGCTCACGCTGGTGCGCGACCAGCTCAATCTCACGGGTTTCCAGCATGTGGAAAAATACAAAATCGCGTCGCTGGCTTTGGGCGACACGAACCGGACGATTTTTCAAACTTACTGCGGTTATTACGCGCCGGTGACGCATTTCAACGCGGGGAAAGAAATTGACTCTACGTTGCAAACCAAGCTGTTGGACACGTTGCGCCAGTTCGATGTGGTGCTGGTAAGTTTCCACAACACCCGCACGAAGGCATCGGACAATTTTGGCCTCAGCAACAGCCAAGTTCAACTCGTCGGCCAACTTAACAAGTTGACGACGGTGGCCGTGACGATGTTTGGCAACCCCTATAGTTTGAAATATTTTGATGAAATTCCGGTGTTGCTGCAAGCTTTTACGGAAGACGCACCCGCGCAGGAATTGGCAGCGCAAAGCCTTTTTGGCGCAAACGATTTATCGGGAAAATTGCCCGTGACGGCCTCTGCGTCAGCGAAATTCGGGCAGGGAATTCAAAAAACATTTGCCCAAAAACGGATGGGCTACGACTTGCCGGAAGCGGTCGGCATGAGCAGCGACACGCTGGAATTGATGGACGATTTGGTGGAAGAACTCATTCGCACGGGCGCGGCACCGGGCTGTCAAATCCTCGTAGCGAAAGATGGCAAAGTGGTGTGGCACAA
>CAYZVM010000043.1:4860-26802 GCA_964481485.1 uncultured Saprospiraceae bacterium | reverse complement strand
ACGATGCACTTGGTGGAAAACAGCCAAATAGACCTTGACTCCACAATGGCCTGCTATGTGCCGGAACTGCTGGCGACCGATAAAAGGTCATTGACAGTCAAAGAGATACTCGCGCACCATGCGGGCTTGGTGGCGTGGATTCCGTTTTACAAATTCACGTTGGAAAACAATTTGCCCGACGCGCACATTTACCACCGCGAACGCGACCACGATTCAGAGTACGCCGTCGCGCCGGGGATGTTTATGGAAAATAAACGGGCAGACTGGCTATGGGACACGATTTTTAGAAGTCCGTTGTTGCCAGAAAAACGGTACAAATATTCGGATTTGGGGCTGTACCTCACGGCGCGGGCGATTAACCGCACGAGCGGCCTGGACGTTGACCAATTTGCGGAGCAAAATTTTTATCGTCCACTCGGTCTCTCCACGATGACTTATAACCCCTGGAAAAAAGGATTGACTTTGCGCTGCCCACCGACCGAACAAGATGCTTATTTCCGCCACCAAAAGATTCAGGGATACGTCCACGACATGGGCGCGGCGATGCTCGGCGGGGTGAGCGGCCACGCGGGTTTGTTCTCGAATGCGAACGATTTGGCAAAGCTGTTCCAGATGCTGCTGAACGGCGGCGTTTATGGCGGCCAACGGTTTTTGAAGTACGAAACTGTCAAACTTTTCACCACGCGCTACGAGCGCAGCACCCGGCGCGGTATCGGTTTTGACATGAAAGAATTGAACGAAAGAGAGAGTCAGAACATGAGCCCACTGGCGGGGTCAAACACCTTTGGGCATCTCGGTTTTACCGGCACTTGCGTCTGGGCCGACCCGGATAAAAACTTGATTTTCATATTTTTATCCAACCGGACGTACCCGACAATGGAGAATGGGAAGTTGGGCGACGGGAATTACAGGCCGAAGTTGCAGGGGGTAGTTTATCGGGCATTGAAATAAAAACTCACACCTCCCCCAACAAAAACCGCCGCACCAGATTCAGCGCGTAAGTCCCCGTAAGTTGGATGTTTTTCAGGCGGTCGCGCAGAAACAAATGCTTTGCCGTCACCGTCCGGTTTTTGTCGCTCACCGCCATCCAGACAGTGCCGACAGGTTTTTCGGGCGTGCCGCCGCCCGGCCCCGCGATACCCGAAATCGCCACCGCCACATCCACGCCCAACGTGTTGAGCGCACCCTGCGCCATCTCCCGCACCGTCTCTTCGCTCACCGCGCCGAAGCGGGCGAGCGTATCGGGTTTCACGCCCAAAAGTTTTGTTTTCATTTCATAAGAATAAGTCACTACCGTGCCGGGAAAATATGCCGATGAACCCGGCACCGTCGTCACCAAATGCGCCACATAGCCGCCGGTGCAGCTTTCTGCCGTACCGAATTGCTTGCCCTGCGCGAGCAAGATATTCCCGACCACCTGTTGCAAAGTTTCTTCTTCGCGACCAAACACGAGGTCGGGAATAATCGCCTCTAATTCAGACATTTTGGCTTCCAATTCAGCATTCAAGTAGGCATCCGCATCGGGTGTGACTTCGCCCGCCCAAGTCCCCGTGAGCCGCAGCCGCACTTGGCCGAGCGCCGGCAAATAGGCCAATTTGATGTGCGGCGGCAGGGTATCTTCAAAAGATTCGATGCGGCGAGCGATATTGCTTTCGCCCTCTCCGGCAGTCAACAAGGTGCGGTGCGCGATGGGGTGCGTTGGGAAGCGGGCCAGCAGACGGGGAATCACCTCGTGCGCCATCAAATATTCCATTTCAAACGGCACACCCGGCAGCGAGATGAACACTTTGCCGCCGTGCTCGAACCACATCCCCGGTGCTTGACCGACCTTGTTGGTGAGCAAGGTCGCTTTGTCGGGCAAGGTAGCTTGCCCCACCATCGCGGGCGACACAGGGCGGCCAACTTTTTGAAAATACCGCTCGATGCGGGCATAGGTCTCCGGGTGAAAAACCATGTTGGCGCCAAACATTTCGGCCAAGGTCGTTTTTGTCACGTCGTCTTTCGTGGGGCCAAGGCCGCCGGTCATAATCACCACATCGGCAGCTGCCGCAGCGTGTTCGACGCCTTCGACGATAGCCTGTCGGGTGTCGGCCACGCTGCTTTTGCCGGTGACGCGGATACCGCGCAGCGTGAGTTCGCGGCTCATCCAAGCCGAATTGGTGTCCACGATTTGACCGATGAGAATTTCGTCGCCGATGGTGAGAAGGTGTGCAGTCATTGTCCGTTGCTGGTTATTGTTGCTGGTTGTTAGTTTGTTTAAAAAACTTTTTGTTTGTTTTAAAAATCAAAATTGCGGCGATTAAAGCAGAAGCCACTTATTTTTGCTGCTGTTTCCAACAAAAATGACCTACGACGAATTTGGTTTTGAAGAAACGGCGGAACTGCCGGAACCGCCCGCCGAGCCGCATGTGCCCATGCGCGAGCAATTCCCGTCGTCCGGCTCCAATTATCTCGGCGGCACGAGCGACGGCTGGGAATACCGCACCGTTTTTGCCGGGTCAAAGTTGGCGTACACTTACGAGATGGTGAAACAGTTTCTGCAAGAGGAAGGTTACGGCGATGTGCCGCTGCCAGAAACGGCGGAAGCATTGCGTTTGTTCAAACGCCCGCGCGGACGGCAGCTGCAGTTGTTTGGTGAGCGCGGGTATGTCCACAACCCGGTCAAGATTCTTTTCCCAAACGATGCTCGCCCACGCAACGCACTGATTCTGTGTGTTTACAATGAGCAGGCGCCGCATCACTTATTGAGGTTTCATGGCGTCTGGAAACCCGCAGAATAAAAAAACCGCCGGTACGCGATTGCCGCGTCCGGCGCCAAACCAAACCCTTACTGTGTTTTTTGTTTTTCATAGCCCCTTCTTCGCCCTCCCCGAAAAAATCGGGAAGGGCTAAAAGAGATTGTGCTTATTTGCCGGGCTTCTGGGGCATCAAACACGGGTGTGCTTTTCTGGGGTTAGACGAGGGCTGAGATAGAAAGGTTGGGTCATGGGGGCCTAAAGAGCCATTTCGGTCATTAGAGGTCATTGAAAGCAAAAGCAATGGCGTTGATGAATGGCGCTCAATTGCCAAAATATTGTCGCAGGGCGTTCAGAAACAAATCTTTCTGTCCGGCAGACACCACGAGCGTCACGCCATTTTGCAGCACTACATGACCGCCCTTGCCGCGCACATATTTTTTGATGTGCTTTAGATGAATCGTGTGCGAGCGGTGGATGCGCGTAAACGACTTTTCGGACAGCATCTGCTCTATTTCGCGCAGGGTACGACACACGAGTATCTGCCGTTTGTCGGTGAAATGGAGCAGTGTATAGTTGCCGCTCGCCTCCAAATAGGCGATGTCTTTTACCTTTTCAAAGCAAAATCCTTCCATCGTGGGCAGCACAATTTTTTTTGCTGCTTTGCGCACAAGGTTGTACTCCGGCAAAAAAGTGATGGCGCGGGCGCTGCGGTTCGGTTCTGCCGGGTCGGTGATACTATGTAGTGAGACGGTGTTCAGCATGGCAAGCAGATATTTGGCACTGGATTTTTGATGGCCGTATTTGATGAGACAAAAGTATCGGCACCGTACACCGCCGCCAACCCAACTTTCAGGCATAAGTCAGGTTTCCAACCGTTATTTTCTATTTTGCAAAATGACGAAAAACCGACACTTTTGAGCATTCTAACGTGTTATGGCCAAAACTCCTTCCGACAAATTATACCGCCTCGTGCGCTCGCTGACCCCGCAGGAAAAGCGCTATTTCCGCTTGTTTATCGGGCAAAAAATCGAAGGCGAGAGCAAATACCAGCAACTGTTCGAGGCAATGGCGGCGATGGAAACTTTCGACGAAGAGCGGCTCAAACAAAAGGTCTATAAAAATCAGCCGCCGAAAGGCAAAAAATACTCAGAACTAAAAGCGTATTTGTACGAGCTGGTGCTAAAAAGCCTTCAATCGTTTGACGAGCAACACTCCGTGGAGTACCGGCTCAACCACCTCATGCAAAGTGTGGCGGTGCTGTACAAACGCGGCCATTACGACGACTGCCACGACCTGCTGCACAAAGCGGCCAAACTGGCTCGGCAATACGAGGGTTTTGCCCACCTGCTGGAAATAGCGCGTTGGGAAAAACAACTGGCCTACACACGCATGGATGCGGATTTTTTGCACAAAAAATTGGAGCAACTCCAATTTGAGGAAGACCGCGCACTCGAGCAAATGCGCAACGCAGTCGCTTACCGCAGGGCCTTTTTTCAGGTATATGCCACCATCAAACGCGAAGCGCAACAGCGCGGCTACGACCGCATGGCGCGCCTCCAAAACCTTGTAAATCAAGACCAATTTGACGACCCCGACCGGGCAGACTCGCACAAAGCCCGGGTGATGTATTACCGTACCCTCAATCTCTACCACTATTCCGCGCTGGAGTACGAGGAGTTTTACGACACTGGCAAAAAGCTCATCGCGCTGCTCGAATCGCAGCCACATTTCCTGCGGGAAAACATCTCAGATTACATCGCGGCGCTGAGCAATCTCATCCTTTCTTGTGGCCTTTTGCAGCGGTACGACGAGGTGCGCGTCTGCCTCAGAAAACTGCGCGACTTGACCCCGATAACGGAGGATGACCGGCGAAAAATCCACCGGCAGTATTACACCAACAAGTTTGCGTTGTGCAGCTACACGGGCGAGTTTGCCGAAGCGCGGGAGGAGATGGAGCGCTGTCTCAAGGAGTCGGCCGGTTTTGATTCGCACGACTACGAAACGGCCAGTTTTTACTTCCAATTTTGCACGATATGCTTTGGCTGCGGCGATTACGACGGCGCTTTGGCCTACCTCAACGAATGGCTCAACCAACCGCGCTCGGTGGAGCGGGAAGATTTGCAGAGCTTTGCCCGCATCCTCTCGCTCATCCTGCATTTTGAGATGGGCAACATGGTGCTGCTCGAATCGCTGATGCGCTCGGCTACCCGATTTTTGCAAAAGAAAAACCGGCTCTACGACCTTGAACAGCGGTTTATACACTTCATGCAAGAACTCATGCGGCAGCCTTCCCCACGAGAACAAGAGGGCATTTTTCAAAAAATAAAGGTTGATTTACAGGAAATTGCGCAACTGCCCGGCGCAAAAGCACTGCTGCAAACATTCGACTTGGAGGCTTGGCTGGATGCCAAAATAAGCGGTCGAACATTTGCAGCAGAAGTGCAGGAGAAATGGAGGCGGGAAACCCAAAAGGCATCTACCTCAAGTCGATAGACCCCGACATTAAATTGTTGGCGTCCGCGCGGGTGTCCACTGCCGTCCACCGGGTGCGGTAGCTGTACCGACGACCTTTCACGGTGTAACCGCCTTTCAAGTGGTTCATTTGCTTGTCGTCCAAGGAGGTGACGAAGCTTTGAACTTTGAGGTCGCTGAGTTTAAGTTTTTCTTTTGCCATACGATAACAGAAGGTTTGAAAATGAAATAATCAGAAAAGCACCGAAAAGTTAACACTTTGTCGGCAAAGTCATTTTGCCAATTTTTTGGAAAAGTCAGGTTTCCGAGGAGGTTTTTTTTAAGCAAAAAAGACAGGCAAAATAGATAGGCTCGATGAAAATCTGCTCCGCCAAGGCGAACAGCATTTTATCTTGACCAAAGATGCCGAAAAACCAATTCTTGCTCAAACCCAGCTCGAATGAGCGATGCGGCAGCTTTCTCCCGGGCGTTGTCGCTGCCCTCATATTGGCGGCGTTTTTTCTCCATAAGCTGCTCCAACAATTTCAAATATTCGGCCTCCTCTATCGAGTCAATTGCCTGCTGTACAATATCGGGCGATATATCGCGCATCCGCAGCTCCAGCCGGATGCGCACCCGGCCCCAATGGTTCATCCGAAACTTCCCTCCGGCAAATGCCAGCGCGAACCGTTCTTCATTGAAAAAGCCGTCTTCGCGCAGCACCTCAAAAATCTGCTCCGCATCGTTGCCACGCAGGCCGAGGTCGGCCAGTTTTGCCCGCACTTCTTTCGGGCAGCGTTCGCGGTAGGCGCAAAAATACTCCAGCTTGGCGAGCGCCTCGTCGGGCGTGGTGAGCTTGGGTGGATACTTGGGCGAGTTTCGGAAAGCCATGTGCGCAATCGGCTTTTGTAAATTTGGAAGCTCGAAATTAAGGCGGAACAACCGTATTGACAAAAACAACAAAGGGCAAAACCAGCTACCGCTGGCTTTGCCCCTCATTTATGTTGCTCGTAATGTGTTGCTTATTATTCGCCTTGGTCTTCTTCTTCTTTGGCACTTCCGCCACCTTCAGGTACCACTTCAAATTTGACTTCTTGCACCACTTCGGGATGGAATTTCACCGTCGCGGAGTATTTGCCAAGTTCTTTCACCTCGTCGGGCATTTCGATGATGCGCTTGTCGGCTTCTACGCCGAGCGCTTTCATTGCGTCGGAAAGGTGTTGTGCCGTCACGGAGCCAAACAAGCGGCCGCTTTCGCCGGCTTTGGCTGTGATCTTCAGCGTAATGCCAGCCAGTTTGGCAGCAACTTCTTGGAGAGCCGCGATAATGACGGCTTCTTTTTTGGCGCCTTGTTTTTTCAAGCCCTCAAGGCGGGCAAGATTGGGCTTGTTGGCGACGATGGCCAAGCCCTTGGGAAGCAGGTAGTTGCGCCCATAGCCGTCTTTGACTTTGACGACATCGTGTTTGGCGCCCACCTTTTCGATATGTTCGAGTAGAATGATGTTCATTGTAAAAAAAGTTTGAAGTTTGGAGTTTGGAGTTTGGAGTTTTTGTCTCAATCGGACTTTAAACTCCAAATTCCAAACCTTATATTTATTTCATCAAGTCGGCCACAAATGGCAGCATGCCCAAGTGGCGCGCGCGTTTTACGGCGGTGGCCACCCGGCGCTGGTATTTCAGGCTGTTGCCTGTGATGCGGCGCGGGAGCAGCTTGCCTTGTTCGTTGATGAATTGCAGGAGAAAATCGGAGTCTTTGTAATCAATGTGTTTGATGCCGAATTTGCGGAAACGGCAGTATTTCTTGTTGCGAAGCCCGATTTTCGGATTGCTGAGAAATTTTACATCTTCTCTTGAAGCAGCCATATTGCGAGTGAATGGTTTGAAAGTGAGAGAGTTGGTTTAATCGGCGTCAAGGTCAACGACTTCTGGGATGGGTACAGCTTCCGGTTCTTCAACAACGGCGGCGACAGGCGCAGCTTCCGGTTGTTGTTTCTTCTTACTGCCGATGCGCCCGTTGCGCTTGTCGTCGTTGTATTTTACGCCGTACTTGTCGAGTTTCACAGTAAGGAAACGAAGCAGACGCTCGTTGCGCTTCATGTTCAACTCAAACTTTCCCAACCAATCGGCTGCCTCGCAACCAAACTCGATGGTGTAATAAACGCCCGAAGAGCGTTTGTTGATGGGGTAGGCCAACTGGCGAAGGCCCATTTCATCCACTGCCACGATAGTAGCGCCGAAACCCGTGAGTTCCTTTTGGATGTGTTCTGCTGCCGCTTTGACTTCATCGCCCGACAGCACTGGATCTACGATGAAGGTGACTTCGTAATGTCTCATTATCAGTCAGATGTGAAAAAATAAATGAACTTTTTGAAAAACGGCTGCAAAAGTAGCAACTATCGCCGGAATGGACAAGTGATGCCCGAATATTTCCTGAAAGTTATTTTAACGCCCTTGGGAAGCGGAAGCTGTTTTTATCCAAAAAATACACTCGCTGTCCACATAGGCATGAAGGGGGTGGATATTATTCGCCCGGCAATATTCATCGACCGCCTTTCTACAGCCGTCGTATGCGCCATAGTCATCGACGATGATGACGCCGCCTGTCACTACCTTATCGTACAGATGTTCCAGGCATACTTTGGTTGAGGCATACCAGTCGCCGTCGAGGCGCAGCAGGGCAATGCCAGCAATATCCTTTTTCACCAACGGCAACGTTTCCTGAAACCACCCTTTGTGTAAGTGTACAAAGGGTGCGGGGTAACTCATTTGATTGACAATCAGTTGGTAAACAGCGGCTTCATCTCCTGCTCCGCCTGTTTTTTTATTGTTGTAAATGCCTTTTACAGGGATAAGCCGCCCTAAAGCATGTTCGATTCCGCCCGCTTCTCTGACAGCCCGCTCGCCATCCACCGCCGCGTCGGGTTCGCAGATATCATCGAAAATATCAAACAAGTGCAAATGCCGGGTTTCGCGTTTCGAGAGTAATGTGTGCGCCATCAGGGCAACGCTGCCGCCTTTCCAGATACCGCACTCTACGATATCGCCTTCTATTGCATTGGCAACGAGGTACTCTATCGACTCCGAAATATTGGCCAATCTCAACTCGCTCAACATCGTATTAGGCCGGATGACCTGCCATGTGTTTTCCGAAATGGGTATTTTCTCCGCTATGTTCCGCGTCCCCCGACCGATGTTGATGATGCGGTAGTTTGTTTTGTTTAGCAGGAATTTGAGTAATTTTTTCATAGTGGTTGCAATGCTTGCTGTTGGGCACAAAACGGTCAATTCCACATTTTTCGGACGACCCACACGATGAGGTTCAGCAAAATGCTCAGCAGAATCATGGTGGTGACCGGAAAATAAAACCGAAAGCCCTCGCGCTCCACGCGGATATCGCCCGGCAGGCGACCCAGCCAGCCGAGTTTGCCTTGCAGCGCCCAAGCCAACAGCCCAACAATGATGAGCGCCGCACCAATACCAATAAGGAGTTTCGGCCAAGAGACTGGGCTTTGTTCCATGATTTTCAATGATTTATTCGCGTTTTGCTGGTTCGCCCCCGCGCATCGCGCAGCCGCGCAATGTCTCTTTGCCCTTTGTTACTTCGACCGAATAGTTGTATTCGATGTCGGACATCCCATCGGCGCATTTTTCTTTTTTAATGACGATTTTCAGGCGCTCTTTGCTGCCGGGAGCGGTGTTGGTTTCATAATTCCAAAAGGAATTGCCGTCGGTCTGGGGCGCAGCCCACGCATACTGAACACCCGTTTCATCGGCCATATTTTTGAAAAAAATGCCGTCTTCTGCCTCCGAAATTTGGATGCCCCAAAAAGGCTCAGTGCCGTGGCACCAGAATTCCCATGGCAGACAGGCATTAAATCTGTTTTTGGATTGGAGTGTATCCACTTTTGTCACGGTGAATGTTCCGGCTGTCTCAGCGGCGGCACCCGAAGTTTCCTTTGGGCCGAGCGTCCCCGTCAGCACGGCATAAACTGATTCATAGGGAATCGGCGCGGGAAAACACGCCTGCCGGTACAGCGAATCGAGCGAACGGGTCGCATCCTTCACCCAGTACTGTTTGTTGTCAGCGCAGTTATGGATTGTACTGACTTCAGGCCCCAGCACATAGTAGCCGCGCAGGGTGGCAGGGGTGGAAGTTTGAGGATTGGGTGGTTGGGACTGGAGCCCCAAAGCATCCGGTTTCGGGGTTTCGGTGCAGTTTGCGAAGCAAAAAGCGAGCAGCAACACGGTTGTTTTTCTCATAGTTTGAAATGTTTTGCAAAAAAGAATCAGTCACCACACTCCGGCTACTCCCTTTCCTCAAACCAGTTGCGGTCGGTCAGGTTGTAAATCTCCTGAATGTCGTGGAGCACTTCTTCAAAATTGATTTTCAAATCTTTCAACAAGCCGCTTTTCAAATCGAACACCCAACCATGCACCGTCGGGTAGCCATTTTGCACATATTGCTGCTGCACGGCGGCAAGTTTGATGACGTTGATGCACTGTTCCTGCACGTTCAGTTCCACGAGGCGGTTGTAGCGTTCGTGCTCGTCCGTGATGGCATTGAGTTCATCTTTGTGGATCCGGTACACATCCCGGATGTTGCGCAGCCAGGGATTCAGGATACCCAAATCTTTGGGCTGCATGGCCGCTTTCACGCCGCCACAATTGTAGTGGCCACACACGACGACGTGCTTTACACCCAAATGCCGCACCGCGTAGTTGATGACCGCCATCACATTGAGGTCGGTGGCGTTCACCAAGTTGGCCACATTGCGGTGGACAAATACGTCGCCCGGCTTCAATCCCATCAGTTCTTCGGCAGTGACGCGGCTATCAGAGCAACCGATGTAGAGAAATTCGGGGCGTTGGTCAATGGCCAACTTGGCAAAAAAGTCGGCGTCGGAGGCCGTCTTGGCGGCTACCCATTTTTTGTTGTTTTCAAAAATTTGCTCGTACAAAGTCATAAAGCGGGTGATTTAGAAAAAGAAAAATCAAAGGTTTGTATTGTGTGCAAATGTGCAAAAACCTACGCCAATCCACACAGTCGGCATCTCAAACTTGACATTAACTTCCAATCTTTTCGTTCTTGAGAGGCCGAAATCGCGCATATTGGGCCGGACAATGGCAAAAAAAAACCCGGACAACGGGTATCGTCGTAGTCCGGGTTTTTCCATAAAAAACTTCCATCCCAGCGTAGCGCCCTATGGCTCAGAGCGGGAAACATTCATACTCACGCCACCAACTCTCCCACGTGTTTTTTCCCTTTTACTTTCGGTCGGCCAATGCTAATATATTGAAAGCCAAGAGATTTCATCTGCTCGAGGTCGTAGAGATTCCGGCCGTCGAAGATGATGTTTTCGTGGAGCATCGAGGTGATGCGCTCGAAATCGGGATTGCGGAATTCTGCCCATTCGGTCAGGATGCACAAGCAATCGGCACCTTCGAGCGCGTCGTACATACTGTCGCAGAATTTGACCCGGTTGCCATAAATGGCTTTCACGTTGTTCATGGCTTCGGGGTCGAAAGCCTGCACCCGCGCACCCGCGCTCAGCAATTCGTCTATGATGACCAGCGCCGGAGCCTCCCGAATATCGTCGGTATTAGGCTTGAAAGCCAGCCCCCACACGGCGAAAGTTTTGCCTTCGAGGTCGTTTTTGTAGTGCTTGCGGAGTTTTTTGGTCAATACGCCTTTTTGGATGCTATTCACCTTCATCACCGATTTCAGTATTTTGAAATCGTAGGAATGTGCGCTCGCGGTTTTTGCCAATGCCTGCACGTCTTTGGGGAAACAGGAGCCGCCGTATCCGATGCCGGGGAACAGGAATCGCTTGCCGATGCGGCTGTCGCTGCCCATACCGATGCGCACTTGGTCCACATTGGCGCCCAGTTTTTCGCAAAGATTGGCGATTTCGTTCATAAATGAAATGCGGGTGGCGAGGTACGAATTGGCGGCGTATTTGGTCATTTCCGCCGAGCGCTCGTCCATAAAATAAATCGGATTGCCCTGGCGGACGAACGGCTCGTACAACTGCTTCATGGCTTTGCGGGCTTTTTCGCTGCGGGTACCTACCACCACCCGGTCGGGCTTGAGGAAGTCATCCACTGCCACGCCTTCGCGCAGGAACTCGGGGTTTGAGACCACATCAAACATTTTTTTCGGCAGTTTTTCTGCCAAAATAGCGGCTACTTTTTCCGCCGTGCCTACCGGGACGGTACTTTTGTCCACGATAACTTTGTAGTCCGTGATGATGCCGCCCAGATCGCGGGCCACGCCCATGATGTACGAAAGGTCGGCGCTGCCGTCTTCGCCGGGCGGCGTGGGCAATGCGAGGAATATAATCTGCGCATGGTCAACGGCTTCGCGCAGATTGGTGGTGAAATGGAGGCGCCCTTCTTTGGTGTTGCGCTCGAACAATACGTCCAGCCCAGGCTCAAAAATGGGTATTTCGCCCTGCCGCAGACGCTGGACTTTTGACTCGTTGTTATCCACGCAAATGACGTTGTTGCCTGTTTCGGCAAAGCAGGTACCCGTAACCAAACCAACATATCCGGTACCGACGACAGCGATGTTCATGTTTCTGATGATTTTAGTTGATAAATCTTTGTGAGCTGATTTTTGTTTTTACCCCACAATGACCGGAAAGATGTTTCCTAAAAACATTCGGTCGCAGTTGGCAAAACCCTTGCCAGTGTGGGGCAAAGTGGGCGAAATTAAAAAAAAATTAAACTGCAATAAACGGCTTTCAGGGTAAAGAACGGTGCTGGAATAAAGTGTCAAGTTACAGATTTCGATGTCAGATTTTCTGTTTTTGAGCGAGCATAGTAGTGCTATTTAAGCGAAAAAAGAGGAAATATAGCACCAAAAGATGAGCATCAATTTGGTACTTTATTTCGGCACCGTTCCTAAAGCATGGATTGAAATGAAAATTGTTCCACAAAGGTAAAAAGGCGTGATAATATCAAAGCCGCCGAATACAATTTTTGTTTCTTGAAAAAAACAGGCGGTTTTTAGAATGATATTCGGGAGGGGCTTCTCCGTTTTGAGATTCGACCACTTTTTTTGGATAAACTTTGTTCCATTCAGTATTTGACCTTCTTTTACCAAATGAAAATTTGGCTCGTCATCTTGTCTTTTTTGTTTTTGCCCGGTGCCATCACCGGCCAGCAGAACATCGTCCCCAACCCCGGTTTTGAAAGGTACGGCAACGCGCCCATCGGCTGGTCGTACAAAAGTGCGTACTTCGGAGAGGTGATGAAATATTGGTTCAGCGCCACCACCTCCAGCCCCGATGTGTATGGCCCCAACGTAAAGGTGCCGCGCGATTGGGCGGACAAAGGCTTCGGCGATCAAAAGCCGCACGGAGGAAAAAGCATGGCCGGTCTCACGCTCTACGGTTGCACCAACGGCAAGCCCCATTGTCGGGAATATATCGAAATCCAGCTGGCTGAGCCGCTGGTGCCGGGGCAAACTTATTTGGTGGAATTCTGGGTCGCGCACCTCGAAAAATCATTGCAAATCAACAACTTGGGCGTGCATTTTTCCGAAACGCTCATTGAGCGCAAGGCCGAAGAATTCCTAAAAGTGGAAGCCCATTTCAGTGCAAAAAACATCGTGGAAGCCCCCGGCGGCAAATGGGTGCGGGTGAGCGGGACGGTGAAAGCTGACAAAGAGTACGAATACCTGCTGCTGGGCAATTTCAGCGACGACGAAAAAACCTTGTTCAAAGCCCCCCGCGACGACTGTTTCAACTATGCCTATTATTATGTTGACGACGTGCTGGTGAAAAAAATCCCGCCCCTCCTGACCGTGCCGGTGAAACCCGACGACCTCACCAAGCAAATATTGGAGCCGGGCAAACCGATTCTCTTGAAGAACATTTACTTTGAATTCGACAAAGACGAACTCATGCCCCGCTCCTACGTCGAGTTGAATAAACTGTTGAAAATCATGCGGGAAAACCCCAATCTGGTCATCGAAATCATCGGCCACACGGACAACATTGGCGACGACGATTACAACAAATACCTCTCGCGCTGTCGCTCCAAATCAGTGGTGACGTTCCTGTTGGAAAACAAAATCAAACCCGCCCGGCTGCGCTATCGGGGAGCGGGCGAGCATCACCCCGTCGCCACGAACGACACGGACGAGGGGCGGGCGCAGAATCGCCGGGTGGAATTCGTGGTGGTGCGGAAATGAGCGTCAGGCTGCTTTTTCAGCCGATTCGACGGCTTTTCGCAACGCTTCTTTTGAAAGCACACCGGCATCCCGCCAAAGTTCGTGACCGTTTTTGTAGAGCATGAACGTAGGTACGCCCATCACTTTCATGCGGACGGCCAAGTCAATGTTCTTGTCCACATCAATTTTGACGATGCGCACCCGGTCGCCCATTTCGGCCTTCAGCGCATCGAGCACGGGGTGCATTGCACGGCAAGGGCCGCACCATGTCGCCCAAAAATCAACGAGGACAGGGGTGGGCGCGTTGACAAGTTCTTCGAAGGAGGATTTCATGCTGTGGGTACTTTTGATGCGATATTTGACGTGTAAAAAACCTTACAGGCTTGGTCGATTAAACAAATCCAATCACCCGATAGTTGACCCGAAGAGTTGGAAATTCGGTCGTTTGTCCGCCATCGAAGAAGCCATATTTTCAGCGCAATCCGCCACCACAGCCTCGCCATCAGCAGTCATATTTTTCAGCAAAACGGGCGCGATTGTGTTCACTTGCCCAGCCTCGAACGGCATTTCAATCTTCACATAATTGTCTGTAAATCCGCTCAGTAGCGTCGGGATTTTATGTTGCTCAAATAGCACGGGGCGCACTGTGCCAAGATGCGCGGCGTAAAAGGCACGGCGTTTCATCTCTGACAAACCGCGCAGGGCTTGATTGCGGCGGCGGCGTTCTTCCACCGGGACGATGCCGGGCATTTCAGCCGCCGGAGTGTTTGCCCGTTCGGAGTAGGTGAAAACGTGAAGATAAGAAATATCGAGGTTTTGGATGAAACGGTAGGTTTCCAAAAAATCATCTTCCGTCTCGCCAGGAAAACCAACGATGACATCGCAACCAATGCAGGCGTGGGGCATCAGGTGTTTGATGGTCGCGACGCGCTCCGCGTAGAGGTCGCGGCGATAACGGCGGCGCATATCGCGGAGTTGCTTGTCGTTGCCCGATTGCAGCGGAACATGAAAATGCGGCATAAATCGCTGGCTTTCAGCAATGAAGGCAATCACTTCATCGGTCAAAAGATTCGGCTCAATGCTGCTGATGCGGAAACGTTCGACTTCTTCCACTCTGTCCAATTCGGCGATGAGGTCAATAAACAAGGCCTCTTTTTTTGTCCGAGCACCTTCTATCACCGCCGTGCCATTCCCAAAATCGCCGAGGTTCACACCCGTCAATACGATTTCTTTTGCGCCGCCAGCAGCGATTTGGCGGGCGTTCTCCAGCACATTTTCCACCGTATCCGAACGGCTTGCTCCGCGTGCGAGTGGGATGGTGCAAAAAGAGCATTTGTAGTCGCAGCCGTCCTGCACTTTTAGGAAAGAGCGGGTGCGGTCGCCGAACGAGAACGAGGCAGTGAACGTGTTGACATCGCGGACTTCGCCCGCGTGCACCATGCCTTTGCCGGGGGCTTTGGAAAGGTCGTCCACATAGTCGAGGATGCGGAATTTTTCGCCCGCGCCCAACACCAAATCCACGCCGGGTATGTCCGCGATTTCCTGCGGTTTCAATTGGGCGTAGCAACCCGTTACTACCACAAAAGCATTCGGCTGATGGCGGAGGGCTTGGCGCACGATTTTTTTGCACTCTTTGTCGGCCTGTTTCGTCACCGAGCAGGTGTTCAAAACATAAATGTCCGCGCCGTCGTCGAATTTTACGGGCAAATAACCGCTCCCCTCGAAGAGCCGCGCGAGGGCGGAAGTCTCCGAATAATTCAGCTTGCAGCCGAGTGTGTGGAATGCGACGGTGCGCGGCGTTGCCATTTTTTTGAAATAATAAAATGTGTGCAAGGGTCGAGATTTGCTGCCCCTTGCTCCAATTTAGGCCGCAAAAATAAGGCGATTTTGCCATGTTCAAACCACCTTTTCCATTATCGCAAACTCCAGCGGTTCCGTGGGTGTGCCAAATTGGGGCGGTGCGTCGTAGGGCATCATTTCGCCCGTCAGGTGGTAGCCGTGGCGTTCGTACCAGCCGATGAGTTCGTGGCGTTTCGAGAGCACGCGCATATAAATAGAAGAGCAACCCTGACTGCGGGCGTGTTCGGCGGCGGCGGCGAGCAGTAATTTGCCGATGCCGTGTGCCTGCTTTTCGGGCGCGACGCTGAGCATGCCGAGGTACAGCCGCCCGTCGCGTTTTTCCAGAAAAACACATCCAGCGATGGCATCTGCGCCGTCGCTCGCTTTTAGCACAACGGCATGGGGGCGAGCCAGCAGCCTGGCCAAATCATTTTCGTCCGTCCGCAAATCGCCTTTCAGGAAATCGGCCTCGGTAGTCCAACCTTGACGAGAAGGCTCGCCCCGGTAGGCCTGATTGACCAAATGTACCAATGCGGGAATATCGGCAGCGGTGGCAGGAGAGACTGTCAGCATAGATTTTTTTGGTGCAAAGATGCTGTTTGTGCTGCCTGTTGTTGCCCAAAAGAACCTTCTAAATTCCTGCTCGGCGGGCTGCCCAATTCCCCATCACGACCCCAAACAGCACAATTGTCACCGAACTCAGCGGCATCAAAATAGCTGCCACCAACGGCGACAATGTGCCACTGACGGCGTAACTCAAACCTATCAAATTGTAAATCAGCGCAATGAAATACGAGCGATTCACAATGGTCACCCCGGCTTTCGCCACTTGGACGAATTGGGGCAGCCGGTCAAATTCGTCAGCGTGGAGAATGGCGTCGCAGGCGGGTGTGAAGTTGTTGGTGTTTTCGCTGACCACGATACCGAGGTCGCTTTGCCGGAGTGCGCCCGCGTCGTTGAGGCCGTCGCCGAGCATCAGCACGTTTTGGCCGCGCTGCTGGAGTTTTTTTACAAAATCAAGTTTGTCCTGCGGGCTGCGCTCGAACAGCATGGTGTCGCGTTCGGGAAAATACAGCGAGAGGTTTGCCGCCTCGCGGTCTTGGTCGCCAGAGAGCAACCAGATATTGGTCAGTGGCTGGTTGTTGGACTGTTTGTGGCCAGCCCCTTGTCCTTTTTTGAAAAAGCCCAACACTTCGGCCAGCCCCTCTCTATACCTGCTTTTTACTTCAAAATATCCCAATATTTCGCCGTTTACCGCCACAAAAACACCTTGCCCTTCGGTGCCGACAAACTCGGCGGAACCAATTTTCACCTCATTTCCCTGCACCACACCGTGTATGCCGAGGCCGGGTATTTCTTCAAATTTTTCTGGCGTTTCTGCCGGGATGTCGGGCATGGATTCATAAAGTCGGCGGCTGAGTGGGTGTGCCGAATGGCGCGTGAGTGAGCGAATCGCTACTTTTTCGGCGTAGCCTAACGGTTGGCCGTGAAACTGAAACTGTTGTTGCGCGACATTTGTAATCGTACCTGTTTTGTCAAAAATGACGGCGTTGAAAGCAGAAAAAGCCTCCACCACGCGGATGTTTTTTAGATAAAAACGGTGGCGACCGAGTATGCGGAGAATGTTGCCAAGCGTGAACGGGATGGCCAACGCCACGGCGCAAGGGCAGGCAACAATCATCACCGCCGTGAAAGCGTTGACGGCGGTCTGGATATTATTTTGAAAAAGCCACCAGTACAAAAACGCGCCGCCGCCAAAAGTCAGAATGAGTCCGGTGAAATAGCGCCCGGCGCGGTCGGCCAATTGGGTAGTTTGGCCTTTTTCGTTGGTTTTGAAAGTCTCGTCGTTCCACAACCGGGTGAGGTAACTCTGCGACACACGGCGGGTGAGCGAGATTTCGATGCTTTCGCCCACCTGTTTGCCGCCGGCAAAAATGCGCTCGCCACTTTTCACCATCACCGGCTCTGCTTCGCCGGTCACAAAACTGTAATCCACTCGGGCAGAACCTTTTAAGAGGATGCCGTCGGCGGGGATGATTTCCTGATTGCGCACCAGAATGATGTCGCCCGGTACGAGCCGGTTGACAGGTACGGAGGTTTCCGCGTCGCCGTTTTTCACGGTCGCCGCCACTGGGAAATAAGATTTGTAGTCGCGCTCAAACGAGAGTTGTTGCCAAGTATGCTGTTGAAACCATTTGCCCGTCAGCAGCAGAAAAATCAGCCCGGCGAATGAATCCATGTAGCCGGCACCCGTGTGGGTCAGGATTTCCCATACGCTGCGCCCGAACAACATGAGGATGCCCAGCGCGAGCGGCACGTCAATATTCAGGTGCCGGGCGCGCAAGCCATTCCAAGCCGAAGTGAGGTAGTCGCGGGCGCTGAAAAGGAGCACTGGCAGTGCCAGCACAATGCTCAAATAGCCGAACACATTGGCAAACCACCGGTCGGTCTCCGCATCCATGCCTACGTATTCGGGGAAGCTGAACAACATGATATTCCCAAATGCAAAGCCCGCCACGCCAAGCTGGTAAGCCAACCGGCGGCTCATGACCGGCGGCTTTTCGCCGTCCACGTCGCCGAGGTTGATTTCGGGCGCGTAGCCGATGGAGGCCAGCAGGGCGGCAAGTTTGCGCAGGGAAGTTTGGGTGGGGTTGAATTGGATGGTGGCTGTTTTTTTCAAAAAATTGACCCGCGAGTGGGCCACGCCCGCGTCGAGTTTGTAGAGATTTTCCAGCAACCAGATGCAGGAAACGCAGTGCATTTGGGGCAGGTAAAACGTGACTTGCGCTGTCTGGCCGTTGTTGAACTCGAGCAGTTTTTCTTGCACCTCTGAGTCGTCCAAATAGGCATAAGACTTGGCGGCGCTGCGGTTTTTCAGGCTGATGCCAGCTTTCTCGTCCAAATCGTAGTATTGGCACAAGTCGTTGGTGTTCAATATTTCATACACCATTTTGCAACCGTCGCAGCAGAAATATTTGTCGTCAATATGAAGCCTGTCGTCCGGGCAGGTGTCGTGACAATGGAAGCAGGTGTGTTGCGAAATAGGCGCGCTTTTCGGGCGCAAAAGGGTAGTAGCGGGCATACGCTTGCGAGATTTCGCGCCAAATGTAGAGCGGTGTTCACCTGCGGGGGGCTGACGGTCGTCATGGGGAAAGATGACATTGGTCGGGCCATAAAAAAAGCCGCCGCGCTGAGGGTTCAGCGCGGCGGCGTGTCTATTTTTTGATTCAAATTTTACTCTTCGTCGTCTCTTTGCAGCGGCTCTACTTCGGCGATTTTGTGGCTCTCGCCCGGCGTCGGGTCGCTGAAGGGCCGTTTGCCGATGATGCGCTCCAAGTCAGCGCGGTGCAATACCTCTTTTTCCAAAAGTGCTTGCGCCAGCGCATCCAATTCTTTGCGTTTGTCGCGGAGCAGGTTTTTAGCGCGGTCATACTGCTCTTCTATCATTATTTTCACTTCTTGGTCAATCAGATAAGCTGTTTGCTCGGAGAATGGGCGCACATACGATTCGTTCATCATGGAGTAGTACGACACGTTGCCGACCTTTTCGTTGAGGCCGTAATTGATAATCATGTCATACGAAAGCTTGGTGATGTGGTCGAGGTCGCTTTGTGCGCCGGTGCTGATTTTGTCGAACACTACCGATTCGGCGGCACGGCCTCCGAGGGTCATACACATATCGTCCAACAGCTTCTCTTTCCGTGTGATATACTGCTCTTTGGGCAAATATTGGGCATAGCCCAACGCTGCCAAACCGCGCGGCACGATGGTTACTTTCACCAACGGATGGGCAAATTCGAGGAACCAGCCGCAGATGGCATGACCCGCTTCATGGTAGGCGATAATCTGCTTTTCCTCTGGGCTGATGATTTTGTTTTTCTTCTCCAGACCACCGATGACTTTATCGAGGGCATAGTTGAAATCGTCAATGTCCACTGCTTTTTTCTCGCGGCGGGCGGCGATGAGCGCGGCTTCGTTGCACACGTTGGCGATGTCGGCACCGACGAAACCGGGTGTCATTTCGGACAGAGCCAGAGCCGTGACTTCGGGCGCGACTTTTATGTTTTTCATGTGCACTTCAAAAATCTGCGCACGACCGTTCAAGTCCGGGCGGCCGATGCCGATTTGGCGGTCGAAACGACCGGGGCGCATGAGCGCGTGGTCGAGGATGTCGGGTCGGTTGGTGGCAGCCATGAGGATGACGCCTTTATCGGTCGGGAATCCGTCCATTTCCACGAGCAGTTGGTTGAGCGTGTTTTCGCGCTCGTCGTTGCCGCCTTGAATGGCGCCGCGCCCGCGAGCACGCCCGATGGCATCTATTTCGTCAATAAAAATGATGCACGGGGCTTTTTCACGCGCTTGCCGGAAGAGGTCGCGGACACGGGAGGCACCCACGCCGACGAACATTTCCACAAAATCGGAACCCGAAATCGAGAAAAACGGTGCACCTGCTTCACCTGCCACGGCTTTGGCCAAGAGGGTTTTGCCTGTGCCGGGAGGCCCGACGAGCAACACGCCTTTGGGTATTTTGCCGCCGAGTGTGGTGTACTTTTTCGGGTTTTTCAGAAAATCTACGACTTCCATCACCTCTTCCTTGGCTTCGTCGAGACCGGCCACGTCGGCGAAAGTGATGTTGACTTTTGTATTGTTGTCAAAAAGCGTTGCTTTCGATTTTCCGATATTGAAAATCTGCGAGCCGGGGCCGCCCGCGCCACCGCCCATCCGCCGGAGGATGAACAACCACAAGCCGACGAATATCAGCAGCGGGAGCAGATAGGTGAGCAAAGTGGCCGTCCAGTTGGTCTGCGGGTCGTATTCAGCGAGGATTTTCTTCTTTTCTTTGTCTTTGACCTGTTCCTTTAAGAGGGCGTCGTTGATCTCTTTCAGGCGATTTTCGAGCGACTCTTTGTTGCCAAAGTTGAAGACATATTGAGGGAGTTTGTTTTTTTCCTCTTTGAGTTCGGGCTTCAGTTTGGTGTGGTCGGCGGATTGCAGCAGCGAGTCTCTTTTGATGTAGAGCTGCGCCTCTTCGTTGTTGATGACGACAAGCCTTTCAATGTGGCCTTTGCGGGCCCATTTGTCGAATTCGACCATGGTGGCTTTTTGCGGGCCGCCCATGAACTTGGTCATCTGCAGGCCGAGCAATGCCAAGCCGATGAGGATGTAAATCCACATGAAGCTGAAGCGAGGCATACCGTCGCCGCCGGATTCGTTGTCGCGTTGCGGGCGCAGTTCGTCCTGCTCCTCGTCGCGTTTATTTTTATCTTTTTGTTCTTTTTCCATGTCAAATGTTGGGTTTATTAAGGTTGATAAAAGTTGGCAATAGTTGATGTCGCGTTTACAAAATTAAGAGAACCAACCTGATAAACGTCTATCAACCTCTATCAACTTTTTCTACACCTCTCCAAATTCGGTCGCGTCGGCATCGCTCCAGAGGTTTTCGAGTTCGTAGAATTGCCGCGTTTCGGGATAAAAAACATGGACGACGGTGTTGAAATAGTCCATCAATATCCATTTGGCATTGCTCGAACCCTCCGTGTGCGACGGCATGGTGTGCATTTCTTCTTTCACTTTTTTGTAAATGCTGTCGGAAATTGACTTGACGTGGGTGTTGGAATCGCCCTCGCAGATGATGAAAAAATCCGCAGGGGCATCGCCGAGTTTCCGAAGGTCGAGCTGCACAATATTTTTGCCTTTTTTATCCCGAATACCTTCGACGATAAGGTGGTTGAGTTGTTCGGAGTCTTCCGTGTTGCGAATCTTTGTCCGCCGGGATGGTGCTGTGGTCGTAATCAAGTTGTGTTGAAATGTTGAGTGGTTGAATCTTCTTTTCCAGATACCTTGTGGCTGAAATGTACGAGATTTGAAACGAGCGTAAAGGTAGGGTGCAAATTTGACCTTCAAAAACGCTGCTCTCCTTATTATCTTTTTGATAACGGCAGAATATTGTCCTAGTAACAAACTTGCTCTTCCTTCGCTTCAGGAATCTGTTGCCGCAATTGGTGAATAAAATCGCATGACAAACACCCTTTTTATCGGAAAAGTTTATCATCGTTTCGGCGAATTGCCCTCGACGAACGATTGGGCTGTCGAATTGCTCTCAAAAAGCAAGCCACCGGAAGGTACGGTGGTCCGGGCTGACAGCCAGTCAGCCGGGCGCGGTCAATTTGGCAGCCGATGGGTGAGTGCGCCGGGCAAGAACCTGACGCTCAGTGTTATTTTGCGCCCAACATGGCTGAGTGTGTCGGCTCAATTTTACCTCAGCATGGCGGTGGCGGTGGCGCTCCGCGACTTGCTGGAAGACAAAGTACCCTCCACCCTCCACCTCCTCCTCCCTACCCTCCAAATAAAATGGCCCAACGATATTTATCTCAACACGCACAAAGTCGCCGGAATTCTTATCCAAAACACCCTTTCGGGCCAGCAGCTGCAAGCCTCCGTCGTCGGTATCGGCCTGAATGTGAACCAAGTGGAGTTTGATGCTTCCCTGCCCAACCCAACTTCGATGGCGTTGGCATTTGGTCAATATTTTGATTTGGACGAGGTGGCAGAAAGATTGTTTGAATGTCTTGAGCAGCGCTATTTGCAGCTCAAATCGGGCGGCGGGTTGGCGATAAAGGCCGAGTACGAGCGGCATTTAGTGTTGGCAAACAACCCTGCACGGTTTGTGCGCACTGCCGATGGGGTTGAATTTACGGGCATCATCCGGGGGGTGACTGAGGGCGGAAGGCTCCGAAT
>CAYZVM010000043.1:0-4760 GCA_964481485.1 uncultured Saprospiraceae bacterium | reverse complement strand
CCGGTGACGAGTTGCGGGTTGTAGCATATAAACCAGCCGTCGGATTGGTTTTGGGTAGTGCCGGTTTTGCCCGCGAAGTCGCCCCGGATACCGTAGCCATAGCGCAGCCGTGCGCCCGTGCCGTAGTCAATGACGGTTTGCAACATCTTGGTCATCACAGCGGCGTGATAGGGCGAGATAGCCTGCACGTTCGGGCCGAGTTTGGGGTTTTCGGCCAATTCTTGTTTGTAGTCATATACCACCTCGCCGTCGCGGTTCACAATGCTCAGCACAGTCACCGGCTCAGGCCGCACACCGTTGTTAGCAAGTGTGCCGTACACTTTTATCATTTCGTACAGGCTGATATTGGCGGCACCGAGGCTGATGCCGTATTCGCGGGGCAGTTTGGAGGTGATGCCCATCTTGGCAGCCAGGTCTATGGTGTTTTGTATGCCCACTTTTTCGATGAGCTGCGCGGCCACCACATTAACGGAACGGGTGAGGGCGCCTGCCATAGAGTAATAGCCGCCGTACCGTTCATCTGCATTGTGAGGCTCCCAGTCAACGATTTTTGTTATTTCGTTTGGGAAATAGGTGCAAGGCTCGATGCTTTGCTCCAAAGCGGCGGCATATACGATGGGCTTGAAAGTGGAGCCGACCTGCCGAGAGGTTTTGATGTGGTCGAGTTTGAACTGTCTGAAATTGGTGCCGCCCACCCAAGCGCGCACATAGCCGTTGCGGTGGTCCATGGCCATGAATCCGCAGTTGAGCATGCAAAAATAATAGCGCACCGAATCGAGCGGGGTCATGGTGGTATCTACTTCCGAGCCGCCTTTTTTCCAGCTGAAAACGGTCATTTTGGCGGGCTTTTCAAATTCGGCCAATGCCTGCTCTTCGTCGAGCCCGGCTTCTTTGTACGCCTCCCAACGGGCGCTGCGCCGCACCCAATCCATCACCCATTTGTCGTCGCCCCAAGGTTTTTCTTTCTTGTAGTTTTTCCAGTGCTGGTCAAATTGTTTTTGCAAATCCTGCATGTGTTTTTGCACGGCCTCTTCGGCGTACTGTTGCATTTTTGAGTGCAGGGTGGTGTATATTTTCAAGCCGTCGGTGTAGAGGTTGTATTTCTCGTCGTCGTCTTTCCGGTATTTTTCCAACAGTTTTGGCATTACGTCGGTGCGCAGGTATTCACGAAAATAGGTGCCGGCCCCGTCGTTGTTGCTGTCCACATTGTAGCGTTTGGCACCGACGGGCTTGTCTTTCAGTTGCTCAAATTCTTCCTGAGTGAGGTGGTTGTTGTTCACCATCTGCATCAGCACCACGTTGCGGCGTTTTTTTGCATTTTCGGGGTTTCGGACGGGGTTGTAATAAGTGGTAGCCTTGAGCATGCCAACCAGTGTAGCGGCTTGGTCCACGCTGAGGTTTTTAGGTTTTTTATTGAAATACTGCCGCGACGCCACGTTGATGCCAAATACGTCGCCGCCAAATGGCACTGTGTTGAGGTAGAGGCTGAGCAGTTCCTGTTTGTTGTAAACTTTTTCGAGGCGAATGGAGATGAAGTTTTCGCGTATTTTGCTGACAATGAGGCCAAAGCCGGGAAGCCAATACTTTTTTCGCGGGTACAGATTTTTGGCCAATTGCTGCCCGAGCGTGGAGCCTCCGCCCAATCCTTCCCCCGAAAGTAGCCCGTAACCCACGCGCAGCCAGCTTTGAAGGTCAATGCCGCTGTGCTCCAAGAACCTTTTGTCCTCTGTAGCGATAAGGGCATTGACGATGAAAGGTGACACGTTATCGAGCGTGACGGCCGTGCGGTTTTCGATGTAATATTTCCCAATCAGGACACTGTCCACCGTGTATATCTCCGTCGAATTGGCGGTTTCAATGTTTTTCAATTCTGTGGCGGACGGCAGCCTACCGAACATACCTATCCAGACACCAAAAATAAGGAAGAGAAGGAGATACAAGCCCCATTTGAAGAGCCAACCAGCCCAACCAAGCACACCTGCGATGGCTGGGCTGTGCTGCTTAAATACTCCCCAACGCGCCCGCAAAGGGGCTGTCAATCGGGCAAGTGGCGCGAACAACGCCCACACGGGGGCTGTCCATTGCGACCATACTTCACGAACGGGAGCCGTTTTGTCGGCCAGCCATTGGCGAGCGGATTCGAGACTATTATTCGGAGACTTCAAGTTGTCGCGCATAAGCGGAGGGAAACGTTTTCAGGTTCTCTTCTGATACACGTTTGGGAGCGCGAAGGTAAGAAAATTGTTCCCCTCATTATTCCAAAAAAGCAAACAGGTTGTGAATTGGCAAACTGCGCATCGGCGCAATTGGGAGAACGCCTATTCGTCAAGTCTCTCGGTAAAAAAATCGGTGGCTTGGCCTTACCCGTACCAACATTCGGGAGGCAGCGTCTCGCCTTCTTTGGCCTCTTCGAGATGGTGGCTTTTTGTCCATGCGGTCATAATTTGTCTGCCATCGGCGGTTTGGGCAGGCACGAACGACACATCGGCTCCATGCGTGACGAGAAAACCAACCGGGGGAGATGTGTCATGCATGTGCATTTCTGGCACTACTGGCACACAGGAACAATCTTCAAATTGGAAGGGGCGGCCTGCCGCGACGTGGGCTTCCTGGCGGAGCCAATCGTCAACATTAAGTTGTCTTGCTTTCATGACCTGCGGTTTTTGAAATGAATAAAAAAATGATGACAATAAAAAGCAGGACACCGCATCGTTCGCTTAAAAAGCGCCCGCCGATGCCCTACTTGATTTCTTTAAAGGACTTTTTCGGCTACAAATATAGCCTATAAATCGGTCTTTGTCAAGAGACTTTTGTCATCAAATCGGTTGATTTCGCCCATCCTAACAAAAATCACCCTGCTGCCTGATGTTTGTCATCAAACCGCGCTTTTCTGCCCTCGCATCTTGTGCCGGATTTCAGAAAGAAAACTCCCGGTATTCATGAAAATCATGCTTTTGCTCATCCTAATCAGCCTTTTGCTCGCAGCGGGGTTTCTGTTGGTGTACCTCTGGGCGGCACGCAATGGACAATTCGACGACGACTACACGCCGTCAGTGCGGATTCTTTTTGAGGATGCCTCAGCACCGGGATATTCCGAATCCCCTTCTGCTTCTACCCCGCCCTCCGATGTTCCAGAGCATGGCCAGTTTTCCGACAATAGGACAGGTGCCGCATCTCCAGCAAGGCAGGAAGAAGAACCTGCGGGTGGGTGAACGACGCAGAGACTTTTAATGACGACTATGACCTAATTCTCTCTCTTTATGAGCAATATCCAACAATTTCAGTACGACAACAAGATTACCCGTGCTTTCGGCATTGCCTCTTTTTTGTTTGGCGTGGTGGGGATGCTTGTGGGGGTGATTATCGCCCTGCAGCTCATCTATCCCTCGCTCAATTTGGGGCCTTATTTCACCTTTGGCCGTTTGCGCCCTTTGCACACAAATGCCGTCATTTTTGCCTTTGTCGGCAACGGCATTTTTATGGGCGTTTACTACTCGCTCCAACGCCTGCTCAAAGCGCGGATGTGGAGCGACACGCTTTCATGGATTCACTTCTGGGGCTGGCAGGTTATCATTCTGCTCGCCGCCGTCACGTTGCCGATGGGCTTCACGACCAGTGGTGAATATTCCGAATTGATTTGGCCGCTTGATATCCTCATCACGCTTATTTGGGTGGTGTTTGGTATCAATATGTTCGGCACCATTCTCACCCGGCGGGAAAACCACCTGTATGTGGCGATTTGGTTCTACATCGCTACTTGGGTGACGGTGGCGGTGCTGCACATTGTGCGCAGTATGGAGGTTCCGGTGACGTGGACGCTGAGTTACCCCGTATTTGCTGGGGTGCAGGAGGCGTTGGTGCAGTGGTGGTACGGCCACAACGCGGTGGCGTTTTTTCTTACCACGCCTTATCTCGGCATGATGTACTACTTCTTGCCGAAGGCCGCCAATCGCCCGGTTTATTCTTACAAACTTTCCATTATCCACTTTTGGGCACTGATTTTCATCTACATCTGGGCAGGGCCGCACCACTTGTTGTATTCGTCCATGCCGGACTGGGTGCAATCTTTGGGTACAGTGTTCAGCATCATGCTCATCGCGCCGTCGTGGGGTGGTATGCTGAATGGCCTGCTCACGCTGCGCGGTGCTTGGGATCGGGTGCGGCAAGACCCCGTGTTGAAATTCATGGTCGTCGCCGTCACTGCTTACGGTATGGCGACTTTTGAGGGGCCGCTGCTTTCCATCAAATCGGTGAATGCTATCAGCCACTTCACGGACTGGACGATTGCGCACGTGCACGTCGGCGCCCTCGGCTGGAACGGCTTTTTGACGCTGGGGATATTGTATTGGCTCTGGCCGCGTATGTACCGCACGACTTTGTACTCGACAAAACTCGCCAATGCCCACTTCTGGCTCGGCACTTTGGGAATCGTTTTCTACGCTGTGCCGCTCTATTGGGCTGGCTGGACACAAGCTTTGATGTGGAAAGAATTCACACCAGAAGGCACGCTGGCTTGGGGCAATTTCCTCGACACGGTGACGCAAATAATGCCCATGTACAGTATCCGCGCTTGGGGCGGGACGTTTTTCTTTGTCGGGGGCATCCTCGCAGTTTACAACTTGTGGAAAACAGCGCAACAAGGCACGTTCCTCGCCAATGAAGATGCCGAAGCACCCGCTCGCGAACACCGACTGCCACCGGCAGACCAATACTGGCACCGTTGGATAGAAGGCCGCCCGATGCAGATGCTTTTGTGGAGC
>CAYZVM010000042.1:28165-31409 GCA_964481485.1 uncultured Saprospiraceae bacterium | reverse complement strand
TGTGCGAAAGATGAATAACGGAGGCGCTGGCAGGGTCGGGTTTTGAAAAACGAACAATCCCCTAATAACCGGTATAAACCCATTTTATTCAGCAATACTCAAATTATGCGCTATGACTCCCGTAACCATCGAGGTGCGTTGCAACCTCACACCCGAAAGTCCGCATTGGAAGGACATCAACAGTCTGACGCTCGAAATTGGCTACCCCGGACGCGGCGGACAAATGCTCTGGAAACAAATCGGCTGGCTGCGCGACCAAATGCTGCCCACCGGGAAAAGCATCGCCCACGCACTCTGGAGCAAAACTACCGCCGGCCTGGTGTTGATATTCGACTTCCTGCCGGTACTGCATCCCAATAGTGCCGAGCCCGAAAAAAACTACCAAATCCGCAAAAGCATTAGGCTGGCCAAAGGAAGAACGCGCACCTCAAAATCCGGCTTTTTGAAAGGGCAGTACAAAGACGAACACTTTACCCTGTCGCCTTTTTACCCCGAGAATGCCAATATCCGAACGCAACCATGAGATTTTGATCAATGCCCCCTTGACCTCCCAGCCCCGACGAACCCATTGTAACCATGAAAGCGGCCTCGAAAAACCTTCCCCTTTTTCCCTTTTGAAAACGACCCCAAAACCTTTTTTTGCCAAAAAGTCATCCCATTCTATCACATCCCATTAATCGGTTTAGAAAAACAACAGCTCGGCAAAAGTGCAGGGCAGAAGTCATGCGAGCCTGTATGACCTCCGTTCAAGTGAAAAACAATGGCCCGCAGCCGGACAAACCGGAGGCGGGTCATTTGTGTTTGCCTGCTGAAGCCTTGTGAGTATGCAGGGTGCGTGATTTGGAAAAATTAGCCGTTCGCTTTCTTGTAGTCCGAGAGGAATTTTTCCAGCCCGATATCTGTGAGCGGGTGGTGGAACAACCCCAAAATCGCGCTGAGCGGGCAAGTCACCACATCGGCACCAGCCTTGGCAGCCTGCGTAATGTGGAGCGGGTTGCGGATGCTGGCTGCCAGAATAGCCGTTTCGAAGCCTGTAGCGTCATAAATTTCGTAAATGTCCTTGATGAGTTTCATCCCGTCCCAGCCGATGTCGTCAATGCGGCCAATAAACGGGCTGACATAAGTAGCGCCCGCTTTTGCCGCCAAAATAGCCTGACCGGCAGAGAACACCAGTGTGCAATTCGTCTTGATGTTCGCCTCCGTGAAATAGGCAATCGCTTTCACGCCCTCCTTTATCATGGGCACTTTCACCACAATGTTCTCATGGATTTCGGCGAGTTTTTTACCCTCCGCCACTATGCCTTTGAAGTCGGTGGCGATGACCTCGGCGCTCACATCGCGGCCTTTACCGACGATTTCGCAGATCGTGCGGTAGTGTTTCAAGATGTTTGTCTCACCGGAAATACCCTCTTTCGCCATGAGCGATGGGTTGGTCGTCACCCCGTCGAGGATGCCGAGTTCGGCGGCTTCGCGGATATGGTCGAGATTGGCAGTATCTATGAAAAATTGCATCGTGAATGTGGGAATGTGCCAATTTGCAGATGTGCCAATGCGCACGAATAGCACATTGGCACACCGACAAGTTAGCATTTTTAGAAAAAAAGCGCCGAACACACCGCTACGACCACATATCCTTGCTGCGTTTCCGCCCTGGGGAGGTTTTGCAGGAGCTGGTCGCCCGGCGCCGCCGCAAAGGTAAAAAAGTTGGGTGGAAAAAATCAACTTTGGACAACATCTGAAATGTTCTTTAATTTTCGGCAAAATAACACTCGAAAGGGTAGTAAATTAATGTCATGCAAAACGTCCCATCTATAAAACAATCCGGAGGAGTTTTTGAAGTTTTTGTACCCGGCGCTTTTTTGTTGCTCAATTGCTTGGCGTCTCTATTCATTGCATATCCAGTCCAGATTTGGACTGCTTTAGAAAAAATTAACTCAACAGCGTTGATAGCAATCGCTCTCATACTCTTTACCTGTTTCGGTTATCTATTGGGCATGGTACTACGATTGATGAAGACAAAAATCCCCGACAATGTTTCCGCTAGAGTGCATCGTCTGAGTTACTGGCTAAGAGGCAAAAAACCTCCTATTTGGACAATTGAAAAATTTCCGTTTATCGAATGGATTGGCAGTCGCATACAAAAATATTTGCCCCAGCCGCGTACCAGTTTTATGAGCAAACTTGGGGCAAAGCGAGATTTGAAGAGGGGAATCCGAGGTTTTTCAATCATTGTAAAAACCTTCTGGACAGAAAGGACAACCCAATCATGGTGGAAATTGCTGCTACCGAGGCAACCCTACGTTTTTTGTCAGGAATATTTTATTCGTTGATTGTTTCCATGCTGATATTGACTTTGGTACTACTTGCTACTGATTTTAGCGAATTCAATCGGAGTCTGGCCCTCATCCCAATTGCCCTTTATGCAATATGCCTTGCCGTCATTACATTTAATTACAGGTTTTATCGAGTAAAGGAAGTTGAGATACTTTTTGATGCTACCTATCAAAATAAGGACGTGTTTTTGAATCAAGAATAAAAATTCCTTGCTTTTGCCCTCCAAAATTTGTTCAAAAATGAAAGTCTTGATACTCCTTTTGCTTTTTGCAAATACCGTCCTCGCCCAATCTGAATCGCCCAACATACCCGCCAAAGTCCTTCCCCAGTTTGACAGCGCCACCGTTTGGGAAGGCGTGCGTATCAAAACAGCAACCGTTTTTGGAGAAAAAAACGTGGAGCGCACGTTCAAGATAAAAAACAAAAAGAAGCGGGCAGCACTCGTGGCGGCGCTGGAAGGGCAGTTTCAGGTGAATATCGGCGAGGCCGAAATCCGCTCGCTCAAACGCGCTGGCAACTTGGCCGACAATATTTTTCAGGCACAACAGGGCATGGTCATGTTCAGCAAAGCCAATTTTCAGGGAAAAATAGAGCGCATCGCCACCGACCGAAAAGACTGCGGCGACAGTTTTGATTGCCTGAATTTTATCGGCTCGGTCATCGTGCCGAAAGGCCTGACGGTGACGCTGTTCAGCCAACCGAAATTTCAGGGAGAACAGATGGTGATTGATGCCACGAGAGCGGAAGTGCGCATCGCCAGTTTTTTAAAAATTGATTTTTCGGAAACAATCTCCACGACAAATAAGGCGGTGAATTGGCGGGAAGATGTGCGGTCGGTGCGGGCGAAAAGGAATTGAACATATAGGCACATAGACACATTGAGGGTTTTTAGAAAATAGCAGTGGTGGGG
>CAYZVM010000042.1:10439-28155 GCA_964481485.1 uncultured Saprospiraceae bacterium | reverse complement strand
ATATTAATTCAAAATATCCCCACATACACATTTTGTGGTTTTTTATAAATTCGCTGGGGTGCCACCACTCTACGGGGGCCCACCACTTTTTGTGTGTATCTGCCTCCTATTTCAACGCCGCAACACCACGCGCTTCACCTGTTTTTCTCCATTTGAAAGAGAAAATTCCAAGAAATACATACCGTCGTTCAGGTTTTCCGGCAGCACGATTTGCTCCACATCAATGCCCGCCACCGTGTAGTTCAACACTTCTTGGCCTTGTGTATTGAAAGCCCGAATTTGGATTTGCTGGTCAGCCCAATCGGACAAATCGGCGAAAATGACACCGTCCGTGGGGTTCGGGAAAATATGCAATTCCCTGTTTGCCAATGTATTCGAGCCATCGTCGCTGCGGTCGGCGGCATTTATCGTCGTCAGGTCGTCATCCTGTTGGTTCAAATTCTGCGGCGTGCAAACTGCCACATTGAGGTGCGCCTCGTAGGATGATGCGCCGACCCGGGAAATGACCCGCACATAGTTTGGATTGGCGACTGCCGGGAGCGTGTATTGAAAGATATCCATTTGACCATTGGCGATGCCGCTGCCGCCATTTTCTTTGAAACGGATGGAGCGGTACGGCGAGTAATTGGGGTTACGCACCTCGTAGCTGTGGCCGCCCGGCGAGTTATAAGTCGAGTTGTTGCCCGGCGCGCTGGCTACCACGCTGTTGGGCAGTTGGAAGGCCGTGTACGCCAACTTCTCAGCACAATTGTTAGTGACCCGAACCCGGTAGGTTTTTTTTCCTTGGGGACTTTTCGTGACGGAGAGCAACTCGTATTTTATGCAGCCGATGGTTTTCGAGTCGCAGGCGGATTCGGGCTGCTGCACCACTACGGCGATGTCGTTGATAGCGATGCCGTTGCCGATTCTGCCGACCAATGTGGCCGCGCCTGTGCTGAGGTCGAGGGTGTAAAAATCGTCATTGGCGGAAGTACCGGTATTAGCCGACAGGTACGCTTGATTGACCATGCTGAAAGGGTTGTAAAAAATATCCATATCGGCGGAAGGGTCGGCCAGATTGACCAAGATGCCCGATGCGCCCACGGTGTTCAACGTGCCGTTGTTCGGCGGTATTTGGGTAGTCAGGACGTTGAGGGAATCGTCATAGTTATACAGGGTCGTCATCGTGGCGCCGTTGAAACTATTGGTATAAGCACCTGCGCCAACGGAAGGGTCTCTGCCTGCATTGACATCCGCCGCAGCAAAAGCCAGATTGCCGTCGGTGGCCGCTACCACACCGGTGACGGGGTGCAGACGAAAGTTAGAATTGTCGCTGCCGGTGACACGAATACGATCAACAGTCGGATTGAAATCCACGCTGACCTTGCCCATGCCAGTTTTCAGCACAAAAGGAGCGATGCCGATGGCAGTAGCCGCGCCGGTCGTCAGGTTGAGGGTGTAGAGTCGGCCTTCACCATTCATGGGATTGTAGCCGAGCGCGTAGAGTTCGCCTGTGGCCGGGCGGAAATCCATGCCAACCAATGTTTGGCCCGTTGCCACACCGCTGACACTCACGATGTTGCGAATAGTGCCGGGCAAACCGGATGCGAACGATACCAAGTTGTTGTTGGAAGCCAATGCCCACACGAGCTGGCCGGAGAAAGTATTTGGCACCATGCGGTCAATGAACACCGCGATGTCGCTGACAGCCACACCCATGGAGCCGATGAGCGTTGTCTCGCCTGTTGCCAAGTTGATGGAGTATAGCCGGTCTATCACGCTCATGCCAGTATTGGCAGCCAAGAATGCCCGGTTCATGCCAGCAGCAGCATCGAAAAAGATGTCCATATCCGTCGAAGGGTCGTTCAGATTGACGGAAATGCCCGACGCGCCGACGGTATTAAGCACGCCATTGTTCGGCGGGATTTGGGTAGTCAGCACATTGAGTGAATCGTCGTAGTTGTACAGCGTGGTCGCCGTCGCGCCGATGTAACTGTTGGTGTAGGCTACCGCGCCGATAGAAGGATTGACTGCGGAGTTCAGGTCGGTGGTGGCAAAAACCAAATCCAAATCGGTGGCCGCTATCACGCCGGTGACGGGGTGCAGGCGATAGTTGGAATTGTTGCTGCCGGTGACGCGGATGCGGTCAACGGTGGGGTTGAAATCAAAACCGATTTTGCCCATGCCCGCTTTCAGCACTACGGGTGCTGCGCCGATGGCAGTGGCACCGCCGCTGATAAGGTTGAGGGTGTAAAGTCGCGCCTCGCCGGTCATTTGGTTGTAACCCAGCGCATACAATTCGCCGGTATTGGGGCGGAAATCCAGCCCAGCGATGCTCTGCCCGGCGGCAATGCCGGTGATAGATTTGTTGCTGAGCAAACTGGCCGGTGATGCGGCATCGAACGAAATCAGGTTGTTGCCGGAAAGGGAATAAATGATTTGAGCGTTCAGCGAGCCGGAAATGCCGAGCGAGAGAAGAAAGATTGCTCCCAAAATTATTTTGGAAACCGACGAGTGCAGGAAGTGGTGAAAATTTGACATGATGGTAGTTGGATTGAACTGTTTGAAAAATGGTTTCAGCCAAGCGAGAGGGGATGCTTGTGTCCAACTACGAGTACGGGGAGTGATTTGGATTTTTGAAAACGAAAAAAAAGTACACGCCGCCGTCCCGTCAGAATTGCGCGTCGAAATTGTTCTTTCGATACGGGATTTTCAGGAAATCGAGCGTGCCCGGTTTCACGTTGATAGTGAACAGGTAAGTGCCGCGCACGGGCTGCCAACTCAGGCTCAATTGCCAGCAATGGAGGTCGCGGGAGAAGCCGAGGTCGGGATAGACGAGTTGTTTGCTTTGAAAATCATAAGCGATGTTACTGATATAAATAGACCATTTGGAGGTGAGCGGAATATTGCCCTGCAGGCTGATGTTGTGGCGGCCAATCACAAACGTGTCGCGTGCCTCGCCGTAACCCGTGGGGATGAGTCGGCGGTCGAGGGAGATGCTGTGGTTGATGCGGAAATCGTCGAACCAGCCCAACAAATCATCTTGAATGGTAGGCCGGGGAGTGTTTGGGTCGGGCGGCGTTTGGGTGCTCGCATCCTCTTCTTTTCCGGCAAACATCCCGCGCAACTGTTTGATGGAGAACACCGTGTTCAACTGCACCCCGAAAGCGGAGGTGCGCCAGAGTTTGCCTTTTTCGTTGAGTACAAACCTGTCAATACGCCGACCATTTGGGTCGGTGATGTAGGGGTCGAACCGCGCATTCCAAGTCAGGTTGACCACGCCTTTGAAAAAGCGGAACAAGCCGCCGGTGCTGATTTCGCTCCATTTCAGCGAGTCGGCGGTGATGTTGTAATTGCCATTGAAAGCGAGGCCGTCGAAGATGCGTTTTTTCAGCACCGTGTCTTTTTTGGCGGAATAATGTTTGAACTCCAGCACGTTGAGCAAATTGTAATTCATCACAATATCCCGCCGCCCGGGGGTGCTGGGCGGTCGCCCAAAGATGCCGTCGTCATAAATGTTGTACGACAGTGTGTCGTTGAACTGCTGGCGCAAATCGGTCTCCACCGTGCGGTAATAGCTGCGGTAGGGCGCGTTGGAAAAGTCGGGCCCGAAGCCCACGCTCACCGTCGGCTTCATGGTATGGCGCAGGCCGCGCAGCCAGCCGCGCCTGAACTGTTTGGTGAAAAACAGCGCCGTATTGGCAGAAATGCCCGCGTTGTAGCGGCGGTAAGCATTGAAGCCCCAGTTGCGGATGGTCGTGTCAATGCCGAATTGCGAGCGGGTGCTGTCCACCACAATCAGGAATTGGTCGCCATCCTGAATCGTATCATAAACGTACCGGATAGAGTCAATCAGCAATTTCTCGATTGTGTAAGGGTACCAATTTTCCTCATAATCCACCCGGGGCGCCACATTGATGTACTTGAAAATTTTGAAGTTGAAATCCGTGCTTGCCGTGTGCTGCATCCCCATGCGGGCATTTTCGAGCGTTTTGCGGGTGAAAAGGAGTGTGTCCACCGTGCGGAAATTGTTCTGCAACTTGGAGGCGTAGGTGAGCGACACTTTTTCGTACCAACGCTCTTTGCCCACTTGTTCCTTTTTTTTGAATGGAAAAATCCGCTGCATCGTGAACGTCACGTTGGGCAGGCTGATGTCCATGACGCGGGTCTGCGTGTTTTGCGAGTGGGTGAGGCCGGCATTCAGCGCGAAAGGTTTTCCGGGAAATGATTTTGAAAAATTCAGGTTGGAGTTCAATTGGTTGCGATAGACGCTCTGGTAGTCGTTTCGGTTTCGGTTTTGGTCGCGGTTGGTTTCGATGTTCACGGAGCCGCCGAATCGCCGGGTGGGGTGGGCTTTTGCGTCCTGATTGTGCGTCCAAGTGATGCCGAACGATTTGGCCGATAATTTTTGGGCATTGGCATCCTCCCGCACGCGGTTGTTGTAGCGTATCAGGAAATTACCGTTGTAGCCATATTTTTTGTTGTAACGGCTTGTGCCTGCCACCCCCCACGAGCCGCTGGTGTAGGCGTTGATGAGCAGCGTCGCGTCCAAATGCTCGGAAATAGGTTGGTACCAACCAAAATCTCTAAGCCCCAGGCCTTCTTGGTCGGCAAATTCAAAATCGCGCGGTATGATGACGCCTGCCTTTCGTGTTTTGGTGATGGGGTAAAAACCAAAAGGCAGCACCAAGGGCGTTGGTATGCCGCCGATTTCGAGCACCGAAAGACCCGTCACCACAAGTTTGTCGGGGATAACTTTTAGTTTTTTTGTCCGGATACCAAAATGCGGGTGCGGGTCGTCGCAGGTGGTGAGGATGGCGTCGGAGTTGTAAATCGTGTTGCGCGACCTTATGGAGTCGCCTTCCGCCACCTCTGAGCCGACAAATTTGGCCTTCGACCCCAGCACATACATATCCTCCTGCTTGGTGCGGGCTTCAAAAATGACCCCTTTTTTTGTCTTGAAATTGTAGCGGAGCCGCGTGGCCGTGAACGATTGGTCGGCACTCTGAAAGTCGGGTATGCCCACCGATTGGCCGGTGCTGTCTGTGAGCGGTGCGGCGCTGATTTCGTTGGTCGCATAGTCCAGCAGGATATATCCGGCCTTGATATTCAGCGAAGTATATTTCACGGAGGCATTGCCGTACAAGTGAACTTGCTTTTTTTGCACATCGAACCAAATTGAATCCTGCGCCGCGTATTCCACCTCGGCATCCAAGGCTTCGTTCGAGATTTTGATTTTGCTCAAATCCACTGTCACGGAATCGCCCGCCCCGACGGGCAATGAATCCTGAAAACCCGGCGGTATGGTATCTTGTTGTACGACGGCAATCGTCGAATCGGCGGCGGGCACTTGCGCAGCAGCGTGCGCACACACGAACCACGAGGCGATTTGGAAGAAAAGCCGATATTTGCCCAACAATTTTCTCACAACAATTAGGATTCGGGATGAAGCCTTTCGGAATTTTGTGCGTTTTTACTGATGACGTGGATTGGTAAAGATTCATGGAATTGGCAACCTCATCAACCTTTATCGCATTCATCAACCATTTTAATATAGAACCAAAAACGGATTTATGAACTCGAATTTCGCTTTACGAACGCTGGTGCTGCTCGCGGCGTGGCTTGTTTTGCAAAATTTTAACCTTCCAACGGCCAATGCCCATGATACAGGCGGCAAAAGTAGGGAATCCTTCTACACTCCCAACAATCAGTTGTCGGTCAACCACCATGCTCCCGCTGTTCAATCCCCTTGGGCGCTCGGTTACAGCATCAAAAAAGTAGTGCTCGATGCTGGGCACGGCGGCAAAGACCCCGGCTGCATCGGCGCTGCTTCCAAAGAAAAAGACAACGCGCTGGCCATCGTGCTCAAACTCGGCGAAATGATAAAAGGCGCTTTCCCCGATGTGGAAGTGATTTACACCCGCCAAACCGATGAATTTATAGAACTGAAAGAACGCGCTGCCATCGCCAATCGCAACAAAGCCGACCTTTTTATCAGTGTTCATTGCAACGCCATCAAGGTTTCGAGCGTGAAAGGGGCGGAAACCTACGTCATGGGGCTGCACACCGCCGACCACAACCTCGAAGTAGCCAAGCGTGAAAACGCCTCCATTTATTTGGAAGACGACTACGAAAAAAATTACGAAGGCTACGACCCCAACAGCCCGGAGGCGCATATCATCGGCAGCGTGTGGCAAAGTGCGTATCTGGAGCAAAGCATTTTGTTCGCCAGTTTTGTGCAGCAATTTGCAAAATCCACCGCATTTCGGGAAGACCGTGGGGTGAAGCAAGCAGGTTTTCTCGTGCTGCGCGAAACCGCCATGCCCGCCGTGCTTGTCGAGGCAGGCTACCTCACCAACCGCACGGAAGAATATTTCATCGCCTCCGAAGAAGGTCAGGCACAAATGGCGCAGGCGATTTTCGAGGCATTTGAAGCCTACAAATCAAAAGTGGAGGTCAACACCGTGGCGCAGCAGAAATCGAACAAAAACACAACCACTGCTACCAAACCACAGTCACCCCCAGCACAGCCCAAACCATCCGGCAACATGGTGGTGAATGCCCCGCCTAAATCGGGGCAGTCTCAGAAAACCGTTGAGAAACAAGTGGCGAGAACGGCTCCGCCGCAAACGGCAAAACCAAAATCAGGGGCTTCTTCCCCAACTGCTCAATACCCCAAACCGACTCCTGTGGCCGATGCGGCGGGGCCATTCCGCATATTTCTATTGTCTTGGCCCATGCGCATGGACAGAGATGCGGGCCAATTGGGTTTGATAGGCGATGTGAAAGAAGAAAAAATAGACGGGCAATACCATTATTTCACCGGTGAGTACACCACTCGCGCAGAAGCAGAAAGAACTTTGCCCGAAATCAAAAACTTGGGCTTTCGCACCGCTACGATTGTCTCGGCGAAATAATCCTTAGTCATCCCGGTCAGTAAAACACCATCAATAGCCATCCATTTTTCAATCCTCCAAATTCCAAATTCCTGTTTCCAATTTTCCAATCTATGTTCAAACTCAGCAACGAAACAAAAATCGCACTGCTCGCCATTGCAGCCGTGGCCGCCGGCATTTGGGGATTCAAGTTCCTGCAAGGCATCAATATCCTCACCACTTCCAAAACACTCTACGTCAAGTACGAAAACGTGCAGGATTTGCGCACTTCCGCGCCGGTGTTCATCCGGGGGCTGCAAGTGGGCATGGTGAAGGATATTTATATTGACCAAGCCGACGACCAGACCCTCATCGTGGTGCTCAACATAGAGCGCGGGTTCGATGTGCCAAAAGACGCGGTAGCGACCATCACCAGCCCCACATTTATGGGTGGCCGGGCCATCGAATTGGTGTTCGACCACCCCTGCGAAGACGATTGCGCAAAAAGCGGCGACTATCTCAAGGGCAGCTCCCGCTCGTTTTTGGCAGGTATGATACAGCCCGGGGAAATTGATGTTTACACCGAGCGCTTGCTCAAAGGATTGACCATCAATGTTGATTCTTTGGCAAAAGCCAATCCTGAAAGTTTTGCTGCCTCCTTTGAGGCGCTCGACAATTCTTTGAGAAACATAGAAGCCCTGACTGCCCGGCTCGACCGTCTGCTCGCCGCCTCAGCGAATGGCCTGACGCGCACCCTCGACAACACCGCAGCCATGACCGGCTCGCTCAACGCCAACATGGACGAAATCGGCAGCATCCTCAACAATCTCGATACCCTCAGCCGACAATTGAAAGGCGCCGGGCTGGACCAGAGCGCACAAAAGGCCGGGCAAACCCTCGACTCCCTTACCAGCCGTTTGTCCGATTTGCGCCACACGCTGAATGCCACCCAACGCACCATTTCCCATGTGGATACGCTCGCGCAAAACCTGCTGCAAGGCAAAGGCGTGGCCGGCAAAATGCTCACCGACGAGCAACTTTCGGAAGACCTCGAACGCACCATCCGCCACACCCAACTCCTCCTCCAAGACCTGCGCCTCAACCCCAAACGATACACCACCGTGAAACTCAAAGTGTTTGGGAAAAACAAAACCAAAGGCTACGAAACACCATTCGACGACCCCATCTACACCATGCAGGCCGACAGTTTGGAACGCCTGTTGGGACAGCGGCTTCGGGAAGAAAAGAAAGTGAAAAACTGAGATTAGCCGTGAAAGCGATTCGTCCATTGTACGATACCTACGGTGCCGAAGGATATTACCGCGACCACGCCGATGAGTACGCGAATCCGCATTTTTCGGAAATAAAAACCTTGCTTGAACGGAATTTTTCAAAATTCGACTGCTCCGGTGGGGTGCTTGATTTTGCGGCGGGCGGCGGCGAAGTCGCGCAAGTGTTGCAACAATTGGGTATCCAAAAAATCACTGGCTGCGACCCATTCACCTACCATCTTTTTGAAAAAAACACCGGCCTTTCGTGCCTCCGTTTTTCATTCAAGGACGTGATAAAAGGTGCGCCGCTTGGCCAGTATTCGCTCATCGTCAGTTCTTTTGCGCTGCACCTTTGCCCACCAAAAGACCTTTTCCCCCTGACATGGCAGTTGCTCCAAGCCGCCCCCGTGCTCGCCATCATCACCCCGCACAAACGCCCCGAATTGGAAAAACTGCCCGGCATCGAGTTAGTGGGAGAAGATGTGGCGGAGAACGAGCGGGGGAAAAAGGTGCGGATGAAGGTGTACCGTCGTGCCAAATAACACACCAGGCAACGCGGGCGAATTCTTATAAACTTTGCGGCGCTGCTCAACTTTCACAGTGCTTTTACGTTCCCAATTCCATCTTCTCCAATTTTTAAAATTCTAATTTTCAATCTCACACATGGCTCATTTTAAACGCACTGCATCCGCCACTTGGCGTGGCACCGGCGCAGAAGGCTCCGGCTCGCTCGACGGCCCTTCGGGCGTACTTTCTGGCACCCCATATTCCGCCGCCAAACGCTTCCAAAACGAAGACGGCAAAGCCGGCACCAACCCCGAAGAACTCATTGCCGCCGCCCACGCCGGCTGCTACATCATGGCGCTCAGTTTCCAACTCAGCGGCGCGGGTTTCCCGCCCACCGAACTTCGCTGCTCCGCCACCATTGATATGGAAAAAGGCGACAGCGGCTGGGCATTTGAAAAAATCACGCTCCAACTGGAAGGTGAGGTGCCGGGCATTTCCACCGAAAAATTCGCAGAATTAGCCGCTGCCGCCAAATCCGGCTGCCCAGTGAGCAAGGCGCTCTCCGCTGTGCCGATTGTGTTGGAGGTAAAACTTGTTTAGAATGGCTTAGAGGAGTTTAGAATGGTTTAGATTTGAAATTCAAATCATTGATTTTCAAAGCCAATTACTTTCTCTAAACCATTCTAAACTCCTCTAAACGATCTACCCGCCCCCCTCTAAACCATCAAACCCTTGATGGTAGATTTTACACAGCAAAAATGTACAGCCACGAAGTTCAAATCCGCGTCCGATACGGCGAGACCGACCAGATGGGCTACCTCTACTACGGCCATTACGCTCAATATTTCGAGGTGGGCCGGGTGGAGACTATCCGATCGTTGGGGCTGACGTACAAAGAGTTGGAGGATAAACACGGCATCTGGTTGCCGGTGATGAGCCTCGAAATGCGCTTTGTGCGCCCGGCTTATTACGACGACTTGCTCACCGTCCGTTCCACGCTCCGCGAATTGCCCAACGAGTACATCACCTTTCACGTGGAGGTGTTCAATGAAAAGAAAAAACTCGTGAACGCAGGCCGGGTACGGCTTTGTTTTTTTGATTCCAAAACAAAAAAGGTAGTGCCTGCGCCCGCACATTTGCTGGAAAAATTGCGGCCATTCTTTACGCCGGAAGTAGGAGGTTAGCAGCCGGTGAAAAATCCGAGACTTCGCAAAAGGCTCTATTTTGTCGAAAAAAGCCGCGCCCCCTTTTTCGCGCCTTTTTACCTTCACCCCGAAAATGAACAGAACCGACTACATCGCCCGCGTCTATCGCTACTTCACCCATCACCCACTTTGGTTGAGGCTGTTGGAGTGGTCGAAAACACATTCTTTGCCGGGGCTGAAACAAATTCCGCTGTACAACCTCGTCAAATTTATCGAAAAAGAAACCAGCGACGATGCCATCACCACTCGCGCCAACTCGATGGCATTCAGCCTGTTCATGGCGATTTTCCCCTCCATCATCGTGCTGATTACCCTGCTGCCCTACACGCCTTTGTACGAAATGAAAGTGGCGGCAGATGGCAAGGAACAGCGATTCGAGGATTTGCTGCAGGACAACATCGAAGAGGTGATGCCGGGCGAGGCGGGGCAAATGTTGTTCAGCACCATCAAAGAAATTGCTACCAAACCGCAGAGCGGGCTGTTGTCCATCGGTTTTTTTCTTGCCATCTGGTTTGCTTCCAACGGGATGCTGTCTATGATGAAAGGCTTGGAAAAAGATTACAAGACCACTTTCAAACGGCGCTCGGATTTTCAAAAACGCTTGATTGCCATACAGTTGACCTTTCTCGTTGGGGTCGTTTTGGTGTCGTCTGTGATTTTGGTGATATTGGGCAACACCATCCTCAACTTTGTCTTTGAATATGTCAATGTGCATTTTCTGGCGCAGGCAGCTTTTTTTGCGTTGCGTTGGGTGGTCGTGGTACTGCTTTTTTACGCCTTGTTTTCCACGATTTACCGCTATGGCTCGTCCACGCGCCGCAGAATCCCGTTTTTCAATTCCGGTGCCGTGCTTGCCACCCCGCTCTCCATCCTGACCTCGTGGGGTTTTTCATTTTATGTGGACAATTTTGGCAACTACAATGCCCTCTACGGCTCCATCGGCACGCTAATCGTGCTGATGCTTTGGATACAATTGAACTGCATGATTCTGCTCATCGGGTTTGAACTGAACGCTGGGATAGCGGTACTGCGCGACCAGCGGCGAGAGAAAACACCGAGTGAGCAGTAGCGCACCCAACAAGAAATGTCTGCAAAAAAAATCATCCTCATTTCCCCCGCTCACCCATTGCGCGGGGGCATCGCCGCCTCTTCCGAACGGCTTGCCCAAACGATGCAACAGGCCGGGCATGAGGTCGTAATCTACTCGTTTTCATTGCAATACCCTTCTTTTCTTTTTCCGGGAAAAACACAATTCACCGACGACCCGCCGCCCACCGACCTGAATATCAAAACCCGGCTGAACTCCGTCAACCCGTTCAACTGGCTCGCAGTCGGGCGCGAAATAGCGCGTGAAAACCCCGACCATATCATCGTCCGTTTTTGGCTGCCTTTCATGGGGCCGTGTTTGGGGACGGTGTTGCGTGTGGCGCGTTTTTTTTCAAAAAAGCAGTTTCGAATAACAGCTTTGGTGGACAACATCATCCCCCACGAAAAACGCCCCGGCGACCGATTCTTCGCCAAATATTTTGTGCACACTTGCGACGATTTTGTGGCTATGTCGAAAAGTGTGGGAGCAGAAATTGGGCAGTTTTTGCCCGCTTCGCCCCTCGTCAACCCCACCCCCGACCCCACCCCTAAAAGGGAGGGGAGCCCGCGATAGCATCGCGGCATACTCTTCGTCTCCCCTTCCGCCTACTGGCGGAGGAGGGGTCGGGGGTGGGGTTGACTGGGCAGGGGTGGAGTTGAACGACCGCCAAAAGTCTGCCGATTTTCCCGAAACAACATTCTTTTCTACATTTGTCCGCAGCGAAAAAATACCCAAACCGGTCGGATGCCACAACCTTACAACATCTTCACCATTTATGCCCGCGAGGACACCAAACTGCTGAGCGAACTGCTCAGCCAGTTGAAACCGTTGGAAATCAGCGGACGCATCAAGGTCTGGAGCGACCGCGAAATCAACCCTGGTGTGCAGTGGGAGCAAGAAATCGTCCGTCACCTCGACACGGCAGACATCATCCTCATCCTCGTCAGCCCGGCCTACTACAATTCCGAGTATATCCATCGCGTGGAGATAAAACGCGCCGTGGAACGCCACCAACGTAGCGAAGCCAAAGTGCTGCCCATTATCGTGCGGCCTTGCTCTTTTGAAGACGACCCTGTGGTGAGCAGCCTGCAATTGCTGCCCACCGACGGCAAAGCCGTGACTGACGACGAGCATTGGCGCAGTCAGGATAAGGCTTGGCTCGACGTGGTGAACGGCGTGAAACGCACTCTTGCCGGACTTTCAACCGCTGAAGCCCAAAAGGAGCAAGAGATACGCGACGCTGAAGCCCGCCGTGAACAAGCCACCTTAGCCACTGAACAAAAAAGAGAAAAAGAAAAACGACAGAAAAAACCTGCTGCGCCTTTGCCTTGGGGTCGTTATGCCGCCATTTGCGGCGGAGTGTTCGCGCTGCTGTTGACTATGTGGTTTCTGCCAAAGATCTATGGCGAAAAGGATGGGCAAACCGCTCAAGATCAATCCATTCAGCCGGACACCACCCAACTTTCGAAAAGCTGGGTGGCTTCAAAAGATTCGACTCCGCCTACTCCCGTTGAGGAACTGAAGCAGGACACTGTTTCTCCAAAACCGAAATTCAAAGACCCCTTTGAGGGGCAGATGGTATATGTAGAGGGTGGGACTTTTACGATGGGGAGTTCCATTATCTTGAGAAATAGAAGTGATAGCGTTCATAACATCGACTGCCAGCATGATGTTACACTTCCCTCGTTTAACATCGGAAAGTATGAAGTGACGCAGGCACAATGGAGGTTAATTATGGGCAGCAACCCTTCCAAATTCAAAGGGTGCGACAATTGCCCAGTAGAACGAGTCTCGTGGTACGACGTTCAGGAGTATATTAAGACCCTTAACAAAGCGACAAATAAAAGATACCGTCTTCCCACCGAAGCCGAATGGGAATACGCAGCCAAAGGTGGCAAAAAAAGCCAAGGTTACGAATACATAGGCGGGAATGATCTTGGTAGTGTGGCTTGGTACAGCAGAAATTCTGGTTCAAAAACTCACCCCGTTGGTACCAAAAAGCCAAATGAACTTGATCTATATGACATGGCCGGCAATGTGATGGAGTGGTGTAAAGACATTTTAAAAAACTATCCTTGCGATATTAAATGGCAGGAAAATGGGGAACATTGTATCCGCGGCGGATCGTGGAGCCTTCAATTTCCTCCAGAATTCACTCCTTGGTTCCACTCAGGTAGCCGCTCGACTTTAAGGGGGGCTAATTATGGTTTCCGGCTCGCTCATGACTGATGCAACCCTCTCGCTTGGTGAAAACACCGAGCGTGGCGGCGAAACATCTCTCCATGCTGCGTTTTGTTCGCGTTCGGTTTCCCTATCCCTCGTAGAGCGGACATATCCTCAGGATGACAAAAAGGACTAAAAAACAAAGGGCGGGTTGCCACGCCCGCCCTCGTTCATTTGCTTCACACGAAAATGGGAAGTATCAGAAAAACAGAATTCCGTTGAGGAGGAAATTGTGCGTTGCGCCCTTGCGCTGTTCGATGGCTTCGCCTGCGTTGCCCGTAGAAGGGTCGAATGTTCCCATGTCATTGCCCTTCTTCATGTCAGGTATCGCATATTGGTAGAAGACGTCAAGTTCAAAACGTTTGCCCAGACGAATTCCAAAACCTGTTTGAAGATTGGCTTGCCAGCGCCGTAAGTTGCTGGTGGCCAGTTCGCTTAGATTGCTTTGGGCTTGCTTTGTGTCTGCAAAGTAAGAATCGTTGTTGACGAAACTTTCCGCCGAAGCCCTTGCCGAAAACGTGTAGTTCATCGAGAGGCCGCCGAAAATGCGCAGCGGTTGCACGGGCTGCCAATACATCAGCAAAGGCATTTCAAGTCGCCGGAGTCGCTCTACCGGCACGAGCACTTCTGGGCTGGATACGCTCGGGACGGGGTTGTTCAAACCGCCTCCGCTCGTGTCCAAGTCAACTAAATTGCCAGTAGCGTCAGTATATTGGTCGGCTTCCAACGACACGACGGGGCGTTCTTCTGCCGACAAACGATATTGCGCGTAGTGCAGGCCGCTGCGCAATCCCCATTTGAGGGCGAACTGCCAATTTACAGCCGCGCCTGCCGAGAAGCCGTTCACGGTACTCAAATTATCGGAGGCCAAGCCGGCGGAGAGGCCGAACGACCAGCGTTTTTGTCTGGGCTGCTTTTTTGTGATTTCAGGTTGAAAGGCGGCCACGTGGGCGGGTGATGTCGCGTTTGGGTTTTGATTTTCAATAAATTGCAACGTAACAGGGAGTGTTTCCAACTTTCCGAAAGATGGAAACTTTTGGGAAGTCTCGCCGGCGGTCACACCATCCGATGGCTTCAAATCGCCTGACGATTGCGCCCCAATTTTTCCGTCGCTATTCTCGCTAAGATTGGTTTTTTCATCAAATTGCACCTCGCTGAAAATCAATTTCTGGCCGTTGTTGGCGTCCCCGCCAACAACACTTTGCGTGAGCGGCTGAACAGTCGCAGGGTCTTTTTCGCCGGGCATCGAGCGCTGCCGTTTGTTGTTGGCGGGGACGCCAACAACGGCAGGAATATTTGGGAGGTTTTCCTCGCCTTCAGCCTCTACCACCGGTTTTGAATCCTTTGGCACATCCATTTTCGGGACCCTATCCACGGGCTTTGAATCCCTCAAAAGCCACCAACCGCCCGCCCCGACCAATGGCAGCAGGAGCAGCGCAAACCACCACCAGGCAAACCGGCGACGCCGGCGCTGCGGCATATCGCGGTCGAGCAGGCGGCGCATGGACTGCCAGCCCTTGTCGGTCAGGTTATTGTCAAACTCGTTTTTCATGTCGCAGTTTTAATTCGTTGGTGTTGAAGGGGGTATTGAGCAGATAGTATTTCGCGGAGTTTTTGCCGGGCGGTGCTGAGATGCCATTTGGAAGTACCTTCGCTAATGGACAGATTTACAGCGATTTCGGCGTGTGAATAACCTTCTATGGCATAGAGCCGGAACACTTCCTGCGACACCGGCGGCAAGGTGCCAACAGCGCGAAGGATGTCTTCTTCGTAAAAGGTTTCATGGCCGCTTTCTGGCACCGCGCTGTCGTGGTCTTCGAGTACGAGGAAATGCAGGTATCGGGCGTTGTCGCGGAAATAATCGGCCATGCTGTGGTACACCAATCGCCGCACCCACCCTTCGAGGCTGCCTTTGAAAGCAAACGTGTGGATTTTTTTGAAAACGCGCAAAAAACCATTGTTCACGATTTCAATGGTCGTGTCTTCATCGCGGGTGTAGCGGCGGGTCATGCGCATCATTTCGGGGAAAAAACGGCGGTACAGCGCCTCTTGGGCGCGGCGCTCGTTGCGGGCGCAGCCCTCCACGAGTTCTTGTTCCGTGTAATTTTTTTTCCCGAAAAGGGTCATTTGTTGTTGGTTAGTAGTTGCTCGTTGTTGGTTGTTTGTTGTTCGTTTGTAGAGTTGACATATCCGCCGCATGGCGGATGACAAAAATGCGAACGAACAACAAACAACTTTTATAAAATCACGCCGATTCCCAATTCGAATCGTTTGTGCAGCATCCGGTCTTCCCCCCATTCGCCGCCCCAATTGGACTGCCAATTGCGGACTTTCTTTTGGAAATTAAGGCCGCCAAACATGGTAAAATGGTTGCCCAGCCTGTACCCGATTTGTGCTTTGGCGTGCCAGCCGCCATTCCACCGCTCGGTTTGGTTCCAGGGTGCTTGGTGGTTTTTCCCGGTAAAGGCCCAACCTCCGCCCAGCACAAAAAAGGGCGTCACATTTTTCGCCTGAAGGTATCCGCGCATTTCCGCAAAAACTGGATAAGTGACGGGCTCTCCACTGTCAGGGTTGTATATTTCCATGCCCCCTCCGATGCCCGCGCCCAACATTCGGCTGAACATCCATCCCGCACTGTGGTGCAGCGAATAGCCGGGGCTGTTTTGGCCTGTATGATTTTGACCGGCCAGCACGCTGAGCCGCGTGGCGTTGTACAGGCCGTGTTCTTTGAAGTCATAGGTTCTCGATGCTCTTTTGTCGTCTTTGCAACGCTGCACTATTTTCCTGACACTGCCTTCTGGCACGGTCATTTGGAGGCCGCTCCAGGTGCTGATTTCATAACCGACCCCCGACGTGTATGCCGTTATTTTTCCTCGAAGCACCGAACCGTCGCGCAGGTGCAAAATATCGGTACACTCGTTGTTTTGTTGGGCGAGGAGCGGGGTGGTTGTTGTTAATATGCTGAAAACCAAAAGGTAGAGTGACTTCATGGCAATTTTTTTCTTGAAATTTTTTCCATTCTGCCGGAAACCGTCCGCTCTTCGAGGGCGCACCAAGAGCGGGCGGATTCCGACAGAGTGACAAAAAAGGTGAGCTTTATTTCACCACTGGAATATGGCTTACTTGGCGCGGATTCGACGGGTCGCTGGCATCGTATTGGTAGAAGCCGTCGTCGCCGACAACGAGCAATTGACCCGCGCCGAGCGCAATCACATCATAAGTTTTGATGCCCTTCAAGTGGCTTTTTTGCTTCATGTCGAGCGGGTTGGTTTTGTCAAAAGTCTTCAATCCGTCGTCGCAGAGGTAAAGGTAGTTGTTGGTGACAGCAAGTCCCATCGGGCGGGTCATCGGGTAGGTTTTTTGGAGCGAGGCAGCGGGTAGGTTTTTGATGTCAATGACATCGAGTTGGTTGAAAGTGCCGTTGCAAGTGGTGCCTCCGTGAATGGTGACGTAGGCATTTTCTTCGTCGCACACGACGGGGTCGCAACCGGTGGCGTGGACAAATTGGTTCTCCAACACGGGGCGCTGCGGGTTGGAGTTGTTGAAAATAAACACGCCCGTTTGCGAGCCGATGAAGAGGCGGTCTTTCCACGGAAAAATGGTCTCGATATTCCAGCCAACATAAGTTGAGTCAAGGCGCGCCGGGCAAGATGAAGCGACTGACCATGTGCGCAGCAAGGAGCGGTCAATCGTGTAGAGGTATTGGTCAAAAAGACCAAAACGTGCGTATGAGCCACCGATGCCGATTGCAGCCAATGGGCTTGAACTGCTGCTGCTCTGAGGTATAGAGGAATCAAATAAGCCGCTGTTTGCAAAAATCACATCACCTTGGAAGAACCACCGTTGTCCCCACCTGGAGTCTTCGCAAGGAATTTCCTCTGTAACTTCAGTTTGCAGATAATCAACGATATAGCCGCGTTGGAGGTCGCGCCCGTGCAGGTTGAACGCATCCTGCGAACGACACAGCACTTGTGGGTTTTGCATATCGCTGATGTCAATCGTCAGCAAATCCACATACTGGTCGGCGTACAGATATTGGCCTTTGATGGCAATATCCACGTTGCCGGGGATGCTCCAAAAGGCGAGTTTTTGTGGGTTGGCGGGGTCAGCGTTGTCAATGACGTGGATGCCTTCGTTGCGCTCGTTGATGAACAGGTATTGGCCAAAGATGTAGATTTTGCCGGGATTGCGCAGCTCGCGGGCGGCTTGTGTACTGATGCCCACGCGCACTTCTGCGGGTGTTTTGTACACGGGATCGAAGCGGATGAAAGTGTAGGTGCTTTCGCAGTCGTCGCGGAAGCAGCTGCCGAGTGTGACGGAGAGGGCGAGGCCCAAAATGGCAAAACGAAAGAGTGATTTGTGTTTCATTGCAAAACGGTTGAGTGAACAAAAGTTAGTTGTTGCTCCGGTTTGCGATGAAAGACAGGGTAGGGTGGGGGAAAGGTTGGGTGGAGATTGAAAAAAGTCATTGAAGTCATTAGGAACCATTTTTTAACATGACCCTTAATGTCTCCAATGACCTTAATTTATCCGCACCAAAAACTTGTTCTTCTTTCCGTTTTCTACCAT
>CAYZVM010000042.1:0-10339 GCA_964481485.1 uncultured Saprospiraceae bacterium | reverse complement strand
AATGACCTTAATTTATCCGCACCAAAAACTTGTTCTTCTTTCCGTTTTCTACCATTAGAAATTTTCCGTGCAGCAAATCCGCTGCCGAAACAGTCGAGTTCAAATCGCTGATTTTCTGCTTGTTGACAGAAATGGCGTTGTTCTGAATCGCCTTTTTGGCTTCGCTGCGGCTGGGCAGGATGCCAGTGTTTTCAGAAAGAAAATCGAGGATGTTCGCGCCATTTTGAACAACCTCGAGCGGCACCTGCGGCGCGGGAATTTCCTCCGCTACTTGCGCCAACGTACGGGCGTCGAGGCTTTTCAAAGTGCCTGCATCGGCTTTCGGGTCGAACAATAACTGCGACACGGCCAACACAGTCTCAAACTCTTTTTGGCCGTGAATCCGCACGGTGATTTCTTCTGCAAAAACGCGTTTGATTTCCTGCGGGCTGCCGCTGGCTTCCAGCGCCTCGATTTCTTCTTTTGTTTTCAAAGAAAAATAGCGCAGGAATTTCGGCAAATCCCGGTCGTCGGCATTGAGCCAAAACTGGTAAAAACGGTACGGGGTGGTCAGGCTCGGGTCGAGCCAGATATTGCCCGATGTGCTTTTGCCAAACTTTGTTCCGTCGGCCTTGGTGAGCAGGGGCGTGGTGACGGCGAAGAGTTTGGCATCGTCAATTTTGCGCCCGAGTTCCACCCCGGCGGTAATATTGCCAAATTGGTCGGAGCCGCCCATTTGCAGCGTGATGCCGTATTTTCTGTGGAGCAAAACGTAGTCGTAGCCCTGCAAAAGTTGGTAACTGAACTCGGTGAACGAGATGCCCGTCTCGCTTTCGATGCGGCGTTTCACGCTCTCTTTTGAAAGCATATAGTTGACTGTCAGGAACTTGCCCACATCGCGGAGGAATTCGAGTACGGTCATGTTTTGCCAAAATTCGAGGTTGTTGAGCAGCAGTGCGTGGTTGGGTTTGGCGGTGTCGAAGTCAAGCAATTGCTTTACCTGCTCCACTTGGTGCGCCGTGTTGCGGTCGAGTTCGTCGTAACTTTTGAGTTCGCGTTCCGCATCTTTTCCGCTGGGGTCGCCGATGCGCCCGGTGGCGCCGCCCATGAGCACCACGGGCTGGTGGCCAGCACGTTGGAGGAAAGTGAGCAGCATGATTTGGACGTAGTTGCCAATTGTGAGTGAAGGGGCGGTAGGGTCGAAACCGATGTAGCCACGTACCACGCCACTTTTCAGGTGTTCTTCGATGCCGGGCGTGGAGTCGTGGATGAGGCCGCGCCATTTGAGTTCGGAGAAAAAATCAGCCATTTAGGAATTATAATTGATGAATCATGAATGACAAGCCGTTTGCTCGGGGAGAATTTTATTTTGGAAATAAAAGTTTCCGAACAAAGGCGCAAAATTAAACTTGGAACGAAAGGTTGGAAGGTTTTGGCAAGGATTGTTCCAAACAAAACAGTACGCCTTACATTTGCCGCAACAATCAAGAATAAAAATGCACAGAAAAAACGGTTTTTATCTGTCGCTGCCAACAACCAATAACTGACAACCAATTCCAACTTTGAACCTCCCGTTTTTCATCGCCCGCCGCATCGCTTTTTCAGGTGGAAAAAATTTCTCCCGTGTCATCATTCGCATCGCCACCGTGGCGGTAGCGCTCAGTGTGGCCGTGATGATAGCGGCGACGGCTTTGATTGCGGGTTTCAAACACGAAATCAGCCGAAAGATTTTTGAGTTTTGGGGGCATATCCACATTTCGGACACGGCTTATTCGCTTTCTTTTGAGCCGATGCCCATCGAAAAAAATCAGGATTTTTATCCCTCGATTGATACGCTGGGGGCGATTTGGTACGAAGAACCCGAAACGATTTTGGGCTTCGGGACCGGTCGGGAAGTAGAAACTCGTTCGCACGGCGGCATCCGCCATATTCAGGCTTTTGCCCACAAACCCGGCATCATCCGCACCAAAACGGCGATGGAGGGCATTATCCTCAAAGGTATTGGAAAGGATTTCGATTGGGGTAATTTGACACCTTACTTGCTTGAAGGCCAACCGATTGCGCTCGGCGACACAATTTCTCGCGACATTATCATCAGTCGCCAAACTGCCGACCGGCTGCAAGTGGGCGTGGGTGACCGATTCATCGTCCACTTCGTAAAATCAGGCGAACAACTTCGTCGCCGTTTCCAGATTTGCGGCATTTACAAAACCGGGCTGGAAGAATACGACCGGAAATTTGCCATTTGCGACATCCGCCAAACCCAGGAGCTGCTCGGTTGGAGTGAAAATCATGTGGCGGGCTTCGAGGTGTGGATTGACGATTTGCGCGACCTCGACCTTTACAACGACTATATTTATTCCGAGGTGTTGCCGCCCGAACTGCTTTGCACGAGCATTCGCTCCAAGTTCCCGGCCATTTTCGAGTGGCTGGCCTTGCAGGATTTGAATGAAATCGTCATCCTCGGTCTCATGCTCGCCGTCGCCATCATCAATATGATAACTGCCCTGTTGGTGCTGGTGCTTGAGCGTTCCACGATGATTGGTGTGCTCAAAGCCCTCGGCGAAACAAACCGGCGCATCCGCCGGATTTTCCTCTACTACGCCGCCGTCATCACCTTGACCGGGATGTTTTGGGGCAATTTGCTCGGCCTTGGTTTTTGTTTTTTGCAGGACAAATTCCGTTTTATCAAACTCAACGAGGCCGACTACTATCTTTCTTACGCACCCGTAAAAATCAATTGGTTGGCCGTCGCAGGCATAAATGTTGGCACCTTGGCCGTCACGCTTTTGTTCCTCTTGCTGCCGTCATTTTTGGTTTCCAAAATATCGCCTGTGCGAGCAATACAGTTTAAGTAATTTTCGGGCGAAAATCCAACCAAGCACCTTTCTTTGCAACTCGTAACAACCGCATCATTTCACTATAAACCCTCCGACTTATGCGCACCCAGCCATCACTCGAAATCGGGAAATTGGAAAAGGATTTCCTGCTGACACCAACCACCACAACCGCCCCGTTTGCCTCGCTCGGCGACGACGAATTTGACGATGCCGACGACGAAACTGACGATTTAGACCTGGACGACGAAGATTTTGACGAATTCGGCGAAGAAGGCGAAGACTTGGGTCTTGACGAGCCTGACGAATTTGGCGACGATGAAGACTTCATTGAGGAAGGCGAAGAAATGGGATTTGACGACGAAGAAGACGACGACGAACATTGAGGTTTTTGCTTTTGCTGCCCCCAGATTTCAACGGCATCAGGGTAAAGTTTAGGTGACTTCATGTCCCCTTTTATTAATGACAACTTAACTGCCTCGTCTGGCGGCGGTCGCCTTTTTCCCCCTTCCTTTGTATGGTTCGTTCACCTATTTTCAAACAATCAAAAACGTTCTAACCATGCAATTTGAAGCACAAGTCGAATCCGAAGAACTCGATGTTGTCACAGAAGTAGAAACCCTCGAAAACACCGTCGCCCAACTCGAAGAGGACGAAAAGAATGACGAGGAGGAAATGGAAGATGAAGAAGTTGAAGACGAGATGGAAGAAGAGTCGGACGAGGAAGAAATGGCAGACGAAGATGCCACCGAAGAGACAGAGGCGTAAGTCGTTTTTTGTACTGAAAATCAGCCCTTTGGCACCCGCCGAAGGGCTGATTTTTTTTATTATTCGTCCACGATGTCCATTTGAAGTATTATCCCGGAATGTAGGCATTGGTGCACTTCTACCGTCTGCCCTGGCATCACTTGTCGGAATCGCTTCAGCACGGGCGACAATTGCCCCAATTCAAACCGATACGGCCCGACGTCGTACACCTGTTCCATCTGCCGGGCATCTTCTTGGCGGAATCGCGCCAGTTCCACCCGGCCATGCACCACACGTTTTTTTCCGATGTTCAAATCGCGGATGAGGCGGAAAGTTGCGGTCGGGCGTTTTTCAAAAAGGCACAAGGCCAGCATCACAGCGAAACAAACCAAAGACCCGCCCGCAAGCAACTTGAAATAGGGGTGATGGTAGGTGGCCAAAAATGCCAACAACAGCAGAATCGCTGATAAAAGGTACAGCCCGTGCAGCGCCAATTGCCAGCGTAACTGTTTTTGCAGCAGTCGTTTATCTTTTTTAGAGAAAGGGATGATGCGCTCGCCGGGTTTCATTTCAGGCTCAAATTTGGCAGGTTTGCACACTACCTCAGCCAAGCCGATAGAAACTTTACGATAACTTAAAGTGAGGGTCTGGATGTAGCTAATTGCCGCCCGAAGTTTTTTGCGGTTTTTTCTTCGAGATGACAAAGCCCTCCAAATAAAGGATGCTGCGCGAGTTTGGGATGGAATTGTCGTAGATGACGATGCCCGGCCTCGTGATGCCTGCTTTCCCGGCACTGTCGAATTCCACACGAATAATGGCCGTCTCACCCGGCATCACCGGCTCTTTGGGGTACTTGTACGCAGTACAGTCGCAACTGGCTTTCACCTCCCGAATGAGATAGGGATGTTCCCCCGTGTTGGTCACGCTGAAAGAGTCCAGCACGATAGCACCGGCATAGACATCTCCGAAAAACAAAGTGTCGGGCGTCCAGTCCACGGTGGTGCGTTCTTGGGCGGCACTTTCCGGCACACGCGGCAGGGATTCTTCTACTTGCGCGGACAAATGAGTGCAAAAAAACAAAGCAAAAGGTAGGCAAAGAAGTCGAGCGATACTCTTCATGTGTGGTGAAAATTAGCCCGGCAAAGGTACGGCTTAAAAAAGCCCGTGCAACTCTGCCTGCACCATTTCGAGCACTTTGCCAGAGGCTTCCTTGTCGTTCGAGAAATCGAATTGATCCACATTGATGACCAAAAGACGGCCTTCGTGGTAGTTGCTTATCCAGTTGTCGTAACGTTCGTTGAGGCGTTTGAGGTATTCGATGCTGATGCTTCCCTCGTAGTCGCGGCCTCGGTTTTGGATATGTTCCACCAGCGTGGGGATGCTGGCTTTCAGATAGATAAGCAAATCGGGGGCTTTTATTTGCGAGATGATGGACTGAAAAAGCGTGGTGTAATTTTCAAAATCGCGGCGTTCCATCAGCCCCATGTCGGCGAGGTTGGGGGCGAAAATAAAAGCATCCTCATAAATCGTCCTGTCCTGCACCACCGTGCGGTTGCCTTGTTGGATGCGCAGCATCTGTTGGTAGCGGCTGGAAAGGAAAAAAATCTGGAGGTTGAACGACCACCGTTTCATGTCCATGTAAAAATCGGACAAGTAGGGGTTGTTCTCCGTGTCCTCATAATGAACGTCCCAGCCGAAGTGGCGGGCGAGCATTTCGCAGAGGGTGGTTTTGCCGGCGCCGATATTGCCGGCCAGAGCGACGTGTTTGATGAGTGTCTTGTCAGAGGGCAAGCCTGGGTTCATTGTTGTACTTTTGTGCGTGGCGAAGGTATGGCTTCGTTGCGCGTTCGCCGTTCATCGTTCGCCGTTTTTTACCAACATCTTTTTGCAAAAACAAAATGGGCGACGACAGTGCCGGATGCCCGATGTGCTACTTTACGCCGACATTCTGGTCGGACGAGGGGCCACGTTCAACGGGCAACGCGCCACAAACATCTAACCTTTTTCTATGAAAATTGACACTGCCCTTATTTCGAGACTTGAAAAGTTGGCGCGATTGCAACTCTCGCCCACCGAACGCGAAAAGATGAGCGGCGATTTGCAGCGCATCTTGGACATGGTGGACAAATTGAAAGAGTTGGACACCCGCGATGTGGAGCCGTTGGTTTATTTGAATGGCGAGCAAAACATCGCGCGAGAAGACGAAATAGCCAACCAATTGGCCCAAAATGAGGCACTAAAAAATGCTCCAAAGCACGACGGGCAGTTTTTCCGGGTGCCAAAGGTGATTGAATAACATGGTAAAATATTGATTGTCAAATGGCAGGAAATCCAACATCGGGCAAAGGCATTTATTTCTGGATAGCAATATTGGCGGCGGTTGCTGTGGCGCTGTTCCTGATTGCCAAATTTTTGTTCCCCCAATTGGTTCAAGAGTTCACGACCTTCCTCGTCGGCCTCTGCGTGGTGGCTACGGGGATGATTTTTCGGCGAAAAAGAAAATAATTGCAGCCTTGATAAGGAACGGGCTGGAATAAATCAAATGCTAACCCCCGCGTTTTAGCCGGGGGGGGGAGAATGGACGAAACTTATTCATGGGTTTTAACCCAAAACGTGCAAAACCCCACTTGATTTGGCTTCTGCTATTCCCCCGGCTAAAGCGCGGGGGTAGTCAATCTGAACCGTTATTTAGGTAGCGTTCCTAAGCAGGCAATTCATCATTCATCATTCATAATTATAGAAAATGCTCATTTCAATAAAAAACCTCAACAAGACTTATATCATGGGTGCTGAAAAAGTAGAGGCGCTCAAAGATGTTTCTCTCAAAATTGAGAAGAATGAATACGTCGCGCTCATGGGGCCGTCGGGCAGTGGCAAGTCCACACTGATGAACCTTTTGGGATGCCTTGACTCGCCCACCAGCGGGGAATATTGGCTCAACGGCATCGAGGTCAGCACGATGGACGACGGTGATTTGGCGGAGGTGCGCAACAAACAAATCGGCTTCGTATTCCAAACTTTCAATCTCATGCCGCGCCTTTCCGCGCTTGAGAATGTGGCGTTGCCGCTCGTCTATGCCGGTATCCCGCGCGAAGAACGCCTCGCGAAAGCCCGCAAGACTCTCGAATCGGTCGGCCTCGGCGACCGGGTGATGCACAAGCCCAACGAACTTTCCGGTGGCCAGCGCCAGCGTGTCGCCGTCGCCCGCGCCCTCGTGAACGACCCGGCCATTATCCTCGCCGACGAACCTACGGGCAATCTCGACTCGAAGACTTCTTATGAAATAATGGGCTTGTTCGAGCAAATCCATAAAGCGGGCAATACGGTCATCCTTGTCACGCACGAATTGGATATTTCGCTGCACGCGCACCGCATCGTGCGTATGCGCGACGGCCTCATAGAGAGCGACCAGCCGAACGACAACATTGTGAGCATGGCCAACATGACGGCACCCGTCGTGGATTAAAAAAACATATTTGGCAGAAAAAAGACAGGCCAGCCCGGATGCCCGGGCTGGCCTGTTTTATTGAAACTCTTGTCAGATTTATGTATCCTGTTTATTAGAACAACAAACGGACACCTAATTGAGCCTGCCAAATCGAGCTGTTGATACCTGATTCGTCAATGTTCCACACATCTGCTTTGGGTTTGTTGAATTTGTAAGTAGCAGTAGTGCTGGCCGACGAACGGGTCACAGCAATAAGATTGTAGGCATCATTGGTGATAACATAGCGACGGCCCCAATCTTTATTCAGCATGTTCGTGAAATTGAACATATCGAGCGATATCTGGATGGCGCGGCGTTTCCCTCCAACATTGATGAACACGTCTTGCATGACCTTCAAATCCACAATATTGGTAAACGGAAGGCGGCCCCCGTTGCGCTCAGCATATTGACCGCGACGAGTGCTCAGGTAATCATCGTTTTTGATAAACTCATCCAAATTTGCCCATTGTTGGTCAGCAGTGCCAAAAACAGCATCGTCAACCAAGTTGATTTGGTCGCGCGTTGCAGGTACGAATATCAAGTCTTGGCCGTTTTGGGAGTCGTCGTTGACCAAGCGGTTGTTATAAGTGTACGAGAACCGCTGACCTGATTGGCCATTGTAATACAGCGAAATAGTGGTAGCGCCGCCAAAATTGTTGCCGTATTCGATACGCTTTGACAAAAAGGCGTTTACCCGGTGTCCGAGATCAAAATCCGAATAAGAGGTCGGAAGGTTGTTGCGGCTGTTCACACTTTCATTGAAACGCCAGTTGGAAAGGTTTTGCGAAGAGGTCAGGTCGTTGATAGTTTTTGATTCGCCAAAAGTGTACGAAACACCTCCCACCATGCCTTTCGAGAACGCCTTTTGTATTTGGCCGGTAATGTTGTAGGAGTGGCCTTCATTTGTGTTAGAGCCCAAGATAATGGCTGTGTAAGCATTGGAAATTCTCGATCCGTTGTATATCTCGCGGTTGTCGCCGTTGCCCTGCAAATTGCCGATTGATGGAGCGACATTCACGTTTTGATAGGTGACATTGTTGAGGACTTTGGAGTAGATGCCCTCGATCGTGCCGGTCAGGCCCCAAGGCAATTTTACATCCACAGCCAAACTAGTGCGGAACGTTTGCGGGTAGCGGAATTTTTTCGAGAAAAGGTCCAATTGGGACGAGCCGCCCACTTTGCCAAAGTCTTCGTTTGTATATTGATTGGCAGCGTCTGGACGGAATGCGAATCCCTGTACGTTGGCAATATCACTTGCGCTGGCGTCCACGCTGGCTATGATTATGCCGTTGTTGGTGAACATACCGCCCGGCCACACAAATGGAATGCGGCTGGTGAAAATACCAACGCCACCACGGACGACATATTTGTTGTTGCCCATCACATCATAGTTGAACCCTAACCGAGGAGAGAACAGTGTTTGAGCTTGAGGCGATTGGCCGGCGCGAGCGCCTTTTAAGTCATACACCGCGCTCACTTGCTCCAGCACCCCTTCGTTAAAGACCCTCGCTTCGAGGGGGTCGTCCAAGAACATTGGGATGTCCACACGGATGCCCAAGGTAGTAGTAAGGCGCTTGCTGATAGCATACTCGTCTTGAATATAGAACCCAAGTTGCATGGCTTTGAAGTCAGCTGCAGCAGCCGAGCCATCTCCATTGATATTGTCAACCAATGAATAACTGCGCAGATAACGGCTCGGCAACATATTGTTCATGAATTGCGCCAAGCTGTCGTAACGATACTCTCCATACGACTGACGGACAAAGAGGTTGTAGATGCTGAAAAATTCATTGCTCGTACCCAAAGTAACAGTGTGGTTGCCGAGATACAAATTCACATAGTCGGACAGCGTCAGAATGTTTTGGTCGAGTGCATTAGCGGTTGAGAATGGCTCGGTACCGGCCCAAATCACACCTGTTCCGTCGGTTATGCTAATATTGGGGAATGCGTTGCCCAATTGGTCGCGGTCGTCACGCACAGTTGTGTAGCCGATACTCAAATTATTGGACACTTTTTCGCCAAAAACACTGGTCAACTCCAATGCTGTAGAATTGGTGGTAGAGGGGAAAAAGATGCCATTGTTGGCAAAACGGATACGATTGTTGAATGAAGCCTGATCGTAGGTAGCAGTGCCTTTCGTATAGTGGTGGCGCAGCATCAATTTGTGGTTTTGGCTCAAGTTGAAGTCAAAACGCGCAAGTATTTTCTCGCCATCCAAACGATTGACTTTTGATTCGAAGCCGCCCGGGTCGTAGCCCAATTCGCGAAGGCGGTTGGCAAATGCCTCAATTTGGGCCTTTGAAGAATTGCCATTATAGTTGGCAAAATCAAAAGGCTGCGGCGTTTCGTCCCGTTGCAATTCAGCGTTGATAAAGAAGAACACTTTGTCCTTCACAATCGGGCCACCCACACGAAGTCCGTAGGTGTTGGCTGCGAAATCAGGCAGGCGGCGCAATTTTTTATCTGCCGTATCCGGTACCGATGGCTTGTAGCCAGCCAAGTTTTCATTGCGTGTAAACCAATAAGCAGAGCCGCTCACTTCATTGGTGCCGCTGCGGGTCACGGCATTGATGCCACCGCCGGCAAAACCACTCAATTTGACATCGTAAGGAGCGACGACGACCTGAAACTGTTCAATAGCATCGGGAGAAATGGGCGAAACCCCCGTCTGCCCGCCGTTGGTCCCCGAACCAGCGAGGCCGAACACGTCGTTGTTCACGGCACCGTCAATATAAATGGCGTTGTAGCGGTTGTTGGCGCCAGCGATCGAGATCACATTGTCGCCCAACAAATTTGCTTGAGGCGTAAGGCGGGTGAAGTCCGTCAAGTCGCGATTTACTGTAGGCAACACCATGATTTCCTGTTCAGAAATACTCGTAGAAGCACCATTTTTAGAGGTGTTGAGCGGGTTCCTTGTGGCAGTAATTGCCACTTCTCCCAAAGCCACACCAGATTCTTTCATTTGGAAATTTTGATTGGACGCGACCCCTAGGCTAGTGAAGACATTTTCGCGTGTCTCGGATTCGAAGCCAGTATACGTTACAGTTATCGTGTACGGGCCACCCACACGCACTGCCGGCAGTGTGTAGCGACCTGTGGCGTTGGTAGCAGTGCCGTAGCGTGTGCCAGAAGGAACGTGCGTTGCCACTACTGTAGCACCGACCAACCCTTCATCGTTCGCATCGTTGACTATGCCTGTTATGCTGGCTGTCGTGGTTTGGGCAAAAGCCGCCGAACCGCACAAAAGCAATGCAAAAAGCATAAGGCTCTTGCCGAGTGCGGGCAGCAC
>CAYZVM010000041.1:0-32757 GCA_964481485.1 uncultured Saprospiraceae bacterium | reverse complement strand
AATAAGAAGTGTCCGAGTCATAATTTTTTTGTTCATTTAATTGATTTCCAACCAATAAGACCCGCCGTGCCGCTCTACGCCCACGAGGTTGGGGTGTTCCCACATCGGCTCAATGAGGGCGCTCAATTGCGGGTCTTCTGAAATAAAATAGTTGGGCAAAATGGTGCGGTATCGCGTCGGGTCGGCCAAAAGGTACATTGCCAATCCATATTGTTCGGAGTAAAATCGGTCGCACATGAATTGCGGGTAATCATACGGCAGATAAATGTCGTGAATGTGGACGACCACGCCTTTTGGCAGGCACGGCAACACTTCGAGAAAAAACACGGTCGCATCCGAGTTGGGCAGGATGCGGTGCGAATTGTCAATGAACACCATATCGCCGGGTTTCAACTCGGCAAGCAGCGGATTGAAGTCCACATTCTCGAAAGGTTGGCGGATGACGCGGTCGGCCAGATGGTCAATCTCTGCGCGGGGGAAAGGGTCAATCGAGGTGATTTCGGTGGGCAGATTTTGTTCTTTTTTTGCCTTGAAAGCCACCTTTGTGGAGTTGCCGGAGCCGACCTCCACGTACTTGGCGGGGCGGTATTTTGCCAGCATGGTATAGATGCCCACGATGTCGAGACCGGGCAAAAAGCCGTTGTTCCAAACTGGCAAATCAGAGTTGGCTTCTGCTTTCAACTGTTTGATTTGGTGCAAGTTGTCTTTGAAGGCCAACGCCAGATGGAGATGCTCTTCGTACACCTTGCGGTTTGCCTCTATGATGTTGTTAAGTTGGTGGTGCGGCGCACGCCCGTGGCCGTATCGCGGCTTGAAATCCACATGGTATTCGAGGTGCAAATTTTTGAATTTTGGACTCAAAAAACGGTATATATCTTTCAGCAGGTTCATCCGTCAGTCAGTTAACTTATTTTAAATGGCGGCACAAAGACACAGCGTTTGCGCATGATTTTCAACTTTTGCACTGTGTAAGAAATCAAGAATTACATGACCAAACAAACAATCTACCTCATTGGCGCATTGCTTTGTGCCAACGCCTGCGACTGCAACCCGGCCAATTCCACCAAGCAAGGACTTGTCAATGTGCCTGTCAACACGCCCGGCCCTCCGGCCAATGAACTGCTCGATGTGATGCAGGGGCGCTGGCAAAACGAGGCAGACACCTCCCTCGCCGTAGAAATCAACGACGATTTGATGAAACACACCATCGGAGGCATTGTGCAAGAAGCGTGCGGGATCGAAGCATTTAGCGACTGCCAAAATGTTTTTTGCAAGTCGGACAGCGCGATGGCATCCCAAGGTTGGTGTTTTATAGAAAAAGGGGAAACCGACACGGTGTGCTATGAGGTGCTGCAATGTGACTCCATTTTCAGGTATCGCGTGTTTGGCAGCAAAGATGCCGTGGCAAGTTCTTTTAAAAAAATCTGATTTCGACAAGCGCGAATTCTTTTCCCGGCGGGCTTTTTTAGAAGTTATTTGAGTGGTTTTCGCTCAAACAACTTCTTACTTTTGCCCCTCAATTATTCAACGACACTATGTTTGTAATCAATATTTATCTTCGTTTTGCCCTGATTGTGGGCGGCATCGTGGGCGGCATCGCGCTGTGGGTGGCATTGGGTTTTTGGTACGGGTTCCCATTTTTGCTCGTGGGCATCATCATGCTTGCGGGTTATCTGTTGCTCGGCACCATCCTTTCCACCAATCAATTGCTCGGCCAGCAGCGCCTCGAAGAAGCAGAGGCTCGGCTCAAACTGACTTTTTTCCCAAAAATCCTGCTCGTAGGCTATAAGGGCGTGTATTACATGACGCACGGTGCGGTCGCTCTGCAAAAAAAGGATTTTGCCACTGCCGAGATGTGGCTGAAAAAAGCATTGGAAGCGGGGCTGCCTTCCGAAAATGAAAAAGGCGCGGCCATGCTGCAATTGGTGATGGTGGCCGCTTCCAAAAACAACCTCAAATCAGCACAAATCCAATTCGCCGAACTCAAAAAACTCAACATCACCGAGCCCATGCTCAAAGAGCAAATCAAAGAAGTGGACAAACAGTTCAAGCAAGCCGGCCAAGCCATGAACCCTTCTATGATGGGCATGATGGGCGGCAAAGGCTTCCGCCCCGGCGGCAAACGGCGGCAACCGAGGATGCGATAGTTGGTGGCTGGTTGTCGGTGAGCGGTTTACAGGTCATTGGTTTTTTGCTCTAAATGATTCATTCTGAATGAAGTAAACCATTACAACAATATTTCCAATGGAAACCGCCGTCCTTATTTTTCTGCTCTTCATTCTTGTCTTAGCCATTTTCTTGGGCTTTGAAGTCGCTGCCAAAGTGCCGTCGTCGCTGCACACGCCATTCATTTCTGGTTTGAATCTCATTTCGGGCATCACCGTGCTGGGTGCTATTTTGGCTGCGGGCCTGGCTTCCGGCGGACGGAATGATTTTGCTGCGCTGTTGGGTGGTTGCGCTGTTGCGTTTGCTACTGCCTGTGCCATCGGCGCATTTATACTGAATGACAAAGTTTTGAAAAAATAGAGATGGTGTAGAGGGATTAGATGAGATGTGTCGTGGCAAGGGATTGATTGCCAATGTTTTCTAAACCATTCTAAACCATTCTAAACCATCTAAACCGACTGAAGATGAACACCTTCACCAACATCGTCTATCTCCTTTCCGCTGCCACTTTTGTCCTCGGCATCAAACTGCTGCGCCATCCAGAAACGGCGCAACGCGGCAATTTGATTGCTGCGGTCGGCATGGTATCGGCGGTCGCGGTGACGCTGATGGACGCGCACATCGGGCGGTTCGAGTACATTTTGATCGGGCTGGTGGCGGGGACTTTGTTCGGATTGCGCTTTGCCAGCCAAACTCCCCTGACGAACAACTTACCTGCGGTCGCATTGCTCAATGGATTTGGCGGGTTGGCAAGTTTGCTCGTGGCATGGGCAGAATTTCACGCCCATCCCGCCGGGCAAGGATGGCTCGGGGGCATCTTGCTGTGGCTCGCGACCATCAGCGGCGGTGCGGCTTTTTCCGGCTCCATGATGATGTGGGGCAAGATGCAGGGGAAAATTTCCGGGAAGCCATTCGGGGGGCGACGATACGTCGCGCTGGCAGTTATTTTTGGCATCGCTGCTTCGGGTGTTTTATTTTCGCTGGACACCGTCGCGCCGAATGCCTACCGATATTTTGCTCTTTTTGCAGTGTTATCCCTCATTTTGGGCGCAATTTGGGCAGTTCCATTTGAAAAAACAGATTTCCCGGTGTCGGTTTCGATGCTCAATGCTTGCGCTGGCTTGGCGGCTTGTGCGCTCGGTTTTGTTTTCCAAAACACCCTGCTCGTGGCGGCAGGCGCACTCGTTTGCGGGAGCGGAGGGTCGTTGGCAATCTCTATATTGAAGTCAGCAAGCCGCCCGCCAGCAAATATCCTTGCTGGCGGGTTCAGAGATTCGGACTGACGATTTTACTGTTTTCGCCCCACCGAATCGTACACCACCACCCGCTCCCAGAGGTGCGAGTAATCTTCCACGAATTTCAGGTGGACGGGGTCTTTTTGGTATTTTTCCTCTTCTTCCAAATTGTCGAAAAACAACAGCCACGACACGGCGTAAGAGCGGTCAATCACGCTGCGGCTGGTCTCGGCGGGTGTGCCGATGTGCGCCATTTTGATGGTTTTCACTTTTGCCAATTTTTCCAAACCCTCCATCAGTTTGGCCTTATCGGCAGCGCTGTCGGGGTTTTTCAGCCAAAAATAAACGTGGTGCACAAAGATGTCTTTTTTGGCAGGGGTGGCACCGGTTAGCGCCATGGCGACGGTAGCCAATGCTCCATTTTTCATAAAACCGCGTCTTGAAAGTTTTTTCATGTTGAAGAATCTATGTGTTTTTATTTCAATTTTTCCTGCAATGCCTCCAATGCCGCCGCCAAATAAACCAGCGGCGCGTTCCAATTGATGGCAATTTCGTTGGAGGCGTAAGAACACGCGTCGTCCGTGAACGACTCGTCGGGGAGGCGATTGGGGTAGGCAGTACATTTGTCCTGCTGACCGGGATTGGGGCCGCCGGACAGCAAGCCAGGCACCGGCTCCGCGATGCCGTCGGCCTCGGAAGGTCGGTGGTGCGGGTACATGGGCGTTTTGTCGCCAAACCCCGTGAGGAACGAGTAGCCCGTCGCGTTGCGGCCCAACAAATAGTCCAAATTGCCGAGCGCGTGCTGCAAGTATTTTTTGTCGCCGCTGATGCCAAAAGCCTGTATCAACGCGATGCCCTGATTAGCCGCGTGCGAACTGCTGCCCCACATAAAATCTTTTGCAGTTTTGCCCATCACGGTCTGAAACGGTTGATTTTCAACATCTTTCACCAAGTCGTCGGCGAGCGCCAACACGCGTTTTTTGATTTCTGGCAAATCTTTTTTTGCCAATCCGGTCAGGTTTTTTTCATGGCGAATAAGGGAATAATACGCCAACACCTGCACCTGATTCCAAGTGGGGACAGGCAAATAGTCGCCCGCAGAAAAATTGACCGCCGAGTAATATGCATCATCTTGGGTGGTCAAATAAAGTTCTGCCGCCACCCATATCCACTCGTCGGAGTCATTTTTGTCCTCATATCCGCCCGTGTTCACGTCGGGGTCAAAAGCCGCGTTCATCGCCTTTTGGTCGTAGCGGACGGCAGGGTTCTGCCGCGCCCACTGCCATGCTTTTTCGGCGGCGGTGCGGCATGAATCCGCCAAGCCGGGCAGTTGTTTTTCAAAAGGTCGGAACACCCGGCTCGCCTGCGCCGCCACCGCCGCAAAATCGAGCGCCGCGATGGTGTTTTTTTGCACCACATAACGCGGTCGCATGGCTTGGTGGGGCATTTCGTTCATCGGGTCGAATTCTGGATTGGTCAGTTTGTGGTACACGCCGCCGTCCGAAGGGTCTTGCATCGTCAGCATCCAACGGAGGTTCCAGAGGATTTCGTCGAGCAGGTCTGGCACCTCGTTTTTGCTCTCTGGAATATTGATTTTCAATGATTTGCAAAATTCCGGGAAGTCTTCGTAGAGGGAAAGCAGCGTCCCCATCGTGATGCCCGAATTGACGATGTACTTGTTGTAATCGCCCGCGTCGTACCAACCGCCGGGCGACGCTATCGGCGTACCCGCCGGTCGCGCCGCCGATGCCGCCGAAGGATGCACGAGCACCTTATCGTCGGGGTGACCTGCCGGGCGATGCCATTTCCAGGCGTACTGTTCCGGCAAATCCGTCGAAACACGTTGGTAGTAAAACCCGTGCAAAGCCCCGATGGCGACTTCCCGATGCGCATTTTCTTTTATTTCAAATGGATAGGAAATCCCGATTGGCGGTATTTCGACGACGTATGAGCCACTTTTTTGGAAAGATGAAAAATCGGCGCTGCGGCAGGTTTTTCCCGAAAACGGATTGGTGCGCGGTGCGCTCAGGTTGCCGCTTAACACCACTTCCCCCGTATCGTGTTTTTTAATTCGAAAAACGTCGCCCGCATCGCCCACGACCACTGCTGATTTTGGTGCAGCCGGGTAAAAGCCAATCTGATTGAGCCGGATGGATTCCGCCGTTTGCTGCGCCGACGCGGCAATGCTGATGGAGAGTAGAAGAAGAGATGTTAGCGCGTGTTTCATGTTGATAATCAATTCATTTTTGTCAAAAACATCACCTGCTCGTTCCCGCCTTTTTCCATGCGAAGTTTCAAAGTGTCATTGGAAAGAAACAGCACTTCGAGAATGTGTTCCTTCGGCGTTTTTTCCGTCGTGTCGGTCAGGAAAAGGTGTTTGCCGGCGACGCGGAACGGCCCTTCTTCCCGGTAAAACCCGATGGTACCAAACTTGTAATTTCCGTTTTCGGAAAAATGCAGCAGCACCGAATCCAGCGGAGCCGCCACCGTTTGCCCGCCCTCGTACAGCGCGATGGCCCGCCAACGGCCAGTCAAATGCTGGGTGTCCAATTCGCAAGAGACGGCGCAAAGCAGCAATATTGGTAGTATCTTTTTCATTTTTCTTAAAAAGCCCGCCGCGAAAATAGAAAAACCAGCGGCTTGGGTTGGCCGGAAGGATTTTTTCAAAATCTTTGCCGCGACCGCTCACCATGAATTAAACTCAAACACTCATGCTCAAAGTCCGATTTTTCACCCTTTTGACCTTACTTTTTGCCCTCAATGCCTGTGTGAAACCAAAAATTTACCGCGCCGAGGTAGCCACCCGGCAAGCCACGGAAAACCGCGAAAAAGTGCTGGTGCAGGAATTGCTCGACCGCAAACGCGAGACCGCAGACCTGATAAAACAGGTGGGCGAACTCAATCGCCTCATTGGCAACCAAGAAGCAGAAATCCAAGACCTGAACACGGAGTTGTCCACGCGCACCCAAAAATTGGGCGAGTCTTCGAGCAAACTCGCTTCCGAAAAGGCTGCGCTGGAAAAAGAGTTGGCCGCCAACAAGGCCGAACTTGCCAAACGCAACGCGCTCTTGCAACGTACCCAAAAGGCACAGCAGGACAGGGCCAAAATCTTGGGCGATTTGAAATCTTCGCTCGAAAAAAGTTACGCTGACCAACCTGACGTGACGGCTTCGCTCGAAGGCGAGACCGTGCATCTCACCCTGCCCGACAAAAGGCTGTTCGATGCCAAAGGGCTGGAAATCAGTGCCTCCGGAAAAAATCTGCTGTTGCCTTTGGCTCAAGTAGTGACCAGCCGCCCGGAGTTGGACATTGACGTGGTATGCCATACCGACAACGTGTTGCCGAAAGACAAAACGCTGCAAGATACTTGGGATTGGAGCCTCCGCCGGGCGACGAATCTGACTCGCCTGCTCATCCGCGAGTTCAATGTGAACGCCAACCAATTGACACCTATCGGGAAGGGAGAATATTACCCGGCCACCTCCAACGAAACTGCCGATGGCCGCCAGAAAAACCGCCGAACGGTGTTGGTGATATGGCCTGTGTTGCCGACGGTACCTTTAGCGGAGTAATTTTATTGGAACACATAGGCACATAGAAAACAATAGAATTTTTATAGAGTTCCTTAAAAAAACTATGCGCTCTATGTGCCTATGTGTTTCCCCAAAAAATCATTTTCCTATCGGCAAAAAAGTGGTGTCCGTCGCCAGCACCGGCACCCGGTATCCGCCTGTATCTATCTGGGTGCGTGGAAACTTGGCTCGCAAACTCGGCAAGTCTTCGGGTTTTACGCCCGATTGGTAGAGGTAAAGTTGCCGCAAGTTGGGCAGCCCGCCGAGCGTGGCGGCACCTTGTGCGGTGACTTTTGTGCCGACTAAATTTAGGTAAACGAGCCTGTCCATTTTTTGCAAAAAAGCAAGCGAAGCATCGTCGGCAGCCGTGTGGTCGAGGTGCAGTTTTGTCAGGTTTTTGAATGTCGAAATGAGGGCTAATGCGCTGTCATTCAATGCTGTGCCGGAAAGCTTGAGCCAGACAATATTTTGAGCCACCGGCTCCATCGCTCGAAGAATACCTGGGGTTATTTCAGGAACGTTGACAAAGTTGAGGGAAAGAAAAGGCGTATTTTGACCGACCGGCAACACAACTACGCCCGCTGTTTGCAATGCTTCAAGATGCTCTGATTTTGGGAAAGATGCTTCCACATCCGGCACTGTCGGGTTTCCGGGCGATTCGTTATTTTCCAAGACTGTTTCTTCCGAATTTTTGGTCAAATAACCTTCGCCGTGTGTCAGCGTAATGCCCCAATGCCCCGTGAGCAAAATGCCCGGCAATAGCAACATGGAGAGAAAAAAATAGGTCGTCTTGCGCTGGCGCGCCTTTAGCCAATACGCTGAAATTGAAAGGATTGCTACCACAATGCCTGACCATTGGTGGCGACTGGCCAACTCGTTTTCGTAATCGCCATTTTGCGACAACAGCCACCCGCTCAGGCAGGAAAACACCGCCGCAATCGCCCCCGTCAACAACACAAAAGGAATAGCCGTTTGTAACGCCCGGTTCTGCTCCCGCCGGCCCAACAACTCGAACAGCAACGCCAGCAACAGAATGCCGATGGGCAAATGCACCAACAGCGGATGCAGCCGCCCGGTGAATTGGGCGAGCGCATTCATTGGCGGGTATATCTTTTGCGAAGGAGGCTCATGATGTGGACATTGATGGCCCATTGGTCGGCCACCGGCTGCTGGGTGTAAGGCAACGCGGGCAGGTAGTGCGGCGGGCCGAATTCTGTAAGGAAGGTGAGCGATTGCCCGGCTTTTGCCTTGATTTCCACCACTTTATCCCACCATGCCAAATGTGCGTTCACGGCATTTTCCCATTCAGGCGCGCGCGGGTCGTTCACTTGCGGGCCTTCCGGGTGGCCGATGCGGGCGTGGATATGGTCGGTGCGGGCGAGCGCCACATCCACCGTCGCGGCTTGGTCGCCGAGCAGCGATTCATGCACGTTGCACCAGTGCGAGATGTCGAGCGTGAGGCGCAGATCTGGTGTTTCTTCCAAAAAACGGCGGGTGATGTGCGCCGCAAAACAGAGCCGCCCCCGGTGGGTTTCGTGGTAAATCGGGATGCCGGTTTCTTTGTTCAATTTTGCCGTGCGCGCGAAAAAAACTTTGGCTTGTTCAAAGGAAAAATAGTCGCGCCCGGAATGGCAGTTGACGTAGAGCGGCTTCATTGCCAGCGCGTTGCGCAATTGGGTTTCAAATTGCGGCAAGTGTTTTTCAAAACTTGCGTCCGAGCCGCCGCAGAGCAGACCGAACGCCAAACCCTGTTTTTGCATGGCTTCCATAAAACTGGCGCGGCCTTTGTCGTCGCCTGGCACCCACACTTCCACGCCGTCGTAGCCCGCCTCTTTGGCTTTGGCCGCAAAGGCTTCCCACGAACCGGAAAAACCCCAGTTAGTCGCTAATATTTTTGGTGAAAAACCTGCCGGAATTTGGAAATCTGGCTTGTTCAAGTTTGGTGCAAGCCAAAGACCGCCGCTCGCGAGGGTCGTTTTTTTGATAAAATTTCTTCTGTTCATGGTGAGTGTGTTTAGATGGTTGAGAAGAGTTTAGATGGTTTAGGAGAGTTTGGTTTTAGAATTCAAAATATTGGTTTTCAAGGCCAACAACAATTTCTGAACGCCTCTAAACCATCTAAACCCCTCTAAATCTAAACCTTTCAAACCATCTAAACCCCTCTAAACCATCCTCTTACGCCAACTCCACAATTGTGACCCCGTCTCCCCCACCCTCCTGTTCCGGGTGATAGACGCTGGCGATGTTGCCGCCATATTCGCGGAGCTTTTGGCGGACGACCTTGCGCAGGATGCCATTACCTTTGCCGTGCAGGATGCGGAGGTTGCTGGCATTGGTGAGCAGGGCGCTGTCCACAAATTTTTCGAGCACTCGCATGGCCTCATCTTGGCTCATGCCGCGCAAGTCAATTTTCGATTCAAAAGCCGCAACTTGCTGCAAATCAGTGGTAGTGATGTGAGCAGTTTGTTTCATCGGCTCGGCGGCGAGCAATAAATCCTGCACGCCCACCGTCACTTTCAACTCGCCCAAAGCCACCACTGCTTTTTGACCTTTCAGGCTCTGTATGCTACCAGTGGCGCCGCCCGCTCGCAGCCGCACAAAGTCGCCCACCGTTAGGGGGCGGCTGGAAGCAGACGGGACGGCTTTTTCTTCCAACTTCACCACTTCGGCATTCACCTCGTCCACTTGGCGGGCTTTTTCGCTGCGTTCTTGGCGCAGTTTGGCCGAGATTTCTTGGGCGCGTTCGAGGTTTTTTTCTTCTTTCAATTGGCGAATCACCTTATCCACCTCCCGGCTGGTGTTGGCGCTGATACGGAGTTCGTGTTCCTTTTGGTTGAGTTTCAGTTGCTTGCGCTTCACCTCCAAGTCGTGGTGCATGGAGTCGTAAGTTTTGATGAGGCGTTCGAGCGACTGTTCTTTTTCCGCGATAGAGGCGAGTTTTTCTTCCAATTCCTGCTTCTCGCGTTGCAGTTCGATGAGAATATCGTCCACCGCCGTTTCGGAGCCGGTGCGGTTGCGGGCATAGCCGATAAGGTCTTTCGAGAGGCCGCTTTTTTGGGCAATCTCAAAAGCGTAACTGCTGCCGGGGCGACCCACTTTCAACTCATAAGTCGGTGACAATGTGTCTTTATCAAAGTGCATATTGCCGTTGAGGATGCCGGGATTGCGGAAAGCAAACACCTTCAAATTCGAGTAGTGCGTGGTGACGACGGCGTACACGCCCTTTCTGTGGAGTTGGCGCAAAATGGCTTCGGCGATGGCACCACCGGGTTTGGGGTCGGTGCCGCTGCCCATTTCGTCTATCAGCACCAGCGTTTGGGGTGTCGCTTTTTCGAGAAAAGCACGCGCATTTTGGAGGCGGGAAGAATAGGTAGAAAGGTCGTCGTCGAGGCTTTGTTGGTCTCCAATGTCCGCGAATATTTGTTTGAAAATGCCAAACTCGCTCAGCTCGTGTACGGGGACAAGCAGGCCGCTTTGCACCATCAATTGCAGCAGACCAACGGATTTCATCGCCACCGACTTGCCGCCCGCGTTGGGGCCAGAGAGCACGAGAATGTGATTTTCGGGCGTGAGTTTCAGTTCAAACGGGACGGTTTTCCGACCCAATGGCTTGTTTTTCAGGAACAACAACGGGTGGTAACCTTTCCGAATGGCAATGACGGGTTTTTCTTTCAAAATGGGCATTCCGGCGCGGAGGGCGAGGGCGAGTCGGGCTTTGGCGTGAATCACATCAAACCGCACGAGCGTCTCCAAATAATTGCGAATCAATGCGCTATATGGGCGGATGGCCTCGCTCAAATCGCGGAGGATGCGGAAAATTTCCCGGCGCTCGTCCTGCTCCAAATCGAACAGGTCGTTGTTGATTTCGATGACGGCCTCAGGCTCGATGAAAGCCGTGCGCCCGGTATCGGATTCGTCGTGGATGATACCACGGATTTTGCGCTTGTGCTCGCTGGGCACGGAGAGCACGCGGCGGTGGTTGCGGAAACTTTCGGGCGAATCAGAGAGCCAGCCTTTGGCGCGACATTCTTGGATGATTTGGCGGAAACGCGCATCCAACTCTCTGATTTTCTGCTGCATCTCGCGGCGGACACGCATCAGTTCGGGCGAAGCATCAGGGCGGATTTCGCCTTTGTCGTCAAACACCGCAGCGATGGCTTTTATCAAACCTTCGTCGTAGGAGAGCGGGCGCGTGATGTCGTAAAGTTTTGGGTAAATCTCCTTTTTGGGCCCGGTGGCAAAAAACTTGAACACATCCCGCATCAAAAAAAGGATGCGCAAAATGCCTTGGAACGACTCTGCCTGTAAAGTATAGCCTTCGATTTCCAGCATTTTCAAATCGGGCCGGATGTCGGGAAACGACTCCATGGGGAAACGGTCGTTTTTCTCCAAAGCCAGTTTGAAATCGCGGGTTTCGCGGAGGGCAAGGTCTATTTCGGCAAAACTTGTATTTGGGGAAATATCGCGCAGCGCCTCCGCCGCCATGGGCGTAAGTGCTTCTTTTTCAAGCAAGTCGAGTATTTTGTCAAACTCTAATTTGCGGAATACGTCTTTCGGTTCGAAGTTCATAACGGTACACTGTTCACGGCTTACGGTTCACGGCAGAAGGCACATCGGGCATTTTGTCCATCGTCTGCCGCTGCAAAATTACCGCCCTCAAACAAATTTGCACAAGGTAAGTTCCCCGTGGCAGCCCTGCTTTTGGGCATTGCAAGTACCCCGGCACAATTGGTTTAGACTTTGAACTCGGTATTTTGCACCAAAACTTCCCCGTGTTTTCGTTAAGTAACGCTACTATTCTCCTCGAAAACGAGTTGTTTTAGCACAAAACCCCGTCGTTCAACTCTCAAAACCAATTGTGCCGGGGTACTTAGAATTGCCATAATTGTCCATTTGAAACATTTTTGTCCAAACATTTAGTCAAACACAAACCTAACGGTAGATTTGCGGATTCTTTTTCAAAATTTAAACTTCCTGCTTTATGTTGAAAAAACTACTTTTCTTATCCGCAGCATTTGCCCTTGTGCTGCCCGCCTTTGCACAACATCAGCGCCGAGTACTCATCGAGGAATTTACGAATGCCTCTTGCCCGCCTTGTGCTTCACAAAATCCTGCTTTCAACGCCACGCTCAAGGCAAACGAACAGTACCTAACCCCGGTCAAATATCAAACAAACTGGCCGGGCTTCGACCCTATGAACCAGCAAACGCAGACGGAAGTGTTGCCCCGCGTACAATATTATGGCGTGGACGGTGTGCCAAACGGCCGCCAAAACGGGGTGTTGGAGGTGTTTCCAATGAATACCTACAGTGCCACAACGATTCAAAACGCGTACAACAACTTGACGCCGGTCACCATTACGCTGTCACATTCGTTTACTGCCGATTACGACTCCGTGTTGATAGACTTGGCCATCAAATCCGAAGTTGACTTGACTGGCACGCTCCGCCTCCGCGTAGCGGTGCTCGAAAACGAGATTATCTTCAGTGAGCCGCCAGGCTCCACCAACGAAAAAGAGTTTTTCCAAGTCATGCGCAAGATGCTGCCCAACTCCTCCGGCACCGCTACTGGCGATTTTGCTGCTGGCGAAACAAAAACTTACTCTTTCGCATGGCCGATGAAGAACATCTACGACTTGAACGAATTGTGCGCAGCTGCATGGTTGCAGAACGATGCGACCAAAGAAGTGTGGCAGTCGGAACGCACATTTCCTATCGGCGGCATCCCGGCGGCAGGAGTTGAAGTTGTAGCAGATAAAACGTTCGCTTGCACAACGGGGGCAGCTCCTTATTTCACGCTGACAAATACAGCCGCAATGCAGCTCACTTCCGTTGACCTGCGGTATCGCATTGCCAATGGCGCGTGGAAAGACATGACTTGGACAGGCGACTTAGCTCCCGGTGCATCTGAACTGGTCACGCTCACAGGTGAGGAAATCACTGGGACTGGCACCACAAAATTGGATGTGGAAATACTCAGGTCCAACAACGGCATCCAAACCAATATGGTAAGTGGTGCTGCAACTATTGAGTTCAAATCCATATTTGGCCCCGCTTCTTCGCTTCCGTTTGAAAATGTCTTCCAAAGTGCAGCCTTCCCGCCCGCCGGATGGTCGGCGTTCAACGTCGGCACAAATGGCTGGAAATTGGCGACCAACGCCGGTGCCAACAGCTCGCGTTCTGCCCGTTGCAACTTTTACGCTATTTCAAGCGGCAAAGCCTACCTCGCTACTCCGAAAATAGATTTGAGCCAAGCAAACGGCCCAACCACGCTCAAGTTCGACCACGCGTATGTCTATTTTAGCAGCACGCTTTTCGACAGCTTGCGCATCGAGGCTTCTGCTGATTGTGGCGTCACTTGGACTACTATTTTCCACGACGGCAAAGATGGTTTGGCTACTGCTCCGCCAGTGGCAAGCCCGGATGCTCCTGGTTGGGTACCGTCTTCTCCCGATGAATGGGCATTCGGCAACACCATTGACATTTCCGCTTTCAATGGCACACCTGAGCTCCTCATCCGCTTTGTCGGCGAGAGTGGCTACGGCAACAACCTGTACATTGACAATTTGAGCATCTCTACCATAGTTGGTGTCAAAGAATTGACCCTCAGCACGTTCAACCTGCAGCCCAACCCGACGCGCGACTTCGTTCAAGTTCGTTTTGGTCTTGAAAAACCGGAGAGCATCCAACTTTCTGTCTTCAATGCGCAAGGTGTGCTCGTGCAATCGAAGCAGTTGGGCGACCTGCCTTCCGGCGAACACGCTGTGGAATTGAGTGCCATCAACCTTCCTTCCGGCAGCTACCAAGTGGTGCTGCAAGGCAAAGAAGGTGTAGCGCACGCACAATGGGTGGTTGTGAAATAATGGGATAATAAGGATAATGAAATAATGGGATAATTGATGGGCAAGCGGCAATGGCTTCGGCTATTGCCGCTTGTTCGTTTTTGGAGAAAAACGCGTCCTTTGTCAGCGATGAAAATTTATATGATAGCGGGGGAAGCCTCCGGCGATTTGCACGGCTCCAATTTGATGAAAGCGTTGAAGGCGCAAAAGCCTGATATCCAATGCCGCGCATGGGGCGGCGATTTGATGCAAGCAGCGGGCGCTGACGTGGTGAAGCACTACCGCGACTTGGCCTTCATGGGTTTTGCGGAAGTGCTAAAAAACCTGCGCGCCATCCTCCGCAACATTGCTTTTTGCAAAAAAGATATTCTTGATTTTCAACCAGATGCGCTGGTGCTGATTGACTACCCAGGCTTCAACCTGCGCATCGCCAAATGGGCCAAACAACAAGGCCTGAAAGTCATTTACTACATCTCGCCCCAAATATGGGCTTGGCATTCTTCGCGTGTACACGACATTCGACGCGACGTGGACAAGATGCTGGTAATCCTTCCTTTTGAAGAAGATTTTTACAAAAAATACGATGTCGCGGTGGAGTTTGTGGGACATCCGTCTGTGGATGCAATCAGCCCCACCCCCGACCCCTCCCCCAATGGGAGGGGAGACGTAGAGAGTTCCGTGAGCGGAACTCCTCTCCCATTGGGGGAGGGGTCGGGGGTGGGGCTGATTGCCTTGCTCCCCGGCAGCCGCCGACAAGAAGTGCAGCGTATCCTCCCCGTGATGCTGGAAGTGGCCGCAGATTTCCCTGATTATGAATTTGTTGTGGCTGGCGCTACCTCTTTGCCGGAAGATTATTACCGCCCGTTTTTGGAAAAATACCCGAACGTGCGGCTCGCACAAGGCCAAACCTACGACCTGCTCCGCCGAGCCACGGCCGCACTTGTGAAATCGGGTACTTCTACTTTGGAAACGGCACTGTTCGACGTGCCGCAGGTGGTGTGCTACGCGGGCAATCCGCTGTCGTACTTCATCGCCCGACGATTGGTGAACGTCAAGTATATTTCGCTCGTAAACCTGATCATGGACAAACCGTTGGTGCGCGAGTTGATTCAGAACGAATTGAACAAGAACAACTTAGAGGTCGCGCTTGCCGAAATTTTGGCACCAGAAAAATCTGCCGAAATACGTGCGGGCTACGCCGAACTACGACAGAGACTGGGCGACGGCGGCGCCTCGGAAAGGGCGGCGCGAGCCATTCTCGATTTTCTTTGCTAAAAAAAACGGGCGACTGCCCCAACTGATTGACCGGATAAAATTAGCCCTGCTTTTTCTGCTCTTTGGCCCAAGCATCTTTCAGCGTCACCGTCCGGTTGAACACGGGTTTTCCAGGTGTGCTGTCCGGGTCGGCACAGAAATACCCGAGGCGCGTAAATTGGAATTTTTCTCCAACTTTCGCATCTGCCAACGCTGGCTCAATCAGCGCATTTTCAAGTAGTTGCAGCGAGTGTGGGTTCAATGATTTTTTAAAATCATCCTCTGCCGCCGGGTCTTCGAGTTGGAACAGCCGCTCATAAAGCCGAACTTCGGCAGCCACAGCATTTGAAGCCGACAGCCAGTGAATCACGCCTTTGGGCTTCAGCCCGGAAGTATCTTGCCCCGAACGGCTTTCTGGGAAATAAGTGCAGCGCAGCTCCACAATTTTTCCGTCCGCACCTTTCACAACTTCCTCACATTGAATGATAAAGCCCGATTTGAGGCGCACCATGCCGCCGGGCGACAGGCGGAAATATTTGGGCGGCGGATTTTCCATAAAGTCATCCTGCTCAATATAGAGTTCGCGCGTGAAAGCAATTGTACGGTGGCCCGCCTCGGGATCCTCCGGGTTGTTTTCGGTCTCCATCCACTCGGTTTGGCCCTCCGGGAGATTGGTGATGACCACTTTCAATGGGTCGAGCACGACAAAGCGGCGCAGGGCGCGTTTGTTCAAATCTTCGCGGATGAAAAATTCGAGCAGCGACATATCGGCCACCATTTCGCGCTTGCCCACACCGATGCGGTCGCAAAATTCGCGAATGCTCTCCGGCGTGTATCCCCGGCGGCGGTAACCGCTGATGGTCGGCATACGCGGGTCGTCCCAGCCGCGCACAAAACCTTCCTCCACGAGTTGTTTGAGTTTGCGTTTGCTGGTGACTGTGTAGGACACATTGCGGCGGGCAAATTCATATTGTTTGGACGGGAAAATGCCGAGTTGCTCGATGCACCAGTCGTAGAGTTCGCGGTGCGGGGCAAACTCTAATGTGCAGATACTGTGCGTGATGTGTTCGATGCTGTCGCTCTGGCCGTGCGCCCAATCGTACATCGGGTAGATGCTCCAATCGTCGCCCGTGCGGTGGTGGTGTGCGTGTTTGATGCGGTACAGCAGCGGGTCGCGCATGATCATATTCGGCGAGGCCATATCAATTTTGGCGCGAAGCGTGCAATGGCCGTCGGGGAATTCGCCTGCTTTCATTTTTTCAAACAACGCGAGGTTTTCTTCGGGCGAGGTGTTGCGATATGGGCTGTCTTTGCCCGGCTCAGTTGGTGTGCCTTTCATAGCGGCGATTTCTTCTGCCGAGGAAAAATCAACGTAGGCTTTTCCTTTCTGAATCAGCACTTTAGCCCATTCGTAGAGTTGCGGGAAGTAGTCGGAAGCATAAAAAATATTGGCCGGCTCAAAGCCCAGCCACCGCACGTCGGCAATGATGCTGTCCACATATTCGGTTTCTTCGGTCACTGGGTTGGTATCGTCGAAACGGAGGTTTGTTTTGCCGCCGAATTTGAGGCCGAGGCCAAAATTGAGGCAGATGCTCGTGGCGTGGCCGATGTGCAGGTAGCCGTTCGGCTCCGGCGGAAAGCGGGTAAGGACACTGTCGTATTTGCCAGCAGCGAGGTCGGCCTCGACAATTTCTTCGAGGAAATTGAGGGGCTCTGCGGCGGTCGTCGTCTTTTCTGTGCTCATAAAACGGATGCTAAAAATTGGGCTGCAAAGAAAATGGGTTTCGGGCAAACAAACGGGGTGCCACGCAAGTTTCCCGTCATAAATTCTTCCTGTTTGGCGTTCTTTGTTACGTCATGTTCAACTCATCCATCGTTATTGCCATGCAACATTTTAAAAACCCGTCCGAGCCCCGCAGCCTTTCCCGCGCTGCCTTTTTCGGCTTCTTTCTCCTGATTTTCAATTTGTTGTTTCAAAACGATTTGTCCGCTCAACAGGGCGGCAGCGTCGGTGTCGGCTTTCAGGCTGGCGCACCTACCGGCCTGAACCTGCATTTTCGCGGCACCAAACCCATGCGCCTCGACATTCTTTTCGCGTGGGATTTTGACGACGACGACCGCGATTTTTTCTTCGTGAACGTGCACGGGCTTTTTTTCAAACCCCTCAGCGCCAGCCCACGATTCAATTTTTATTACGGCCCCGGGGCGTACATCGGTGTGCGCGACCATGGCCGCCGCGATAGGGACAATGACACGGTGCTGGGACTCAGCGGCAATTTTGGCATCAATATCGAGATAGACCGTTTCGACATTTTCCTGCAACTCACGCCGCGGCTGGACATTGTTCCCAGAACTGATTTTGACATGGGCGGCGGCTTGGGCGCGCGTTTTTTCTTTTGAATTAATAGGTGAGTATGTCCTCCAAGCCCTGCTTTATATCGGTCAATTCTTTGTTGGTGATTTCACCCAACTTCTTGACAAACCGTTCTTTGCTCACTGTTCTTATTTGAAAAACAAGCACTTCGGAATCCAATCCTAAGCAGTTTTGAGCATTAGGAGTTAGTATCGAACACCCGGGAAAGGACTTGATTTTGGAGGAAAGCGGGCAAACGATGGCAATGCCCAAATGGTCGTTCATGGAATTGCCACTGATGACTACGCCGGGGCGGACACCTCGCTGCTCGCTGCCTTTGACCGGGTTGAAATCAATTTGCCAAATATCTCGCTGTTTCATAGTTTGCCCAGCATTTTGACGTAATCAGTCAGCCCTTCTTCGGCCATTTTCTGCATTTCCGGGTCTTGTGCAGCACGCTTGAATCCTTCGGAAAATTCCCTTCGTTTCAATTCTTCAAAGTATCTCTTTAATGACGTTTCAATCAGTTTGTTTTTCGGGATTTTTAATCTTTCCGAAAACTCGTTGAGTTGCAGCATCAAATCGGAAGGCAAAGTGCTGGTATAGGACGCAGTATTTTTCATTCGTAATGATGTTTTAGCAATATGAATTGCAAATATAAAACGACTTTGTTTTTTGTCAAAATTTTTCTCAGCGTTAGAAAATCACATCCGTTCCGGCATCTCCACGCCCAGCAAACCCATGCCCGATTTCAAAATCTGCCCCACAGAGCGGCTCAATTGCAGACGAAATGCTTTTGCCTCCGCCGTGTCGGCATTGAAAATAGAAAGGTCGTGCCAAAAGCGGTGGTACTTCTTCGCCAAGTCGTAGCAAAAGTTCGCGACGAGTGAAGGGTCGTACTCCTCGGCGGCTTTCGCTACCACATTCGGGTAGTCGTGTAAAGCGACCAAAAGCTCCTTTTCCTGCGGCTGAATGTCGGCGTAATTTCCCGCTTTCGTCAAGTCAACTTTCTCTTTTTCAACCCGTTGCATCAGGCCGTTGATGCGGACAAAACTGTATTGAATGTACGGCCCCGTCTGCCCCTGCAAGTCCACTGACTCCTCGGGGTTGAAAATCATTTTCTTCTTCGGGTGGACTTTCACGATGAAAAACTTGAGCGCGCCCATGCCCACTCGCCGCAAATTTTCCTGTCGGTCGGCGGCTGAAATGCCTTCGATTTCGCCGCGTTCGCCAGCCTGTTCATTCGCCAAACGGATGACTTCGGCAATTAAATCGTCGGCGTCCACCACCGTGCCTTCGCGGGTTTTCATGCGGCCTGTCGGCAATTCCACGAGCCCGTAAGAGAGGTGGTGAAGGCCCCCGGCGTAAGGCTCGCCGAGGCGTTTCAAGATCTCAAAAAGGACTTGAAAATGGTAATTCTGCTCATCGGCCACGACATAGACGTAACGCTCGCAGCCCAGTTCTTGGTGGCGCATTTGCGCCGTGCCGAGGTCTTGCGTGATATAAACAGAAGTGCCGTCGGCGCGAAGCACCACCTTTTGGTCGTAGCCCGCGTCGGTCAAATCCACCCACACCGAGCCGTCGTCTTTTTTGAAGAAAACACCTTTCGACAATCCCTCTTCCACGATGTCTTTGCCGAGCAAATAGGTCTCGCTTTCGTGGTACAATTTGTCGAACGAAACACCTAAATCGTTGTAAGTCTGTTCAAAACCTTGATAGACCCAGCCGTTCATTTTTTTCCAAAGAGCCAGCGTATCAGGGTCGTGAGCTTCCCATTTCAGGAGCATTTCGCGGACTTCGGCACCGAGCACGGAATGCTCGTTCGACCATTTGTTTTTGTATTCCTTAAAAAACTCTTTCTCTGTTTGGTTGGCTTTTTTCTTTGTTTCAAAAATGCGTTTTGCCTCGTGGGTTTGTTGCCAGACATCGTATTCTGCCTTGCTTTTTTGCTCGAATAAAACATACCAATCCCCCACAAAATGGTCGGGTTTGGTGCCTGTGCTTTCGGGCGTTTTACCCTCGCCCCATTTTTCCCATGACAGCATACTCTTACAAATCGCCACGCCTCGGTCGTTGATGATTTGTGTTTTAACCACTTCAAAACCAACGGCTTCCAAAATACGCGAGCACGACCAGCCGAGTAAAATGTTGCGAATGTGGCCGAGGTGCAAAGGTTTGTTTGTGTTCGGCGAGGAGTATTCCACCATCACTTTTCTGCCATTGCGGGGCTGGCGGCCAAAGTCGGGATTTGCCGACACCGATTGCAGGAAGTTTTGCCAGTACGCGTCGCTGATTTCGAGGTTCAAAAAGCCTTTGACGACATTGAAGGATTTTACCTCCGCCACGTTTTTTTGCAAATACTCGCCAATCTCCGCCGCCGCCGCGTCGGGGGCTTTTTTGGCAATTTTGACAAATGGGAAAACCACGACCGAGTAGTCGCCCGTAAAATCGGGTGGCGTGTTGTTCACCTGCACTTTAGCCGGTTCGGTGACTTCGCCGTAGAGTTTTTCAACGGCTTGTGCGACAGCGTTCTGAAGGGTATCTACTATGTTGGACATCCTGTTTTTCTGAAAAATGAGGCGCAAAAATAGGGGTTGCGAGCCTAACTTTCCGAAAGATGGAAACTTTCGGAAAGTTGACGATGCCTAAAATCGGAACAAGCCCAAACGGTTATCGTCCTCCACTCACATCCAATATAGCGCCTGTAACGTAAGAAGCCTCTTCTGACAACAGCCACAAAATTGCTTGGGCTACCTCCGCCGCTTCTCCGCCTCTTTGCATTGGAACCGAATGTTTTAGGCGCTCAACTCGCCCCGGTTCGCCACTTTTTGCATGGATGTTGGTCAGAATCAACCCGGGTCGAATCGCATTCACCCGGATGCCTTGCATCGCCACCTCTTTTGCCAGTCCGAGCGTCATCGAGTCAATAGCCCCTTTCGATGCAGCATAGGCTGCGGGCGTGCCAACCTTAGCGGCGATGGAAGAAATGTTTACAATCGCCCCACCGAGGCCACCATGTTGGACAGACATCCGCCGGATAGCCTCTCTGGCACATAAAAAACTCCCTGTGACATTGACGGCAAAAATTCGAGTCAGCTGCTCCGCTGTCAAGTTCTCTATGGTGGTTTGTTTTTCGAGAATACCCGCGTTGTTTACCAATGCTGTAAGCCTACCTAATTTCCGGTCAATGGTTTCAAAGAGGGATTTTACCTCGCCTTCATCCGAAACATTCGCTTTTACAACAATGGCTCTCCCGCCTTGCGCCGAGATTTCTTCGGCAAGTCGTTCGGCTTTTTCTTGCGCTGTTAAGTAATTGATACACACGGAATAGCCATGCTGAGCGGCCAGCCGAGCCGTAGCCGCACCGATGCCATTGCTCCCGCCTGTGACAAGGATAACTTTTGTCATTTTTGAAAAATTTATTGCCAAACTCGCTTCAAAAACCGCAGCCAGTTTCCGTGCATCACGTTTTCGACATCGGTTTCTGAAAAACCGCGTTTGCGCAGCAAATCGGATATTTTTTGCAAATCGGCGATAGTTTCCACGTCATAAGGACATTGCTCTGTGCCGAACGCCCCGTCCAAATCCGAACCGATGCCGACGTGCAAAGTGTTTCCCGCGAGTTGGCATATATGGTCGAGGTGGTCGAGCGCTTTTTCCAAATTGCAACCCATCGTGCGGGGTGTAGATTGGCCGCGCGCCCAGCCGGGCACAATCATCCAAGCATCGAGCGCCATGCCGACAACTGCTTCTCTTTCAATCAAAACCCTGAGTTGTTCGTCGCTGAATTGGCGGTTGTGCGGCACGAGGCTGCGGCAGTTTTGGTGGCTCGCCCACACATTTCCGTTAAAGTGTCGCATTGCCTGCCAAAAGGCATCGTCGCACAAATGCGTGGCGTCGAGGATGAGGCCGAGCCGCCCCATTTCTTTCAGCAAAGCGAGGCCGTTGGCGCCCATTTCGCCCGTCGCGTCGGTGCCGTTGGCGTAACGTCCCGGCCCGTAATGCGCCGGCCCGACGGCTCGAAGGCCGTATTCGTAAGCGCGTTCGAGGTGCTGCAAAGTCACGAGCGAGTCCGCGCCTTCGAGACTGAGGATGAAGCCGATAGGTTTTTTTGCGGGAGTTTTTTCGTCGTTCCAATTCGCCAAATGCGTGTCCAGCGAAGGCAAATCTTTGACTAAAAAAAGTTCTCCCTGCTCCTCCATTTCGCGGTACCAAGCACGTTGCGCTTGCGTGTGCGACCAAGCCTGTTCGGGCGAGTGCCAACCGGGCAATGGATTTTCCGGCGCGACATACCGGGCAATCTGCGTGGCGACGACGAGGCCGATATTTCCTTTTCGCAATTCCTCGAAAGAAACGGTCGCGTTGCCCCGGTCGGGTTTGTCGGTCATGCCTTTTTCCCGTGCGCGAATGGCCGAAATGGGCTGCCGCAAGTCGCGGTTCCACTCCATGGCGTTCATAGAAAGGTCGAGGTGGGCGTCTATGGTGAGCATTTTACAAGATTGGGTTTTGACAGGATTCACATGATTTGCAGGAATTTTTTAAGAGGAAATAAAGCAATAGAATCCTGAAAACCCTGTCAATCCTGTCAAATTAAACAGATATCCGCCTGTCTCTTGCCACATTTTTCCACTCGCCCGCCAGCCTGCCGTTTTCCGCCGTAAACACCTTTTCGTACAAAGCGACGGTGGGGCAAATGTGGTATGGCAAAGCATACAAAACGTCACCGATTTGGTGGCTATGGTCTTCCGGCGCTTCCAAAACGAGGTGTTCCTCACTTTGTCCGACGGTTGTTAAGTCATTGGCGTTCAGGAAGAAAACTCTTTTGCTAAGTTCATTTTCAGCCGCGACCGACTTGTGGCCGAGGTCGGTGCAAACGCGATTTTTCTCCGGCAAAGAAATGATGCGCGTGACGAGCACGGCAGCGGGCAGAAAATCTTGTTCCGGGCAAGCGTTGGCGTAACCTTTGTCCCAATAAATGAAGGTGCCGGGGCTGCATTCCACATTTGGGCGATTGGCGTGGATGGGGAACGTCGGCGAGCCTCCGGCAATGATGATTGGCGCGGGCAAATCCGTTTTTTCGAGTTCGGATTTTATTTTTTCAACAACAGAAAACGCCTCGTCGCAAGCGGCAGTGCGGGCGGCAAAATCCGTCTGGCGAATATGGCCGTCGTAGGCCTGCAAACCCACCGGCTCAATGCCCGGCAAAGCCGAACAAGCCATGTAGAGGTGAATCGCCGCCGCCTCGCCCGCAATGCCTGTGCGGTTCATGCCGATATTCAGGTCAATAAAAACCGGCACAACCAATTCATTTTCAGCAAAAACCACTGATTGTTCGGTCGCGGCCGCGAGGCTGTCAACGAGACATGAATATTTCGTAGCGGGGTATTTTTTGATGAGTTCTACAAATCTTCTCAACTTTGGGCCGAGCGGCTGATAAGCGAGCAAAACGTCTTTTGCGCCACAGATTCCCAGCATTTCGGCTTCGGCGATGGTGGCGCATTTGAATTTTTGAATGCCCGCCTCCATCATCAGCCGCGCCGCGTCGGGAGATTTGTGGGTCTTGACGTGTGGGCGCAAACGCGCTGTGTCGCCGACCATTCGGATGGCGGTTTGGATGTTCGCTCGCACCCATTGGGGGAAAACGACGAGGGCGGGCGAGTCCAATAGTTCAATGTCGGAGATGCGGTACCAGTTTGTTGTTTCCATGTTTATAGAAAAAAGCTTTCCGAAAGTTGGCAACTTTCGGAAAGTTCGGTCAGTAAAGTTCAAAAATTGCCTCGATTTCCACCGCCACATTGCCGGGCAGCGACCCCATGCCGACGGCGCTGCGCACGCCTTTTCCGTGGTCTTCGCCCCAAAGTTGCACGAACAATTCGCTGCAACCGTTGATGACGACGGGGTGTTTTTCGTAGTCGGGCGTGGCGTTCACCATACCGAGGATTTTTACGACGCGCTTCACTTTGTCCAAGTCGCCGAGGTGTTTTTTTATGGACGTGAGTATGGCGAGGCCGCACTGCCGTGCCGCGATTTGGCCTTGTGTTTCGTCCAAATCTTTCCCCAATTTGCCCGTGATGAACGAGCCGTTGGTATTGACCGAAACGTGACCAGAGAGATAAAGCAGGTTTCCAACTTCGAGGCAACTTTTGTAAATACCTTTGGAGGCCGGAAGTGTGGGAAGCGACAAACCGAGTTCGGCGAGTTTTTCTTCTATCATTTTTATTGATTTTTATCGTTCGCAAGACCTGTAAGGTTTGGCAAACCTTATAGGTCTAAATGCTTCAAAATGCTAACAGCAATCGTATTAGCCGCCGGGATGTCGCGGCGAATGGAGGGCGAAAATAAACTCTTGCTCCCATTTGGCGACAAAACGATGTTGGATACTACGCTCGACCAAATTCTTGCGGCGGGCGTGGGCGAAGTCGTCGTGGTGACAGGCCATGAGGCCGAGCGCATTCAAGTGATTTTGAAAAATCGCCCGGTGAAAGCAGTTTTTAACCCTGATTTCGCGACTGGCATGACGACTTCCATTCAGGTGGGCATTCGAGCCGCGTCACCTGAAACACAGGGTTTTATGATTTGCCTGTCGGATATGCCGCTGATTGATTCGGCCATTTACGGCCAGTTGGCAAACGTTTTTTTTGAAATAATAAAAACGGAGCAACGGGTCATCGTCCAACCTGTCTTTGAAAACACGCCGGGCAATCCCGTCATTTTTTCTGTCGTTTTCAAAAATGAAATGTTGGCACTCGAACACCCGGAAGGTTGCAAACCGGTGGTGCAGGCGAACCGGGAATTCGTGGTGCGCGTCACCGTTTCGAGCGATTCGATTTTGCAAGATACCGACACACGGGCAGATTTTGAGGGGTTAAAAAAGAGGTTTTTTCACAGAGAAGAAAGCGGAAAACTCGGAAGCCACAGAGATTAAATCCCAGCAAATCAACGCTCTGTGATACGCTGCGCATCACGCTGAGCACTCTGTGTTAAAGAGCAATCCAAGTTTGCCTCATTTTCCAAAAAACCCTACCTTTCCCATCCAAAACTTTGTCGAATATGGCGACTTTCTCACTCAACATCAATGGCCGCGAATACCGCGCCAACGTAACCCCTGACACGCCCCTGCTGTGGGTTTTGCGCGACCACCTCGGCCTCCTCGGCACCAAATACGGCTGTGGCATCGCGGCCTGCGGGGCCTGCACCGTCCACCTCGACGGCAACCCGATTCGCTCGTGCATCCAACCCGTCTCTTCCGTTGGCAATGCGCGTGTCATCACCATCGAAGGGCTTTCCGAAAAAGGCGACCACCCGGTGCAACTCGCTTGGGACGAGGTAGATGTGCCGCAATGCGGCTACTGCCAAGCTGGGCAAATCATGTCGGCAGCCGCCCTGCTCCAGCGCAATCCCAACCCGAACGATGAAGAAATTGAGCAAGCCATGACGGGCAATCTTTGTCGCTGCGGGGCTTACCACCGCATTCGGGATGCCGTGAAATTGGCGGCGAAGAAATAACCCCGCCCCCGCCCCCATAGGGAGGGGAGGCGTAGAGTTCCATGTGCGGAACTCCCCTCCCTATGGGGGAGGGGTCGGGGGTAGGGTTGACACGCGCGAGAACATTATTTACACTCAAAATCAAAAACTTATGCAATCTGCAACATACAGCCGCCGCGATTTCCTCAAAAGTTCAGCCCTCGTCGGTGGCGGGCTTTTCCTCGGTTTCGACCTCATCGGTTCCGGCAAATTCAATGCAGCCGTTGCTGACCCCGCGCTCGAAGGCGCGTTCGACTTCAACGCCTATCTCTCCATCAACAGCGACGGCACGGCGACCATTTTTTCGCCCAACCCAGAAGTGGGGCAAGGTGTAAAAACCTCGTTTCCGATGACGGTGGCCGAAGAACTTGACTTCGACTGGACGATGGTAAAAGTGGTGCAAGCGCCATTGGACACGGTGAAATTTGACCGCCAAGTGGCCGGCGGCAGTTACTCCACTCCCCATTCATGGATGCGGCTGCGACAGGCCGGAGCCACTGCCCGCCGGATGCTGATGGAAGCCGCCGCCAAACGCTGGGGTGTGGATGCCAGCACTTGCACGACCGAAAAAGGCATGGTGCGGCACGCCAGCGGCAAACAAGCAACTTATGGCGAACTCGCCGCCGAAGCCGCCCAACTCACACCGCCAACCGACGTGCCGCTGAAAGACCGCAAGGATTTCAAAATTATCGGCACTTTTGTCAAAGGTGTTGACAACCACGACATTATTACCGGCAAAGCCCTCTTCGGCTTGGATTTTTACCGCGAGGGAATGTTGTTTGCCATGATTCAGCACCCGCCCGCGTTCGGCATGAAACTCAAATCTTTCGACGGCACAGCCGCCAAAGCCATGCCCGGCATCGTGGATGTTGTTGCTTTCAAAAACAATGTGGCCATCGTCGGCAAATCAACGTGGGAAGTGATAAGAGCGCGGGCTATTCTCAAAGTTGAATACGAAAAAGAGGCCGAATTGGAAAGCACTGCCGACCACGACCGTATTTTTAAAGACCTGATTGCCAACGGTGAAGCAACTGTGAAGCGCAAGGACGGCGACACGGCAGCGGCTTTTGCTTCGGCGGCAAAAATCGTGGAAGCGGAATACCAATGCCCATTCCTCTCCCACGCGCCGATGGAGCCGATGAACTTTTTCGCTGATGTGCGCCCCGACAAGGTCGAACTCATCGGCCCGACGCAAGTGCCAGCCTCTACCCGCACTCAAGTTTCCAAATTGCTGGACGTACCGGAAGAAAATATCACGGTGGAAATGACGCGCATGGGTGGCGGTTTTGGCCGTCGCTTGCGCCCGGATTTCGCGCTGGAAGCCGCCGAACTTTCATCCATCGTCAAAGCTCCCGTGAAAGTAATGTGGACGCGAGAGGACGATATGACGGGCGGCATTTATCGCCCGGCGGCGCGTTACCGTTTCCGTGCGGCATTGGACAAATCCGGCAATATCACCGGATACGAACTGCGCGGTGTGGGCATCAACGCGGGCAATCCTGTGCGGGAAAACAATTTCCCGGCGGGCGCGGTGCCGAATGTGCTTATCGAATCCATTGACCATAAATCGCCCATCACGACCGGCCCGTGGCGGGCACCGATTACCAATTTCCTCGCGGGCGCCGAGCAGTCTTTCCTTGACGAAGTGGCCGAAGCCGCCGGAAAAGACCCCGTGACGATGCGGCTCGAACTCTTCCGGCAGGCAAAACCGCCGCTCAACAACGAGGGCAAACCCACCTACGATGCCGAGCGTTTTATCAAAACCATCGAACTGGCGGCGGAAAAATCCGGCTGGTTCAAAAAGCGGAAAAAAGGCGTTTATTTGGGTTTCAGCGTCTATTATTCGCACCTGTCATACGTGGCGCAGGTGGCGGAAGTGGTGAAACGCAAAGGCAAATTCGTGCTGCAAAAAGTCTATTGCGCGGTGGACTGCGGCATCGTGGTGAACAAGAGCGGCGCGCTCAACCAAGTGGTGGGCAGCATCGTGGACGGCCTCGGACACGCCATGTACGGCCAAATCACTTTCAAAGACGGCGAGCCGGAACAAAAGAATTTCAATTCCTACCGCCTGATACGCATCCACGAGATACCCGAAGTGGAAGTCCATTTTGTGGACAACGGCATTGACCCAACCGGCCTCGGCGAGCCTGCGCTGCCGCCGTTGAGCGGCGCGGTGGCGAATGCTTTTTACAAGGCGATGGGCAAACGCCTGCGGAATCAGCCGTTTTTGAATGAAGGGGACGGGGTGATGGAGGGGGTGCTGTGAGAGATTTGACAAAACTGCCACGCTTGGTGTTTTCGCCAAACAAAACGGCAGAGCAAGCGGGTTTTACCTTGGCATCTCGCGCGGGTGCGCTTGGTGAAAAAATATCAAACGCGGCGAAAAAAAACACATTGCTCCGACTTTTCGACTTTGTTATTGCTCCGGTGTCGCTGTTGGCGGCATCGGAGCCGTGCTTTTGGTCGGGCAAGTCCGTCATCGCGTTTTCGAAGTCTTAAAACGAGACTTGGATGTCTTAAAATTAGACTCCTAAGTCTTAATTTAAGACTGACCTTTGTATAAAATTGAAAACCAATGAGTTGCGAAGCCTTATTTTAAGACTTCTGAATCGTGTTTTGGGGATTCGTACTCGCCAAGAAGGGAAAAGAAGTGGGATAACGTTTCTTCTGTTTTGCTATCTGTGTCTCGATATAAAGGGAATGCAGGCAGGGATTGGTGTTAAGAAGAGTTTTTCTTTTGGAGTAACGGTTTTGAGATTTGCGAAGGGCAGGGTTTTTAGCACTAAAGTTCATACGAGGCACAAATGTTTGTTTTTTTTGCAAATGTATCTACGAAGCATGTCGGCCCGCCTTTTGCCAAGCCGCTGTTAGCTGCTGCTTTTTTCTTGGTAGTCTGTTAAGGGAGGTTTTGTGTTTTTAATTTTGGAATTTAGCCTGAACAGAATGCTAGCAACAATGAACATCAAAAAAATGTATGCCATATTATCAATCGTTGGCGAGGCTATGTATTCCTTTCCTGAAACTACCTTAATAATATTCATGCTGATTAGTGGATTTGTGATGCTATTTCCAACTGTATGTAATATTACAGCGGTCCAAACTGTAGAACTTCTGATTCTAATTTCCCCGTAAACAAAAGCTGTAACGATAATTCCAGTAAACATCAAAGGAAATGCTACCCACAAACTTAACTGAGAATAAGAGCGGATCATTAAGTCTAGAAAAGGTAAGTGCCATAAAGCCCAAATACCCCCCACTATTAAATGATTCTTAAAACGACTCATTCCCATTTTATCAATTTGCGGAGTCAAATAGCCACGCCACGTAAATTCTTCAAAAATGTTTTTGATAAACAAGGGAATAATAGAGGCTAAGGCAGAGTTAGTCAATACCGAAAACGAATTGGCAAAATCAATAGTTTTAGTGATTCTGCCAATTGTTAATATCGCGGCAATAATAATCGGATACAACAACAATGAAATAATATACCAAGCCCAACTTTTTCTGAATTGTAACTTTACACCAAATGACCTCCAATCTTTATTTATTGCTCTGAAAATAAGCATTAAAACAAATGGAGATGTAAGCCATAAAACATTCCTAAGTTTTGATCATTAAAATCTTTTACGGACGGATCGGACAATCGGCATACAAGACCAATGACCAACATAATGGCAGTAAATAATACTATTTTATTTTTTGTCATTCTATTTTAATATTAAGACTTTAGAATACTTCAACGTTTTTTTTATGATTGCCTTAGTCCGTTTCATAATATAGGCCATCAAATTAAAGTATAAAGAGACACAACTTCTATTTTTATTTGATTACCCTCTTTAGTTGCAGCGAACGGTTCTCGGCTTTGCGATGGTGGGGAATTCAAGGCACAAATGTTTCAATTTTGTACAAATGTTTGATAGAATTCAAAATGTTCAATTTAGCACTAAAGCCCCACTATCGCAAAACCGTTGTTATCGGTAGCTCTTTTTTCGTCTGTCATAGTGTGAATTTTTCAAATGAATGTCCGTTAAACTTGAAAGCACCATTCTCCTCTGTTCCAAGCCAAATTTCTCCTGTATTGTCTTTGTAAAGGTAAAAAATGGGGACGTTTTTACCGTCAACTTGGATCGGGTAATGTTTTATTGTTTCACCTTCCACTTTCCAGACTCCACTTAAGTAAATAGCAATCCAAAGGTTGTATTCATCATCTTTAATGATAGATTGGTACTCATTTAAATCGCCATCTTTTTTGCCGTCTAAAGAACCAATACTTTTTACTCGGTCATAAAATAGTGTACTATCCTTAACGCTTTTTGTTGAAGTTGGTTTGTTGTAAATGTCATATTTATATTCAGTGTTGAACCAAAAATACCCGTCTTTATCTTCAATAATTGAGCGAACACCATTCGCTGGTCCATTATGCATTTCATTCACATCTGACTCTGAAATCCAATCAAACGTTTTTCCATTGTATCTGAATACACCGGCAAGTGAGGTGCCAAACCAAATATTTCCTTTACTATCCTTATAAGTACAGTAAATAGAGTATGGGCTTAAAGGGGATGTTGGATTTTTTCTAATCCATTCTTCACCAATTTTATTTTTAGGCATATTAAGTCTGTGCAAAATAGTTCCATCGTATCTATAAAAATATTGACCATTCGTGAAGTTTTTAAACCACAAGTCATTTGGGGTTAAACCCCATTGATCTAAAACTTCATTTGATTCCGTTAAAGTTGAAAATTGATTTTCACTGCATTTTATTATTCCTTTACTTGTGTTGATATAGACGTTCCCTAATTCATCTTCTTTGATTTCTTCAACCCTGTTCGAGGGCAAACTATGTTTTGTCGTAAAATGAATGATTAGTTTTCCGTCATATTTATAAAGTCCATCTTGCCAACTGCCAAACCAAAAGTTATTTTTCTTGTCCTGATAAATAACCATGATGTTATTGCTGAGTTGACTTACGGTGTCGCCAATTGTTATTAAATGTTCACTTGATGATGTGATGTCTTTATTCGTTTTTAGCGTTTCATTGCAGGCACTAAAAAACAAACTAAAAGTTATAAAAAGTATATTCATAATTTTCATTTCAATTCTTTTCTATTTAAATTAAAAAACTCTATCAAATCCGTTCCCATTGAACTTGTAAACACCTCTATCTCCCGCAGCAAATAGTAAATTACCGCTTTTGTCTTCGTAAATGTCCCATATATGTTGTGTATTCAAAGTTGAATCTAACATAAAATTTTCAATTTCTTTTCCGTCAAACCTCCAAGCCCCAGTATCACGGTCACCAAACCAAATATTTCCTTTTGAATCTTCTTTGATAGCGAAAACGTGCATTAATGTTCCGGGTAAACCGGGATACGCAAAAATGTCACCATTAACCAAACCATGTTTTTCAGAAAAATGAAAGATCGAATCATTTTCTTTTAATTGAACACCAATTCCGTTGTTCCCTATCCATAATCTTCCTTTGGAATCTTCCAAAATACTTCTTACGTGCATATACTTTGATTTTCCATCATAAAGCACTGTGCTATCGCTGATAAATTGAATCGCTTTTCCATCATAGTAGCTGACGCCCGAATAATGAGCAACCCACAAACCTCCATTTTTACTTTTTGAAAAACCAGTAATTCCATAGTCAACAGGATTTCCCCTAGAAGGAATTTGAATTGGATATTTTATAGTATGAATTTTCCCTTTAACAATTCTGATTAATTCATTTGTATTCTTGCCAGGAAACCATAGGTCAGTTGTTTTTATAGACCATGTGGTGTAATTTTCGTTGTTTATATTATTCGATGGAAAATCTTTTCCATCAGTGATAAATTTGCTTCCGTCAAAACAACATAAACCGCTACTCGTGCCAAACCAAATTAGACCTGTTTCATCTTCCTTGATGTAGATAACTTGTTTGCCGCAAAATCCATTTTCAGTAGTATAATAAGTAAATATTTTTCCATCATATTTACAAACTCCTTCTTGGTCACTACCAAACCAGTAATTTCCCTTGCTGTCTTGCAGAATAGAGCGGATACCCGTTTTAAATTTTAGTGTATCAGTTACGTTTGATAACGTTATTTCATTCTGTTTAATATTATTATTATTTGAATTTTTGTTCTCGGTACAGGCAGAGTTCAAAAGCATAGTGGCTATAAAATATAAAACTGTTATACATTTCATCTTGTCGTTCTGTTTTAGAGTTCCGGATAACTACGTTTGGCCGCAACCCCGCCCATGGCCTGACTTGCGTGAAAAACCGCTTTTGTCCATGCTCAGGCAATGGCACCAGTTGCGGCTATGTAGATTTTGGCTGCATATACGCAATTTGTGTGGCGGAATAGGCCGGGCTTGCAATGTTACACCCTCCCCACCCACATCTCCAAACCCCTACCCTGCCTTTTTTCAAGCCGAAATGAAATTCCCGCCCGAACGGTCACTTCCACGGCCCGTCCCGAGTCACATTCACAATGGACGAACCGCTCAGGCGGAAAAGCCCGCCAGAGAAGCCGAACCAAAGTGTTCCGCTCCTGTCTTCCAAAATATTCTGCACACCAAAACCATAAGTCAAGTCCATACGGTCTGTCCCTTTGTAAATCTTGAATGGTTCGCCACCTGCCTGTTCGGCAGAGGGGTCGTACCGATAAACTCCGACGCCGTTTGCGCCAATCCAAATGTTCCCCGCTTTGTCTTCAGCGATGGCGTAGGTTTCGTTTTTGCTAAGGCCTTCTATTCCTAGATATTGAATCATCGTTTTGCCATCATATCGGCTGAGGCCGCCATCGCCTTTTCTTTTATCCGGGTCAGAATGGTCGTTTTCTGTGACCCGGCACCCGAACCAAATATTGCCCTGCTTGTCCGCTCGAATGACTTGAACATTGTTGGAGGGAAGGCCGTCTTTTTTGGTGAAATGCGTGAATCCGCCTGAGGCGGGGTCGTATCTGCAAGCACCATATCCGTCTCTGCCAAACCAAATATTGCCGTGCTTGTCTTCCATGACTTCTGTGACCCAATTCATGGTGGTTTGATACGGGAGCAGTTCGACATCGGGTATCGGGACGGGAAAATCGGTGAAGAAGAGGCCGTCGTACCGGCAAACGCCTCCCCAGGTGCCCACCCAAATGTTGCCGGATTTGTCTATCAGGATATTGGAAACACGGTCGTGGCAGAGTCCTTCTTTCATGGTGAAATTGGTGAATGTTTTCCCATCGTACTTAGAAAGGCCGGAATGGGTGCCAAACCACATATTCCCCGTTTTGTCCTCCGCAATGCTCGCGACCGTATTCCCGGATAATCCATCTTTTGTGGAAAAAAAGGTGAGCGATTTTCCATCATAGCGAGCCACGCCCTCCGACATGGTCCCAAACCAAAGATTCCCTTGGCTGTCCTCAAAAATTTCTACCACATACTCATCTATCTGTGTACCGGTTTTCGGAGTTGCTGCCGATTCCGGCTGCGCGACATTCGAATTGGATTGTCCATTGCAAGAAGTGATAAAAAGGAGAATAAAAGGTAATAGAGAGATGAACGAGTACAAACCAATTTTCTTCATTGTCTTTTTTTCACAAAGGAAATGCGAAGTGGGTTGTTCGGGCTTTTTCAATTGTAAAAGAGTGTAAAGCGGCTGTAAATGTTTCAAAAGAGTGCCTTCGAACTCCAACTTGATTACGGATAATTCTACACTGAATTTCACACAAAAACATCCAATACCAGCACGCCCGCCATACCTGCCACCGCGACAATCGTCTCCATCACCGTCCATGAGCGGAAAGTATCTTTTACGGAGAGGTTGAAATACTC
>CAYZVM010000040.1:0-32850 GCA_964481485.1 uncultured Saprospiraceae bacterium | reverse complement strand
CATTCTCAGATTCTTCGCTGCGCTCAGAATGACACATTTAGAGTATTTCGGTTCTTAGTAACGGTACGATTGAAGTCTGCCCACTGCTTACTCTCTCACCCACGCCCGCGCCTTTTCCATATCCTTGTGCGTGATGCCCGCTTTTTCGAGAGCGTCCCAGTCTTGAAGGAGAATTTTTTTGGCTTCGGCGGAGTCGGGTTCGTTTTTCAGGTATTCCTCATAGACTTGCTTGGCCTTGTCCCACTTGCCGCGCAGGAGATGGGAGTGGCCGAGGTTGATGCGCACCCAGTTTTGGGTGGGAGCGAGGGAGAGGGCGCGTTCGGCAGCGGCTTGAGATTCAGGGTACTGGCGGGTGAAGATGCAGTACCAAGAAAGGTTGCCATAGACCTGCGGGGCATTTTCAGCAGCGGTTGGGTGGACCTTGCCGAGTGCCTCCATGCAGACCGCTCGCTCGCGCTGGATAGCGGCGACAGCAGTCCAGTTGCCCCGCAACTCAAAAGAATCGCGCAGGTCAGCCATGTTAATATAAATGCGATTCAGTTCACCCCAAAAATAAGTTTGCCCGCTGGCCACCGCCTTCTGGCGCAGCGCAAGCCCTCGGCTATACATTTTTTTCGCTTCCTCGAATTGTCCGCTTACCTGCTTGAAATAGCCAAAATCGTTCAGAGTAAATGCCAAATCTGGTTCGAACTGCGCGGGGTTTGAATTCGCCAATCGCTCTCTGATGTCCAGCGAGCGGAGGTACATTTTTTCCGCTTCCTCGAATTGTCCGCTTACCTGCTTGAAATAGCCAAAATTGTTCAGAGTAAATGCCAAATCTGGTTCGAACTGCGCGGGGTTGGACTTCGCCAATCGCTCTCTGATGTCCAAGGAGCGGAGGTACATTTTTTCCGCTTCCTCGAATTGTCCGCTTACCTGCTTGAAATAGCCAAAATTGTTCAGAGTAAATGCCAAATCTGGTTCGAACTGCGCGGGGTTGGACTTCGCCAATCGCTCTCTGATGTCCAAGGAGCGGAGGTACATTTTTTCCGCTTCCCCCATTTTTTGAACGTCGGAGTAAAAATTGCCCAAGTTCATGGCCAAAGTCGCCTCCTCGCTTTCGGAGCGAGCGAGTTTCAGGGCTTTTTCGTAATACTCGAGGGCGCGGTGGCCTTGGTTTCGTTCGCCGAGCAGGTAGGCGAAAGCCCACAAATTGTCCACTGTTTCAAAATACTTCCGCGACTGCGCGAAGAGGGTTTGCGCCGAGTCGTAGTCCATTTTGAGGGCTTTGAGTTTGGCTTTCAGCGCGAACTCGTTGGCCGTTTGGAGCAACACGCTGTCGTTGCGGGCTTTTACGGCGAGGGCAGCGTCGCCGGTGGCGGCCATGTCTTTTTCTTTCAGCACGTTGTCGGCCTCGCTGATTTTGCCTTCGTCGAAGAATTTTTTGGCGAGCCGCAGCCGCTCGCTGTTGAGCGGGATATTGGCAAAAGTCTCGGCCAGTCGAATCACATCCTCGCGGAAGCGTGTTTCGATTTTTTGCACGGAGTCACGTTCGGCGTTCAGGGCGAGGAGTTCGGCGCGGCAGCCGTCTTGGTCTACTTGGTCGTAGTTTTTTTGCCTAAATCTTTCGCATTGCTCGGCTTTTGTAGCAATGGCGGTTTCGAGGCCGTCGAGGCGTTTTTTGAGTTCGGCGTATTCGGGCGATTTGCCGAAGATTTGGGTGGTGTTGATGGTGTTGCCCGTGCCGGTGACGATGAGGCCGACTTTGGCGTCATCTTGCACCATGACTTTTGTGCCGGGCTGGGCGGTTCCCTCCTGCGTCGGGATGAGAAAGAGTAGGAGGGCGAGGCCCGCCTTCGCCCTCACCTGCGTCAAGACTTCGGTGAGTGAAAAGGCTACGGCGGGTAAAGCGGGTAAAAGGAAGACTGTTTTTTTCATGGTTGGTGGGTATGTGTCATTGAAAAGACAAAAATAGCAACTACGACGACACGACGGCCACGAGGAAGGAAATCTTTCTCTTAATTGATAGCATCGTGGTCGTCGTGGTGTTGTTCTGCAAACTTAGATGTGGCAAGTTTCCTTCGAGTGCCAGACATTCCATGTTTTTAAAAACATGTCCCCGGCTTAAGAACCTACTGTTGCGGCAGGTTTAAAAAACGTGTTGCCACCAGAAACCAGCAACCTCGAAACCCAGAAACCCTCAATCAGAAACCCAAAAAATCAAACCAACAAATCAATTTCCCCCGCCACCTCCAGCCCCGCGTTTCGGCCCGTCCCTTCAAAAATGCGGCGGCTATTTTCCAGCAATTCCACCTGCATGGTGGCTTGCAGGCTTTCTTGGATTTTGCCCGTCATTTCGCCTGCAATGGGCGACACAAGTGCTGTACCGACGGCTTGTTTTGCCAAAATCCGTAGTTCCGTTTTCGGGTTTTTGAAAATCAATTCGACGTGTTCGTCCGTGATTTTCAGCGACTTGCGAGCACCCGTATAAGTGGCGAACTTGAACAGCCGCCCATCCAGCCAAAAGCCGCTGATGAAGCCAATAAAATAACTGCCGAGCCACGGGATGTGCGCCACCGATGCCATGAGCGAAGCCCGGTCGTGCGTGTCGAAATGGTTGGTTTGCATCCAGACATAGGCGCGTGGGAAGGAGCGACCCCAGTCTTTTTCGATGTAGCCACGCCCGCCCGTGAAGTCAATGGCGGCTGGTGATTGGGCAATTTGGAGCTCGCCTTCGAGGGTATGGTGGAGGCTGACGATGCCATGAAAACACTCCATGAACGGCACGAACGAATACCAGCCCATGATGCCCGGCGCGCCCAGCATTTTTGGCCAAGGGGTGGGATTTTGAAAACGGATTTCGCCGGAGATACCCGGCAAGTCGAGGCTGATTTTTTCTTTTGAAAAATGATTTTTCCCAACCAAAACTTCAAAACGGCGGCTCGCAGGTTGGAAATCGTCCGCTGAAAAACGGTGGTACTGCGCCCGGCAAGCCTTGCCGTCCATCACCTGCACGAATGCGTGCCGTTCGCCATGTTCGCCCATCGAAATACCGGGGATAAACGCCAGCGCGTGCTGCTCATCGGGCGAAATGACTTTAAAATACCAGCCCTCGAAATAGCGGCGGGTGCGTCCCCATCCGTGAAATTCGTCGGGGTACCAAGTGGCGCGGAGGCGGCGGAATTGATTGTGGATGCTCAATTGCTGATGGTTGAAATTTGACTGTTGGCAGATTTGAAATGGCAATTTTGGGATAGAGTTCAATAAGCCGTTCGATTTTTCAAAACATAGGAAAGTCCGGTGAAATAAAAATCAAAACTGAAAGGGGGTTTTGCACAGGTTTTTCACATCCAATTTCAACGAACAGCCGCCCGCCTGTACAAATACCAGCCCCCGCCGTCAAATATTTTGATCGGAAAAAACTGCCGATACATGGGACTGTACAATGCCGTATCGCGCAAGGCCAGATGGCTCAGCCCAAAATTTACGTGGTACTTGCGCAAAGTGTCGGCTGTAATCCGGTCGCCAAAATTGTAGGCCGTCCAGCCGTGGCGCTGCAAAGCCAGCAGTGCAATATTGGGCGAAGGGTCTTGCGGGCAAAGCACCTTCGCCGACTCGGGAATGCCCGCCTCGGTGAGGCGATTGGGCGACAAAAAAGCATCCGGCGGCAGGTTGAGGCTGGATGCTGGGTGAAACGCAAGATGCAGGCGTTTTGACAAAACATATTGATTGTGCCACATCCCCAGCAGCAAACACAGCCCCAACGCATAGATGGTGTGTTTTTCTGCCAATCGCAGCGCCACCAACCGCGCACCATTCAGCAGCAGCAACACCGGTATCGCCAGCAAGCAAATCGCGTAATAATCGTGCTCGCGGAACATCCTGAACCAAAGCAGAAAATAAGCCGCGCTGCCCAAAACCGCGAACACAAAAATAGTTCGAATAGCAAACGGCGTTGTTTTCCAATGTTTTACGCTCAGCCAAAGACTGCCCAAACCAACCATGTACAGCCCTGCCGACGCATAAACTGGCAAACCCGTGCGCCCCACCATGAGCATGGTTTCCCGAATAAAAGGCCAGTCATAATGCCAAATCGGGCGGGTTGAGGCCAAAAAATAAGTCGCGTGGTGCAGGGCATTGTACTCCGCTATCCACCATCGGAAGCCCAAAACGATGCTCGCGACCCCGGCCAGAGCTACCGGCGGCCAGCGGCTGCCCCACAAAGAATTGGGCGGCCATTGTCGTCGCCACTTGCCCAGACCCCAAGTAATCGCCAGCGCCAGCGGGACGATTGCCATGCTCAATTTGAGCAGAATAGCCAGCGCGGCGAGTAAGGAGGCCACAAAAAGCCAGCCTTTACTTTGCCGTTGTTCGGCTCGAAACAAACAGGCTATCATCGCCAAAATGCAACAAAAAGCCGGGGCATCGGGCAAAAAACTGGGGCCGTAGTAGGCAAGAATGGGCGAGGTCAGCAGCAGGCTTGCGCCTAAAGCCGCCACCGCCGGGCGTTTGGTCAGTTGGAGTACAGCCCAGCCAAAAGCCCAACCACCGGCGACCAGCAGCAGCAGCCCAATCCATCGCAAGGGATATGCCGGCCCACCCGCATAATGGGCAATCAACCCCGCCATCCAATACAACAGCGGGAGTTCGCCAACGGCATGGGCATCGCCCGTCTGGAACAAATTGCAAATCATGATTTCCGAAAAATCGGGGCGCTGCGCATAGTGCCAGGCAATGGCGGCACCGTCGGCTTGCCGCCATTGGTGTATCGAGACGGGCGGCAAACCCAGCCACACCGCATATCGGTTTATGCAAGCCATCAGGCCGAATAGCAGTGCGTAACCGCAGGTGTAGCGGAATGTTAGCATGGTGGATTTTGCGGCCAATGTACACAGGAATAGTACGATCTGCTGCGTCCGATTTTTTCAAAAAAACTCGAACTGTTCCAAAAAAGGAGCGGCATCGCGCCCGATGATTGCTATCTGATTTATCAAGGCGCGGCAACCAGACCGACGTAATGGGAGATGATGCGGTAGAAAAAATATTCGGCGCCGAAAACCGAAATCTGAACGATATTCGTAGGTCTTGTCAGTTCTCATCCACTCATCCGGCCGTTATGAAAATCTTTCGCGTTGCACTCGCATTGTTGGCGCTTGGCTGCTTGGCAGGTTGGCTCTGGTTGCGCAAGCCTTATTCGCCCACTCAAGATATCCCCGCTGTCACACTCACCGCTTTTACCGTTCACGCGCCTTCACGGGCGGCAGGTCATGCGCTGGCCGAAGCGGCGCGGGGTTGGGAAGGTATGACTGCTGCTACCTACAATCCGGCTTCCGACATTTTGGCGCTGACGCATTGGGTCTCGCTGCACGAAAATGATTTGCAGCGCGGTTTGCAGCTGCTGGCATCGCAGCCTATCGAACGAAAAGTTTTTCCGGAGCTGACGGGTGCCAAATGCCCGGTGCCGCAAGCGATGCTGGCGACTTGGTGGCCGCGCTTGATTTTTATCAGGTGCCCACGCAGGAAAAAAACGACCTGCTCGCCATCCTCGGCCCGATGAAACCCGACATCGTGGGTCAATAAAAAACAACATCCGTGAGATTGATAGGCGGCGTCCCGAAAGTGGGGCGGCGCTTTTTTTGTTTGGCTGTGGCAACCTATATTTGACTTTACACGACTTTTGTGTACCCAACTTTTTGGGGAAAACAGAGTTTTACTGAAAAAATAAGCATGAAAAAATATTTCTTTTGGTTGTTGCCAGCCCTTGCAGGGTTGGGCTGCACGGCTTCGAAAAAAGTCACCTACGCGCCCGAACAGATTGTCCCGACCGAGAAATCGCTCGTGTGGAAAGTCAGCGGCAATGGGCTGAAAAAGCCTTCTTATGTCTATGGGACGATTCACCTCATCCCGAAAGACGACTTCAAATTGCCGCTCGCCGTGGGTGTGGCATTGGACAATGTGCGCCGCGTCGCGTTCGAGATTGACATGAAGGAAATGACGAATTTCCGCACCCAAATCGGGCTGATGACCAAGGCTTTGATGCCCGGTGGCAAGACGTTGAAAGACCTTTTACCCGCAGAAGACTATTCGTTTGTAAAAGAAAAAATGAACGAAAAAGGGCTGCCTAGCGGAATGTTCGAGCGCATGAAGCCGATGTTTCTCAGCACTATGTTTTCCACCGGCGAAGAAGAAGGCGGCCCGGAAGCCAATGCCCAAATGACTTCTGTGGAGATGGAACTCTACCGCATGGCGCGCCGCCGCAAACTCGAATCCGCCGGGCTGGAAACGGCAGCCTATCAAATGGCGATTTTTGACAGCATTCCTTACGAGGCACAGGCGAAAATGCTGGTAGAAAGTCTGCGCAGCTCCGACAAAGAGGAAGGTGGGGAGGACGAGCTCGCCAAAATGCTCGAACTCTATCGCAACCAAGACATCAACGGGATGCAGACGATGATTGGCGACTCGCAATACGGCATGGACAACTATGAGGACATCCTGCTGAAAAACCGCAACCACAATTGGATTCCCATCATGCGCCGCTATATGCTTGACGCGCCCACGCTTTTTGCTGTCGGGGCAGGGCATTTGGGCGGAGCGAGCGGCGTGGTGGCGTTGCTGCGAAAAGAGGGGTATCGCGTGGAGGCGGAGTGAGGTTTTGTCGTTGGAGCCATTGCTTCTTCGCAATCCCCGAAGGTTTTTCCGAACCTCTGGGGATTTTTTTATTTTTGATGCAGCAAGAAAAATCTTGCAGCAGAAACTCGAATCTGCGAGGGAATAATGGGTATTATTGCGGTCATATCTCTGACCAGATTCTTCAATTTTCCTGCCTATGTCTGACCTCGCCCTGCGGCTCATCCGTGGAAACAAAGAAAAATATGAACGGGGGGAAGATGCGACTTTCCTTGATTTGGGGAATTGTGGATTGTCGGAATTGCCAGAGGAGTTGTTTGAGTGTGTATGGCTGGAAGAACTAATTTTAAGCGACTATTGGTGGTATTGGGATTTTAAGTTTAATAGGTGGAGGCATGCAGATAGTCAAAATAGAAAGAGAAAAAATAGTATCGCGTGGCTTCCTGCTGGATTTGCCAACTTAGTGGCGTTGAAAAAATTTATTGCCGATAAAATGCCATTGAAGAGTTTGATCCCTTTGAAAGGTTTGACCAAACTGCAATTGCTTTATATTGGGGAAACCGAAGTTGTAGACCTTAGCCCGCTCAAAGATTTAGATGAATTGCGGCTAATCTATTTGCGTTCTACACGGGTCAGCGACTTAACCCCGCTCAAGAACTTAACTCAACTGCAAATACTTTATATAGGTGGCGCGCCAGTTAGTGATCTTAGCCCACTCGAGAATTTAAATCAATTACAAGTATTATATCTCCGTTCTACAAAAGTCAGTGACCTCAGCCCACTTAAAGAACTTATCCAATTGCAGCAACTTTTTGTCCGCTCTTCACCCATTAACGACATTAGCCCTCTAAAAAATTTATATGCTTTAAGAACACTTGACATCAGTAATACTCAAGTTAGTGATTTAAGCCCAATTTCGGATTTGATAACTAGAAATTATATTCCTGTAAAATGGAATTCCGGTGTGGTTAATGCTATTTGTGTTGATGGTTGTCCACTAATCAATCCCCCTATCGAAATCGTCAAACAAGGTAATGCCGCCATACTCCGTTATTTCGATGAGCTAAACAAACAAGAAACTCTCCGCCTCTATGAAGCCAAATGCCTCATCATCGGCGAAGGCGGCGCTGGCAAAACCTCCCTCGCCCGAAAACTGCTCGACCGCAACAACAAACTCCCCGAAGAAAAAGAAACCACCAAAGGCATAGAAGTGCAACCGCTCGACTTCGTGTTGCCTGATGGCAGCGACTTCCGGCTACACCTCTGGGACTTTGGCGGGCAGGAAATTTACCATGCCACTCACCAGTTTTTCCTCACCAAACGCTCGCTCTATGTACTGGTGGACGACACCCGCAAAGACGAAAAAACGGTGAACGACCCCGTGTTTAGTTACTGGTTCCAAGTCGTCGAACTCTTTGGCGGCGGCAGCCCCTTGCTCATCATTCAAAATGAAAAAGGTGACCGCAGCAAGCAACTCGACCTCCGAGGGATGCAAGGGCGTTTCGATTTCATCAAAGAAAGCCGTGCTGCCAACCTGTTGACTTGCAGAGGTTTGGACGATGTGCGCCGCGCCATTGAATACTACATAAGCCGATTGCCCCATGTCGGCGAAGTGCTGCCCAAGCAATGGGCGCTCATCCGCCGCGCGCTCGAAGACCTGCGTTGGGGCAGCGATGACGAACCGGGGCACGACCACATTTCGCTCGAAGAATACTACGCGCTGTGCCGTCGTCACGACATCCCGGAACGCGAGCGGGCGCTCTTCCTGAGCGATTACCTGCATGACCTCGGCGCCATTCTTCATTTCAAAGACAATCCCCTGCTCCGCAAAATCATCATCCTCAACAACCAATGGGCCACTGACGCGGTGTATAAAGTGCTCGACAACGAACCGGTGAAAAAACAGTTCGGCATTTTCACCCGCCGCGATTTGGCGAGCATCTGGTCGGACGAGCGCTACCAAGATCAGCAAGACGAGCTGCTCGCCCTCATGGAGAAATTTGAGATTTGCTACCAACTTTCGGACGAAGGGGAAGATACTTGGTTGGCGCCACAACTTTTGCCGGTGGAACAGCCGAGTGCTTTACATTGGGACGATGCCGACAACCTGCAAATCCGCTATGAATATGACTTCATGCCTCGGGGCATGCTCTCCCGATTTATCGTGCGGATGCACCGCTATGTGAAAGACACAGACCTCGCTTGGCGCAGTGGTGCAGTGCTTGAGCGGCAAGGTGCCCGCGCCCTCGTCACTGAGACTTGGGGCAGCCGTGAAATCGTGGTACGGGCGCGGGGTATTCACGCCAAAGAATTGGTCACGCTCATCGCCGAAGATTTTGACCGGATGCACCAACGTTTTGAAAACCTGCGGTTTAAGCAGTTTATCCCCTGCAATTGCCCTGCTTGTTCGGTAGCCGCCAAGCCCTATTTTTACCCATATTCTCAATTGTTGAAAATGAAAGAGAGCCGCGTTCAGGAAGTGCAGTGCGGGGAAAATTTTGTGATGGTCAATGTGGTTGGCCTGCTCGACGGCGTGTTTGCAGATTTGAAAGAAGGGCTCAACCGGGTCGAGGTGCGGACATGGGTCGCCGAGGGCAAAACCCGCGAGGCATTGGAGCGGCTGGCCGATTTTTTTGAAGAAACGCCGATGTTGCAGGCACAGTTGGCGAATGCCGAAAAAGAATTTCAATTGGGAAAAATCAGTCAAGAAGAATTGGCAGTCGTTCGCCAGCGCGTGAGCGCTACCATCTTAAAATGGCTTGCCGGAAATCCATAAACCATCGCCACAAACAACAAACCGCCCCCGCCAGATTCGTAATCTGACGGGGGCGTGTCTTTTTTTGGTGAAGGATTGGTTGGTTCAGGCGTGCTGCGGTTTCAGCGCCCACATTTTGCGCACGAAATAAATGGCGGCCAGCAGCAGGGTGTAAGAAAGAGTTGCGGTCATGGTTAATGTCGTCAGGTTTGTGTGTAGTACGTTCGCAGAACGTCGAGCCCCCGACCGAGTGCTGCCTGACGTTGCGATTTTTTTCAAAAAAAATTCAGGCATCGCAAATTTGCGTTTTCAAAACAATTGAAAAACAGCCCCTTAGAACAAAAATGCCATTTTGGGCAAAACCCATTCGACAAACGAAAAACTTCGAACTTCGCCCGAAAATTGAAATCTCCGACAATGCAGCACACCGCCTTTATCGCATTTTTGATACTCGCCTTTTCCTTTGCAAACCCCTTTGCCTCCCAAGCCCAGCCCGGCTGCACCGATCCGCAGGCCACCAATTTCAACGCAGCCGCCACTTCCAACGACGGTTCCTGTCTCTATCCAGTCACGAATTATGCGCCCGTTTTCAAGGCTATTTTGCCAAATACTTTATTGGAAATCAGCGGCCATGTACGCGCAGGCGGCCTTTGGTGGGCGCACAACGACGGCAGCGACGGCCCCAATTTTTACCGTTTCAACCCCGAAAGCGGCGCCATCATCCAAGAAGCCAAACTACAAAATGCTTCCAATAAAGATTGGGAAGACATCGCCGCTACGAACACGCACCTTTACCTCGGCGACTTTGGCAACAACCTCAACGACCGCCAAGACCTCGGCCTCTATCGTGTGCCGCTCGCGCAAATCGGCAGCGGCAGCACCGAGACTGTGGACGACGACGAGTGGACTTTTATCCCATTCGCCTACGCCGACCAGACGGATTTTACCACCCTGCCAGCCGATAGTACCGTGTTCGACTGCGAGGCGATGATTTATCTCAATGGAAAAATCCATCTCTTTACCAAAAATCGAAAGGAATACGTCACCTCGCACTACATCGTGAATCAAACCACGGGCTTGGCCGAAAAAGTCGAAACCTTTGACGTGGGCGGGCTTATCACCGGCGCGGATATCTCGCCCGATGGCAAAGTCGTGGCGCTGGTTGGTTACAGTTTGCAGGGTTTCCCCAAAGTATTTTGTTGGCTGCTGTGGGATTGGCCCGCCGGAGGAGATCTGTTTTTTGGAGGCAACAAACGGCGCATCGAACTCGGCTCAGCCTTCGAGGTGGGGCAAGCGGAGGGTATCGGTTTTGCGGGCAACCGCACCGGCTACCTTTCCAATGAGCGCACCATCGCCAACGGCGTCACGTTCGTGGAAGAGTCCGTCCGCTATTTTGACTTTGGCCAATGGGTGCCGGAAGGCGGGGTGGCCACGGGCGAGCCAACGGAGGCACAGCGGTTCAGCATTTCGCCCAATCCTTTTTCGCAAACCGTTCGTTTTCAATTTTTTAACAACAAAAAACCCGATTTTCTGCACGTCATCAACCAGACGGGGCAAGTCATTTTGCGGCTGAACGATGTGCCGGAAATGCTGGACGTGTCGGCACTCCCACCGGGGATTTACACTTTTGAAGCAATGTGGCCGGGCGGGAAAATTGCTGTTTGCAGAGGGGTAAAAAGTTAAGAAACCCAAGTTGTGACGCACTGAATCAGAAGGATTGCAAAACAGATGGAACGGTTTTTTTTTCTGTTTTTTTCAAAAAATCCGTTGAATCTGCAAAATCCGTTTCATCCGTTTTGCAATCCTGATATGTGTGCACATAGGTCACAACTTCTGAAAATATGGACTTCCGAACAATGTTTGGATTATTCTGCTGCCAACGCAGTTAAATCCAGTATTTTTCGCCCGGAAAACAATACTCTCTCAACAGCATGACCGGACAAAACCCCTCCCCGGAACAAATCCGCCGCCTGCAAGCCGCCTTCCGCGAACTCAAGGCCGAACAAGACCAATCGCTCCGCCAAGGCGAACGCCGCACCTTCGTGCACACCCGTGTCTATCGCCAAGTGCGCGACGAAGGGCGCTGTCTGCTCATCGGGCGCAAAGGCGCGGGCAAAACCGCCCTGCTCGTCGGCTACCGCACCGAAAATCACGACGACTATCTCGCCGAGGCAGACATTGACATCATCGCCGACGAATTCCCGCTCGAGCCGCTGTTCAACTTTTTTTACCTCGAAATCTTTAAAAAAATAAACGGCCAGCGCGAGCAACGGGGCAAAAAAGAGACGGACTTGGCGCAGTTTCTCGACCCCACAAAAGTGGCGACTTATGCCTGGAAACAAAGTCTTGTCGCCGCAGCGGTCTATATGGCTGCCGAGCAGATACTCTCGTCGGGCTTGGCACAAAAACTCAGCGAAGAGGACAAAAAGTCACTCGAAGAAGCCCGCAGCCACGTCCTGCAGCTATTTGGCGGGTCGAACGGCAAAAAACTGTTTGGCAGCGGCGGCCAAATGTTGTCGTCATTGTTGGTGCTTTTTTTTGGTAATTTCACCGAAGTCATTGACATTATGGTGAGCGAGCCGGGCGGTAGTTTTGCTTCTCTGATTGCCAAAATCACTGCCCGACTGACCAGCATGGCCAACACCAATACGGCGGATGCCCTGCGTCGCCCGGTGCTGCTCATCCGCCAGATACTCGAGCGGCACGGGAAAAAAGTGCTGCTCACGCTCGACCGTTTCGACGATTTCTACGACGAATTCCAATATCGCCAAAACACCGATTTCATGCTCGAAAAACGCGCCTTTCTCGCTTCCCTCCTGAAAGGCTTGGTCATCGCTGCCCGCGACCTGCAGCGCGACCGAACCAACTATGCATGGATGAACATGATTTTCACCATCCCGATGGACAAATTCCTCGAGCTCCAACTCCGCGAACGCGCCGACTTGGAGAGCAACCACGTCGTCCGACTGGAATGGAGCCCCCGCGAACTCTATGAATTGGTGAATCGCCGCATCGCCGCCGCGCTCGAATTGCCTGATAAAGAGGTGAATAACGCATGGAACCTGCTTTTCCCGTTCGATGTGACCAATGGCCGGGTGCGCGAGGTGAAAGAGGACTCATTTCTCTACATCGTGCGGCACTCGCTGTGGAACCCGCGCGAAATCCAGATGTACCTCAAAGCCCTGTTTACAGAAATGGAAAAACGCCCAGCGGACGAGGATATGTTTCGGCAAGTAGTGCGGGCAGAAACGGAAAACATCATCCGGCGGGAATTTATCGGGCAGTTCATCGGCGAATTTCATGGCCTGAAAAAAGTGATGAACAAACTCAACAATGTGCAGCTCCGCACGGTGATGCAATATGAGGAACTTTGCGACAAACTTGGCGGCCTCGAACTGTTCGAGGATTGCCGTACGCCCGACCAAATCATGGTGCGATTGTTCCACATGGGCGTGGTCGGCATCCGCCAAAATGCCCGACGGGGAAGTGGCAACTTGCTTTTCGTGACCCAGCAAAAACAAGAAGTCGCCTACCGTTTTTGTTTCAACACGGACGACAACGACCCTTTTGTGGCGGGCTGCGAGGTGTGTTTCCACCCCATGTTCTTCGAATACCTCAACCTCCGCCACGAAGAACAGTACGTGGTGAATCAGTTGACTTGGGAGATGTTTGAATGAATGGGGTTTCGGGTTGTGCGGTTGCTGGGTTGAAGGTTATTCTAAAACTTATGTAAGTAGTTCAACAACTTCTTCTACCCTCAGCGCCTCTTGCTCTCCCGTTTTTTGATTTTTTACCATCAAAGTCCCGGCCTGCATTTCGGTTTCGCCCACGATGGCGACATAAGGAATGTTGCGTTTGGCGACGTACTCGAATTGTTTTTTCAACTTGCCGGGTTCTGGGTAAAGTTCGGCTGCCACACCTGCTTTCCGAAGTTCGGTGGCGCATTGGAAGGCGTATTCAAAAGTTGGCTCGTCGAAAGAGGCGAGCATGATTTTTACACTTTCGGCCAGTGTTTCGGGAAATAGATTTAGCCCCTCCATCACGTCGTAAATACGGTCAGCACCAAACGAAATACCTACGCCCGACAGCCCCGGCACCCCAAACACGCCCGTCAAATCTGCATAACGACCGCCGCCGCCGATGCTGCCCATTTGGTAGTTTTTTGCCGAAACTTCAAAAATGCAGCCCGTATAATAAGTCAATCCCCGCGCCAGCGTGATGTCGAATTTGACCTCGTTTTGCAATGATGTTTTTTCCAAAAGCCGGAACACGCGGGCGAGCTCGTCCAACCCTTTTTGGCCGGTTTCACTGCTGGCAAAAATGAGCCTAAGTGATTCAAAATCAGAGGCAGTCAGTATTTTTTCAATCGTAGAAATGGAGTCAGCAGAAATGCCGCGCCCGGCCAATTCCTCGCGCACCCCTTCGATGCCGATTTTGTCCAATTTGTCAATCGCCACTGTCATGTCCGCGAATTTGTCGGGAATCCCGGCGGCCTCAGCAATGCCAAACAGCACTTTCCGGTTGTTAATTTTGATGACCACCGGCACACCCAATTTGGCGAATGCCTCATCATAAATCTGCGTCAACTCAACTTCATAAAGCAAACTATCTGAACCGATTACGTCGGCATCGCATTGGAAAAACTCGCGGTAGCGCCCCCGTTGTGGCCGGTCGGCACGCCACACGGGTTGGATTTGGTAGCGCTTGAAAGGAAAGGAAAGTGTGCCGCGATTCATCACTACATAGCGGGCGAAAGGCACGGTGAGGTCGTAGCGCAGGCCTCGTTTGGCGATGCTCGGCGCAAGTTTGGCGGAGTCTTTGGCGGTCAGCGCAGACTCGTTTGCATCCTTCAGGAAGTCGCCGTTGTTGAGGATTTTGAACAACAATTTGTCACCCTCGTCGCCGTATTTGCCGGTGAGCGTGGAGAGGTTTTCCATAGCTGGGGTCTCCAAGGGCTGGAAACCGAACTTGACAAATACCGAGCGTATGGTATCGAAAATATATGCCCGTTTGCGCACCTGTTCGGGGCCGAAATCGCGGGTGCCTTCGGGTATGGAGGGTTTTTGCATGGCTCAAATTTTTTTTGGAAAAATAAACCTCCGAGAACGCAGGGCGTCTCGGAGGTTTTGTCAACGGCGCAAATATCGGGAAAAGTTCACTCTCCGGTAGCCAGCGATGCCAAACTGCCAAACAGCAACCCTTTCGGCGCCAGCGAAATGACAATCAATAACACGCCAATGCTGGTGTAAATCGCCAGTTTTTTGTGTTTGGAATTGTCGTCGGTGGCGCGTTTGGACAACGTGCGGCCCATCTGGATAAAAACGACTGCCAACAGCATGGCCGTGATGTGTTCCACCGCGAAATAGCGTTGCCATTCGTTTTTCATGGCCGCGCCCATGTCGGCAAAAGCAGTTTGCGTATAGGCGCTGGTGAACGCATATTGGATGAGGCCGATGAGCAACTGAAGGTGCGTAAGCCCCAAAAGCGCCGCCGAGGCGGTGTTGTCGGCTTTTGTGTAAGGCTTGCGGCTGAGCCAGCCGGTGTAGGCGCGGTAAAGCACATACAAGAGAGCAATGAGCAGCAAGTAGCGGTTGTAGGAGTGGATGGTGTTGAGTATTGCGTGCATAGTCAGAAACGGTTTGAAAAAAGTGCGTCGGACAAAAGTAGAGATTCCCCGTGCAGCCCTTTGTTTTTTGGGAAAAAACGTTGGTTCAAAAATTTTTTGAAAAAAATATTGGTACTGAAAATGGTAGCCTCCCCGCGAATGTGATTGATTTTCAATCACATTCGCGGGGAGGCTATTTATGTCGGGGCAGGTCTGGAAAAAAGTTTTAAATGAAGCCTGTGACTAACAAATGCTTGTGCCGTATCAATGTCATAACAAAAGAGATTGCAACACGCATCAAGATAAAGGAAGATTGTTTTCATTTGGTTTTTTGGGGTTTTAGCCGTTGGACGCAAGTCCAGCGGCTTTTTTTATTCTCGGCTTTTTGAATCCATTACAATCGTCACCGGGCCGTCGTTCAGCAGCGATACTTTCATGTCCGCCCCGAATTCGCCCGTCAACACGGGTCGCCCGGATTCTTGCCGGAGCATTTCCACAAATTTTTCATACATCGGAATGGCCATTTCGGGTCGAGCTGCCCGGATGAACGAGGGGCGATTGCCCTTCTTCGTGCTGGCGTGGAGCGTGAATTGGCTCACCACAATCATCTCGCCTTCAATGTCTTGCACCGAAAGATTCATCAGTCCAGCCTCGTCGGAGAAGATGCGGAGCGCGGCTATTTTTTTGCAAAGCCACTCGATGTCGTCCGTTGTGTCATCCTGTTCGATGCCGAGCAGGATGAGCAATCCCCAGCCGATGCGGGATTTTTCTACGCCGTCTATGGTCACGGCGGCTTGTGAAACTCGTTGAATAACTGTTCGCATCATTTTTGAAATTTGCACTTTACCCGCCGAAGCCTTGGCGAAGGCGGGCTTCTCGCATCTCTCACTTTCTCACACTCTCACATCTCTCACCCATGTCTCTCGTTACTGAATTCAATGATTACCGCGCCCGCATGAACGATCGCATTTTGGCGCACGACAACAAAGTCATCAAACGATTTTGGAGCCTCGACAATCAGACTTATCAGGAAGGTGCACTCGATGTGCGTACCAAAGAAATGCTCGGCCTCGTGGCCTCCATGGTACTGCGCTGCGATGATTGCATTAAATATCACCTCGGCAAATGCCACGATCTTGGCGTCACCACCGACCAGATTTTTGAAATTTTTGCGGTCGCCAACATGGTCGGCGGTTCCATTTGCATCCCCCACACCCGCCGCGCGGTGGAGTATTGGGAGGAATTGCAGGGTTGAAATGGTTTCTGGTTGCAAGGTTCCAAAAATGTGCAACCAGAAACCCCACAACCAGAAACCTTATTCGTCTATATACTCTACTTTTCGCAGCAGGCGCAGGCCGAAGGAAAGTTCGAGCGTAGTATTGCGGATGCGTTTGGCGGGGATGGAAGTAGTTTGGCCTGGAAAAAACGGGTCGAGGATGGTGGCTGGTGGCTGGTTGATTTGGGTGGTGAGGTCGGGATTGACGGAGAGCGAGATTTGTCCGCCAATCAGTTCGCTGAACTCGAACTGTATGCCGCCGCCCAATGTGACACCGAACATCCAGCGGTTCATTGCCCCGATTTGTGGGTAATAAGCAGCAGAAATGATGCTTCTGCTGGATAGTTCATCAATATTCGTGCTGAGCGTGTAGTCGCCCCGGATGCCGCCGAAATAGAAATAGCGGCCCAAATTGTTGGCAGCAAACTTCTGTTTGGCGCCCAAGAGCAGCGAAATATTGTTGTACCTGAACTCTTCGGTGAAAGTTTCGATATCTCCGCCTTGGTAAAAGAACCGCAGCCGGTTGGCACTGCCTTTCACATGATAACCCAATTGGGCAAACACCGAACCTCTGTCGTCTTCATGGTTCACCGATTCGGCGGCGATGCTGGCGTTGTAGGCAAACAGGAGTTGGCGTTGGCCGCCGTTTTCCCATTTTTGAAGCCCGGCAGACGGGCCTGCGCTGAAAATGTATGCGGTAGATTGAGCGGCGATTTGTCCAAAAAATGCAATCTGCCACAAAAAAGCAAATACAAAACGTACCATTCTTCGCGTTTTTGCGGCGAAAATAAGATGCTTGGACGAAACTGCCCTGCCCATCTTGCTAAACCGCTATTTTTGCACCAACAAAAACAACCCAACTCACCCAACACGCAGCGCAATGACTTTTGAATCCTTCCCTTACGCCCGCCCCGACATGGCGGAAGTGTCCCAAAGTTTTGAAAAACAATTGGCTCATTTTCAAAATGCCAGAACACCCGCCGAACAAAGCCGCAGCCTCAACCGGCTGAACGCCGTGCGCGAAGAATTCTGGACGATGTACAACCTTTGCTACATCCGCCACACGTCCAACACCGCCGATCCTTTTTACGAAAAAGAGAACGAGTATTTCGACGAAAACCTGCCCTCGTTCGAGGCCTTGAACAACCGTTTTTTCCGCGCCTTGCTCGCTTCGCCATTCCGCGATGTGCTGGAACAAAAGTTTGGCAAACAACTCTTTACGCTCGCCGAACTTGCTCTGAAAACTTTTCAGCCTTCCATTTTGGAAGATTTACAGCAGGAAAATGCTCTCAGTACTGAGTACACCAAACTGAAGGCGCAGGCCAAAATCGAATTCGACGGCAAGACGTACAACCTCAGCAATATCCTCCCGCTCGAACTCTCGGACGACCGCGACACTCGGCGCCGCGCCACCGAAGCCAAATGGCAGTTTTATGCCGCCAATGCCGAGGCGATGGAAACTATTTTTGATAAAATGGTGAAAGTGCGACACCGCATCGCCCGCGAACTGGGTTACCGCAATTTCGTGGAGGTCGGTTACGCCCGTATGCGCCGCTCCGATTATACCCCCGAAATGGTCGCCAATTTCCGCCGACAAGTGCGCGAAATCCTTGTGCCGTTGGCCTCCGAACTCTACGAGCGCCAGCGCAAAAGGCTCGGCATCAACAAATTGAAATACTACGACGAGGAATACAAGTTCCCTTCTGGCAACCCCAAACCCATCGGCACGCCCGCCGAAATCGTGGCCAACGCGGCCAAGATGTACCGCGAACTCAGCCCCGATACCGACCGTTTTTTCAGTTTCATGCAAGAAGCCAACCTCATGGATTTGGTGAATCGCGACGGCAAGGCCACCGGTGGCTATTGTACCTACATGAGCAAGTTTGGCGCGCCGTTCATTTTTTCCAATTTCAATGGCACCAGCGGCGACATTGACGTGCTCACCCACGAGGCCGGCCATGCTTTTCAGGTGTGGAACAGCGGCAAATTCGAGTTCGACGAATATCAATGGCCCACGAGCGATGCCGCCGAAATCCACTCCATGAGCATGGAGTTTTTCACTTGGCCTTGGATGCACCTGTTTTTCGGCGACGACACGGACAAGTACCAATATATGCACCTCGGCGGGGCCGTGCAGTTTTTGCCCTATGGCGTGGCGGTGGACGAGTTTCAGCATATTATCTACGAAAATCCCGACATGACGCCTGCCGAGCGCAACGCCGCGTGGCGCGAATTGGAAAAAACCTACTTGCCCCACCGCGACTACGAGGGCAATGCCCATCTGGAAGCAGGGCGTTTTTGGCAAAAACAAAGCCATATTTTCAACTCGCCGTTCTACTACATTGACTACACACTGGCACAAATCTGCGCGTTCCAATTTTGGACAAAAGACCGCCAAAACCACATCCGCGCGTGGCACGACTATGTGCGCCTGTGCAAAGCGGGCGGCAGCCAGTCGTTCCTCGAATTAGTGCAATTGGCCGACCTCCGCTCGCCATTTGAAGATGGCTGTGTGGAAAGTGTGGTGGGCGAGATTCGGCAGTTTTTGGATGGGGTGGACGATTCAGGGTTTTGAGAGTACGGATAATACTACAAACTAACCTTGCCATCTGTTTCCGGCACGCTTTTTTCTTTTTCTTTGTGCAAATAAAATCCCGCTCACACGATGAAACTCACGACCGAACAAATTTTTCAAAAATTGACTAAAGAATATGGATTGGTGGGGCAAAAAGGGGTTATCAAATTTACCCTCAAAGACCTTTCCATCGAGATTGTATCGAAAGATTCGGTCGGTAATTTGGTGCAAGAATGGCTCAAGGCATGGATGAAACAAGAAGAGATAGACTTTGAAGAAAACCCAAGTTCTCAAACCTTCCCTGACCTTTTCCTTGACACGCAAGACAAGAAAAAAGGGTTGCTGGAAATCAAAACTTTTGACTACGAACGTGGCCCTGGTTTCGACCTTGCCAACTTTGAATCTTACTGCAACTCGCTTCTTACGAACGCCTATCGTCTTGATTCAGACTACCTCGTTATCGCTTACCAGATGGCTGGCGCAGAGATTTCGATTGTAAATGTATGGCTGAAAAAGATATGGGAACTGACGGGCGGCAGTTCTACATATCCCTTGAAAGTTCAAGAAAAGAAGAAGATTATTTACAACATCCGTCCCGTGAATTGGTATTCTGAAAAGTCACAATTCAAGCCGTTTGGGTCGAAAGAAACCTTTTTGGCTGCACTGAACGAAACACGATACAAGTATTCGGTGACACGCTACGACAACTCGCACTGGCTCGACAAAGTGCTGAAAAACTATGCGGCGCACACTGGCGTCTCACTCACTCTGAACTCTTGAAGGCAAGCCTCGGCTGTCCTTTCCGCCACCGCCCGAACCACATTCACCGCTACCGTATTGCCGAGTAAATCAAACCCGTCTTTTGCAGAAACGGGCATCTCGAACCATTCGGGGAAGCCAAATAGCCGCAGCCCTTCGCGAAGGGTCATTCGCCGCAAGCCTTGCCCGTCCGGCACTACAAGACGGGCCATGTCAGTAGCAACCAAAGTTGGTGCTGAGTCGTTGGGATCAAGTACTTTGTTGATTTCAAAACTCAATTTGCCTGACACGATGTTATAGCCTTTCATTTTGGTTTTGTCCTCCAAACGATAGGTTTTCTCACCAAAAATCGTCTGTTCTACTACGAGTGTTTTAGGCGACTCAAAGCGGAGATAGCCTTTTTGCACCAAGTCATCAAGCATCTCTTTCAGGTGTGGAGAGGAGTGGAAAGTGCTGATTTGGGTGAGCGTGAGCGGCATTCCATCCATCCAAGCGATGCCATGTTCGGTTGCCCATTTCTTTTTGCGCCGCTCCTTGAACATTTTGTTGAGCAATACTTTTTGCTCGTCTGATACTGCCCCTTTTAACTCCATGTCCCAGCTATGGATATTGTTGCCGCCGCCGCGTTTGTCTTTGATGGACTTGCCGTAGAGCTCAGTCATCGAAAAAATTTCCAGCAGCTTATCGGCGAAACGTGAGCGCATAGGCGATAGCCCTCTTTCGAGAATATCCTTTACTTTCATACGGGAAGTCTCAAAGTCCCGCAGACTGATTTTATTTTCTAAGGTGCCAACAATAAAAACACGCTTACGCACCTGTGGTAGGCCAAAATCTTCGGCATTCAGCACCGCCCAATTGACCGCATAACCGAGATCGCTAAGTTTTCCCAGAATGACTCGGAGAGTGCGTCCAATTCGGTCTTTTTTGTTTTCCAAATCATGCTTTACCAAACCTTCCACATTTTCAAGTATGAACCCATATGGCTTTTTTTCGGCTAAAATCCGTTCAATTTCAAAAAACAAAGTACCACGAGTATCCACGAACCCGAGGCGTTTGCCACCCGCGCTAAACGGCTGGCATGGGAATCCACCAAGCAAAAAATCAAAATCAGGAATCTCGATATTCCTTATTTTTGTAATGTCGCCTACGAAATAGTCATGTTCAAAATTGCGGTGCAGCACTTTGATTGCGTGGGGTTTTATCTCCGAAGTCATCACGCAATGTGTTCGTAAGCCGATTTGTTCAAACGCTTGTTCGAACCCCAGTCGCAAACCTCCAATACCCGCAAACAAGTCTATGAATCTTATTTCTTTCATGTTAACCCTGTTTAGATAGAGGCAAAAATATCAATTTTAGAATGAAATATATCCTTTGAGGCAAAAATATAAACAAAATGTTGCCATTTTAAAGAGTGCAACATTTTTCCCAACTTTGCGTCACATCTTCATTCTTGTTGTGCCTCGCTTTATTAGTTGGTCTTATGACCCAAATGTCATTGGAATCAAAATTGAAAAATCTTTTTGGAATCTGAAATCAAACAAATGCGCTACATACTGCTCTCTCTCACTTTTATCTTGGCGACAGCCTCCAAATTTCCCATTTCCGATACCTTGGGCAGCGAAAAAAATTTCGCGCCTACTTTAAAACTCGCCCTCCTCAAATACTCCGGCGGCGGCGACTGGTACAACGACGTCAACTCGCTCAAAAATCTGGCGAAGTTTTGCAACGACAACCTCAAAACCAACTTCGATGCTACCGACTACGCCACCGTGGAGCCGGGCAGTGCCGACATTTTCAACTACCCCATCGTGTACGCCACCGGTCATGGCAATATGCTTTTCAGCGACATCGAGGCCCGCAACCTCCGCGCTTACCTTGAAGGCGGCGGCTTCCTTATTTTGAACGACGACTACGGTCTCGACCCTTTCGTGCGACCGGCCATGAAAAAAGTGTTCCCCGAACTTGACTTCGTGGAATTGCCATTCAGCCACCCCATTTACCACCAGAAATACGAATTCAAAAACGGGATGCCAAAAATCCACGAGCACGACGGCAAACCAGCACAAGGTTTTGGGCTGCTTTGGCAAGGCCGGCTGGTTTGTTTTTACAATTTCGAGACCGACCTCGGTGACGGCTGGGACGATGTGCACAACGACCCGCCCGACATGCGCCAGCGAGCCTTGCAAATGGGGGCGAATATTGTCCAGTTCGTTTTTGGGCAGTAAAAAAACAAGAAGAGGTACTTTTTTACAGCCATAAAAAACGAAGGCGAGGGTCACCGACCCTCGCCTTCTCATTCTCAAGCCGTTACGACGGCATCACTTTTCGCAGCACGGAATCGGGCAGCTATCAGGCGGGCAGGGCAAGTCGCAGCAAGCCTCAGTAGCCGATGTGCAAGATGCAGCCGTCGCGCAGCAATCTGCACCGGACGTGTTGGCAAAAGAAAAAGCGATACCTGCGGAAAGCAGAACGGCGGCGCTCAGCGCCAATACTTTATTTTTCATGATGTGAAAATTCAGTTTAAGTTTTTGAAAAAGAATGACTTGCAATGTCTTTCGGGAAACTCAAACTGAAAAGGCGGGCGGCTTCCATATAGACAGCCCCGATTGTTGCGGCAGAAAAACCCGGTGTGTAGAAGGATTTGTGTGCGTCTCGTCGGGCCACGGCGCAACGGGAAAAACGGGTTGCTCCGGCACCAGACAAAGGCAGCAGCACGGCCCCGAAACACAACAGATTGGGGCAGGGCAGGAGGCGTTTTTTTCACTTTCGCCCTTGTGGTCGGCTGAACAAGATGCCCCAGAATCTGGATTGCTACTTTCTTTGGAAATGCAAATGCCGCCCGAATAGGCGCAATTCGACCCAACCTTGGGTGGAGCAGTGGCCATAAGTAACACGACCGAAAAAAGTATGGAAAGCAGACGCTCCATGTGGTGACAATTGCGAGCACAAATGACACAAGTATGACGCAGTTCGCCCGCATCACGAAGCGTTTTTAACAAAATTTTATCCGCGTGTTTACCTTCGCCCGTTCATTTTGAAATTGACGATGCCGACAACCAGCAACCGACAACCAGCAACCGACAGCCAACTCCGAATCCTCCTCCTCGGCTCCGGTGGCCGCGAACACGCTTTCGCTTGGAAACTCTCGAAAAGCAAACGCTGCGCCCAACTCTTCATCGCGCCCGGCAACGCCGGCACCTCCACTTGTGGCCAAAACGTGGCTATAAACCCGCTCGACTTTGCCGCTGTTGGCCAGTTTTGCATTGAAAATCAAATTGATATGCTCGTCGTTGGCCCTGAAGAACCGCTCGTGCGGGGTATCTGGGACTATTTTCAGGAAAATGAAAAATTGAAAAACATCCCCGTCATCGGCCCCTCGAAGGCCGGTGCGACACTCGAAGGCTCGAAGGCATGGAGCAAAAAATTCATGCAGCGCCACCAGATCCCGACCGCTGCGTACCGGGAATTTACGGGTGAAAATGTTGGGGAAGGTTTGGAATATTTGAAAAAGCACAACCTCCCGATTGTGCTGAAGGCCGATGGTTTGGCGGCTGGAAAAGGCGTCGTGATATGTCAAAGTCATGCGGAAGCAGCGCAGGAATTCCAAGAAATGTTGGGCGGCAAGTTTGGCACTGCCGGTCACCGCGTCGTCGTAGAGGAATTTTTGAGCGGCATTGAGTTCAGCGTCTTCGTACTGACCGACGGCAAAAATTACAAAATCCTGCCGGAAGCAAAAGATTACAAACGCATCGGCGAGGGTGACACTGGGCCGAACACAGGCGGCATGGGCGCCATCAGCCCTGTGCCGTTTGTGGACGAAATGATGTGGCAAAAAGTGGAAGAGCGCATCATCCGCCCGACGGTGAAAGGTTTGCAGAAGGAAAAAATCCCGTACAAAGGCTTCATTTTCTTTGGATTAATAAAGGTAAACGGCGAGCCTTTCGTCATCGAATACAACTGCCGCATGGGCGACCCGGAGACCGAAGTTGTGTTGCCGCGCCTGAAAAACGACCTCGTACTTTTGTTTGGAAATTGCGCCAAAGGAACTTTGGGCAGGGTGAAAATCCGCACCGATAAACGGACGGCGGCGGCCATTTTTCTCGTGAGCGGAGGTTACCCGGGCGACTATCAGAAAGGGGAAATTATCACGGGTTTGGAAAAGGTGAAGGGCAGCATCGTGTTTCATGCGGGCACTTCGGAAAAAAACGGTATTGTCGTCACCAACGGCGGGCGGGTTATCGCCATGACGAGTTTTGGGAAAGATATTCAGGCGGCGGTGCACAAGTCAAAGCGGAACGCCAAGGTGGTGCAGTTTGAAGGAAAATATTTCAGGGGGGACATTGGGAAGGATTTAGAAAGTTAATACCCTCTTCGTTTAGGCTGGTTATTTCAGCAAACTCAAGTCAAACTCGAACCCCGGCAGCACATCCTCTCCACTCAATTTGGAAGAAAAATCCGTCACAATTTGAATGCTGCCGTCGGCGCGATAGATGTAGGCTTTTTGTTCCACAGGGTCAATCAGCCAAGCCAAGCGGACACCGTTTGCAATCCAAGTATTGGTCATTTTTCCTTTCAAATGGGCGAGCCGGTCGGTGTCGGAGCGCAGTTCCACCACAAATTCTGGCACGACGCGGGCAAAACTTTTGCGCTCTTTTGGTGTGAGCCGCTCTACTTGTTCGGTGGAAACCCAAGCAGCATCGGCAGCGCGGGTGGAGCCATCGGGAAGTTTGAAGCCGCCAGAAGGGCCAAAAGCGAGGCCGTTTTTTTGCTTTTGGGTAAATTTGTACAGTTCACCGGCGATTGTCAGTTCAAAATGGCCGGAGTCAAAATGTGCAGGAGGCATAATGGTAAGCGTTCCATCTGGTTCGAGTTCGATGCGGAGTTCGGGGTTTTCTTGACAAAAAATCTCGAATTGGGCATCGGTGAATTTGTGGGAAGGGACGATTTGCACGTCGCCGTCGAACGGCAACTCAACGCGGAAGATAGGAAGTGTGGCGGCAGAAGTGTCCATAATTGACTGCAAGTTAGTGGTTTTTGCAGAACTCAATACGCCCGCGCATCGCTATTCTCTATAAAATTCATAAACGCCCGGTTCGCCACCCGGTTGCCGCCGGGAGTGGGGTAGCGGCCCGAAAAATACCAATCGCCGGAGTTGTTTGGGCAAGCCGTATGCAGCCCGTCGAGGGGTTGGAATATGAGTTGCACTTCGGGTTTTATGTTTTTGGGCGTGACGATTTCCGCGATTTTTTTGCTGATTTGGCAATATTCGAAGAGGTCGTAAAGCGCAATGGCCTCGTTTTTCACCATTTCCACCGGCAAGTTTTCGGATGCTTTGCAGCGGTCGTAGGTTTCTTTGAGCAAGTGTTCGCGGTTGGTTTCTTTGAGCAGTTCGACCAGCGCAAGGAACGCGGCGAAGTCCTTCATTTTGCTCATATCAATCCCGTAGCAGTCGGGGAATCGAATCTGCGGGGCGCTGCTGAGCACGATGATTTTTTTGGGGCGGAGGCGGGCGGTGATGCTCACGATGCTGTCGCGCAGGGTGGTGCCGCGCACGATGGAGTCGTCGAGCAGCACGAGCGTGTCTTTGTCGTCTTGCACGAGGCCGTAAGTCACGTCATATACGAAGCCGACCATATTGTTGCGGGCTTTGGTGTCGGCTATGAAAGTGCGCTGCTTTTCGTCTTTGTGGACGAGTTTCTCCACGCGGGGGCGCACGGCGAGAATTTCGGTGAGTTTTTCGGGGGTGAGTTTTTTGCCTGCTTTCAGGATTTGCTCCTGCTTCCAAGCATTTACTTCTTTTTCCAAACCTTCCACCAAACCATAAAAGGCCGCTTCCGCAGTGTTGGGGATGTAGGAGAAAACGGTGTTTTTCAAATCAAAATTGACAGCCTCTAAAATGGGGCGGGCAAGTTGTTCACCGAGTTTTTTGCGCTCTTGGTAAATCTCGCGGTCGTTGCCCCGGCTGAAATAAATGCGCTCGAACGAACAGGCTCGTTTTTCGCGCGGCTCAGCGAACGGCAATTCTTCAGCCTGGCCGCTGTATTTGATGATGAGCGCGTGGCCGGGCTTGAGTTCTTTCACTTCCTTGTATCGCACATTGAACACCGACTGGATGGCTGGCCGCTCCGACGCGCCCACCACAATTTCGTCGTCCATGTACCAATAAGCCGGACGGATGCCATTGGGGTCACGCATCAGGAATGCGTCGCCGTGGCCCAGCAAGCCGCCGAGCACATAACCACCGTCAAATTTTTTAGTGGCTCGGCGCAGTAGGCGTTGTATGTCTAAATTGTCGAAAATCAGGTGATTGATGTCTTGGTTGGTGTAGCCGTCGGGTTTGAACCAAGTATGTAGGCGCTGCACCTCGTCGTCCAGAAAGTGGCCTATTTTTTCCAAAACAGTCACCGTGTCGCTCCGCTCTTTTGGGTACTGGCCGAGGTCAATAAGTTCTTGAAACAGCTCATCCACGTTGGTCATGTTGAAATTGCCAGCCAATAGCAGGTTGCGGGCTATCCAGTTGTTTTGCCGGTGAAAAGGGTGCACGCGTTCGATGCTATTGTCGCCGTGGGTGCCGTAGCGGAGATGCCCCATCAGCACCTCGCCCATATAGGGCATATTGGATTTGAGCCAGATGGGGTCGTTGAGTTGCTCGGGAGTGACGGCGTTCAGCCGCGCCCATACCATTTGGAAAAGGTCGTCGAGGTAGTTGGTCGCGTTGGAGCGTTTGCGGCTGATGTAGCGCGTGCCGGGTGCGGGGTTGAGTTTGATGGTGGCGATGCCTGCGCCGTCTTGACCCCGGTTGCGCATTTTCTGCATCAAGAGTTGCAGTTTTTGCAAGCCATAGAAAGGCGTGCCGTACTTTTTGTGGTAAAATTCGAGTGGTTTGCGCAATCGCACTACTGCGATGCCGCACTCATGTTGTATTAAGTCGCTCATTGAAGAGGAAAGAAGGATAACATTAGGAGAAAACGCCGTGCAAGTTTCGCAGCAAAGGTACGGAACGCCGATGAAACGGCAGTTAGACGCGAGGGTTCGGCAGCGGCCACACGTTTGAAAATCTTTTGCGTTTGGAACCGCTGCAAATTCCCGTCCTTGTGCCGTTTTTCAAACACTACCTCCCTTTTTATGCTCGCAAAAATTTTTCTGGAACTGACGGAATACTCGTGGTTTCGCCGCACTGCTTGGAAACCCATATACAACCACCTCGCCAAAAGGTTTCCCAACAACGACTGGGTATTCATGAATTACGGCTTCGAGCCGGACGATTCGGCTGTCCGGCCCAAACTTTCGGAGACCGACGAACCAGACCGCTATCCGCTCCAACTTTATCATTTTTTGGCAACACAAACTGATATTGAGGGAAAAACGATGCTCGAAGTCGGCAGTGGGCGCGGCGGTGGTGCTTCCTACATCGCCCGTTATTTGAAACCGAAAGAAATTACGGGCATGGACATCGCCGACCAAGCAGTAGCGTTTGCCAGTAAGCGCCACGTCAGCCCCAACCTGCGCTTTGTGACGGGCAATGCCGAAAAACTTCCTTTTGAAAATGAACAGTTCGACGTAGTCATCAATGTCGAATCGAGCCATGCTTATGGCTCTGTCGCCAATTTTTTTGCTGAGGTAAAACGGGTGTTGCGCCCCGGCGGTTACTTTGTTATCACCGATATGCGCGACCCGAAAAACCTCGCAGGGTTCGAGCAAACCTTACTTGACAGTGGTCTCAAACTCGTTTCTCAAAAGGTGATTTCTGAAAATGTAGTGAAAGCAATCGCGCTCGAAGATGACACAAAACGCGCCCGCATCCGCAAGCAAATACCCGCCCGCTATGTCAAATTCTTTGAGGAATTCGGTGGCGTGAAAGGTTCGCAGATTGACAAAGATTTGCGCTCGGGCAGTTTGGTTTATTTCTGGTACGTGCTTCAGAAAAAGTAGAGGATTCCCCAAAAAACCATTCCTCCAGATCCCCCTCCTTTTCGTCTGCCAAAACCCCGCCGTTCGTCTATCCTGCCCGCATTTTAACAGTCGCCCACGCAGCCTGGCTGTAACCTTTTTGTCTCTGCCCCTGTCTTTGGTGCACCCCTATTTTGAAAACCTCGCGGGAGTTTTCCTTTCCCCAATTTTTTTCCTGTTCCCATTGCAACCCGTTTCTGCTTCGTCGTGTCAAAGTCATTATTGATAGAAAGGAGTGTTTCATTGGTAGGTTCTTTGTTTTGCATAATACTGTTTTAACTCACCTTTGTTTTGCCCCTTGAAGCGCCGAAGAAAACGAACTGCTACATCAGACAAAAACAAATGCATCCGCCTTCGGAAGATGTAGGCGGGCAAGCCAAATCAGTTACAACTAAAAATTAAGCGATGAAAGCCTTCTTGTTTGCTATTGCTGTGCTTTGCACGGCCTTCAATCTCAACGCCGAAAAAATCAGTGGCTTGGTGACACAGCCTGACGGGAAACCCGTCGAATTTGCCACCGTAGTGCTTTACAATGCCGCCGACTCCGCCCTCGTGAAAGGCGCCATTACTGGTGCTGACGGCAAATACGAGTTTGAAAACATTCCCGTCGGGCGATATTTCATCAATGCCAATTTGGTCGGTATGGGCAAAGGTGTCGCCCCGGTGTTCGACTACACGGGCGGCGACAAAACGCTCGAAAAAATCACCCTTGCGGAATCAACTACTGAGATAAACCTCGTCACCGTCGTCGCCCGCCGCCCACTCGTGGAAGTGAAAGCCGATAAGACCGTACTCAATGTGGAGGGCAACATCAACTCGCAGGGACAGAACGCATTGGAACTTTTGCGCAAAGCGCCCGGCGTGGTGGTGGACAACAATGACAACATCATGCTGAAAGGCAAAAACAGCGTCCGTTTTCAGATAGATGGGCGTGACGTGCCGATGGACTCGAAAGACCTCGCCAACTTGCTCAAAGGGATGCGTGCTGAAGATATCGCCGCTATCGAGATGATTACCAACCCCTCCGCCAAGTACGACGCTTCGGGCAACGCGGGCATCATCAACTTTAAAACACGCAAGAACAAGGCTATTGGCACCAACGGCTCCATCGGCGGCGAAGCTGTTTATGGCGAAGACTTGAAAGGCGGCGGCAGGGTTTCTTTCAACCACCGCAACCAATGGGTCAATGTGTTTGGCAATTACAACAACCACTTTGGCAACTGGCACAATGAGATATATCTCCTGCGTGAACAGTTTGAGTCTCGAGATGTCAACGGCGACCAAATAGTGGACGCGGGAGAAGGCATCACCCGGCGTTTTGACCAAGCGGGCAAAATGAAGGACAACAACAATAACCACAACTTCAAATTCGGCTCGGACTTTTTCCTCGGCACCAAGCATACGGTCGGTTTTATCGTGGATGGCCGCCATGCCCACGGCCCTTGGAGCAATGATGCCCGCACCGAGATTTCCAGTTTTGCAACACCTGAAAAAATTGACTCGGTGCTGGTGGCGGGTAACTACCAACCTCAAAACCGCAACAACCTCAACTTCAATATCAACTATCGATTCGCCGACACGAGCGGTCGCGAACTGACTTTGGATGCCAACCGTGGCTACTACCGCTACCGCGCCGATTCGTACCAGCCCAACTTTTACAAAGACCCGACGGAGCAAGAAGAACTTTCCAGAAATATTTACCGCAACAACACCCCGACCAACATTGACATGGTCATCATAAAAGCTGATTATGAGCAGCCTTTCCTGAAAGGCAAACTCGGCGTGGGCTTCAAAATGAACCATGTGAAAACGGACAACACCTTCGACTTTTTCAAAGTCATCAACGAGGTGCCGGTACTCGACATCAATCGCAGCAACCAGTTCGAGTATGACGAAATGGTGAACGCTGGCTACTTGAACTACAACGCGCAAGTGAAAAAATGGGGTTTCCAAGCAGGTATCCGCGCCGAATACACCAATTGGGAAGGCGAACTCACCAGCGAAAAACCCAACGGCGACGAAATGGTCAGCAACGACTACCTCAGCTGGTTTCCCAGCGCGGCCATCACTTATTCGTTGAATGACAAAAACCAGTTTAACCTCACTTACAGCCGCCGCATTGACCGCCCCAGTTACCGCGACCTCAACCCTTTTGAGGATAAACTGGACGAATTGACCTACCGCAAAGGCAACCCCTTCTTGCGCCCCCAATTCACGAACAGCGTGGAACTGACGCACACATTCATGGGCTTCATCAATACCACACTCGGCTATAGCCACACCAACGACGTATTCACCGAATACATTGACACGGCGTCCGCTGGCGCGTCGTTTCTCCGCAATGGCAACATCGCCTCGCAGGACAACTGGTCGCTCAGCATCGGCACACCGCTGCCTATCGCCAAATGGTGGGAAAGTTACCTGAGTGTTACGGGCTTTATCAGTTCGTTCGATGCCAATTTCCGCGAGGGCTACACATACAGCGAGTCGTTCAAATCCCTCAACCTCTACAACGAACACACCTTCCGACTCCCGAAAGGTTGGTCGTTCCAAGTGTCCGGTTGGTTCAACAGCCCCACCATCTGGCAGGCTACTTTCCGCAGCAAGGCTATGGGCGCGATGGACGTGGGCGTGCGCAAGCAAATTTTCGACGGCGACGGCACCATCAGCCTTACCATGGGCGACATATTGGGCACAGCTGGGTGGAAAAGCGTCAACGACTTCACGCCGGGCCTCTACATGACCGGTCGCGGCACATGGGAAAGCCAGACTGTTCGACTGAACGTGGACTATAAATTCGGCAACAAAAACATCAAAGGTGCGCGTCAGCGGAAAACGGGCACAGAAGACGTGAACTCGCGCATCAAATCGGGAAGAAATTAAACTGCTTTGCAGTTGTCAGTTATTGGTGCGATTCAAATAGACTTGTTGCCAATAACTGAATCAGCAGCTAATAACCGATATAAAAAGAATGAAAGTTTGATTTGGTTTTTCGGAGAAAGCGGCCTCGCCTGTGCAATACTGGCGAGGCTTTTTTGTAGTGTAAATTGAAAGATGAAGGTGTGTCATTTTGAGCGAAGCGAAGAATTCGAATAAGTTGCCCTGCGAGAGGGCTTTGACAGATTCTCCGCTTCGCTCAGAGTGGCACGACTGCTCATAATGCGATATAGCCAACGCATAGTGGTTTTGAACAAAGGGTGTGCAATCAACTGAAAATCATACCTCTAAACCTCTCTAAACCATCTAAACTTTCTAAACCACCCTAAACCGACTATAACCACTCAAGATTCTACCCTTCCAGCGTCCGCAGGAAATAGTCAATTTTCCCGCCCATGTTTTTCTCGTCTTTTTCACCGATAGCTTTGCGGGCTTTTTCGGCGGTAGTTTTGGCTTTTGCCTTGTCCCCTTGGCGTTTGTAAACCTCCGCCAATGTGAGATAGTATTCTGGAAGGCCGCCATTTTCGGCAGCAGTTTTGGCCCATTTTTCGGCTTGGTCTATCGTTTTGGTGTCATCCGGGAAAGTGCGGAGGAGGCCGATGACGAGGTCGTGCAGTTGGGCAGAGTTGTTTTTGATTTCGCCTTTTTGGAAGGCTTGGGCGGCTTTTAGGTAGTTTTTGGCATCTTTCGTGGCCGCATAGTAACTCATGTCGGCCTCATAATTGAAGGCGTTGGCTTTGGCTGGCAGCGCAGATTTCATTTTGGTTTTGGCTTCTGCCAGCAGTGTCTCGCTTTTGAACTCGATTGCTTTTTTCACCGTCTTTTTGCAAGCCTTCTCGATGCGGGCGCTCACTTTTTCCTCGCCGAGCAAGGCGACGGCTTTCGATTGGTTTTTCACCAACAAATCGAACACACGGCTGTCGGCTTCCACGGTGCCTTCATATAAAAAGTTCAGGTTCAATTCGGTAGTCAAATCTTGTTGTGTGCCGAGGTATTCGTTGGTGATTTTGAGCGAAGGTTTGCCAGCGGCATTGAGGGCGCGCACATAGTCGAGCAAGAACTTCGGGTCGCGCTCGCCTTCGGCGTATTGCTTTTCGTAGTCGGCGGATTTATCGGCTCGGCCCAGCACTTTTTGGGCAAATTCGAGGAGTTGTTCAGCGTTTTTTGCACCGACGGCTTTTTGCACCACTTTGCCAGAGCCGTCCAGAAACATCAAGGTCGGGTAGGCGCTCACGGGATATTTTCCGGCAAACTCGGCGTTTTCCGCCTTTTCCATGTCAATCTTAAGGTTGATGAAGTTGGCGTTGAAAAAAGAGCCGACCGATTCCTGTGGGAACACGCTGGCTGCCATGCGCTTGCAGGGGCCACACCACACAGCATAGGCATCCACGAAAATGAGTTTTTCTTCAGCTTTGGCTTTTTCCTGTGCCTCGGCCCACGTGCCGTGGAAAAACTCGATGCCTTGAGCGGAAAGTGAGGAGGTGAGGAAAAGGGAGAGGGTGAGAGACGTGAGGAGACTTTTCATGAGTGACGATATGGTGTAAGTTTCCAAGATATCCCAAGTTTTGAAAACTTGAAGTATCTCAATATGGGTGAAATTTTCAAGCAAAAGTAAGGGACAAATCGCGTTGCATGGGAATAGCAGGCAAGTCAATAAAAGTCAAATGATGTCTTACCTCGGCCAACGGCAGGTTTGTGTGTGGAATATTTGATTCAAAAAGCCGGGAAAGACTGTGGGTGATTACCTTTTCGGCGAAAAAAATGAAACGCCGCCATCCATGCAAATCACTTTCACTCGCCAAAATCAAACCTTCCGCGCCGACCTTTCACAGCCAATTGACCTGTCCATTTTGCTGCGCGAAGGTTTAGAGAATGTCAACTGTTTTTATGCCCCGCCGGTGGAATATTGGCCCGTCGTAGCAGGCAGTTTCGTCGGCAGCACGGCACAGGGCGGGCCGGTCAATTTTTTCAATGTCCGTTTCAACCCGCACGGCAACGGTACCCACACCGAGTGCGTCGGCCACATCGCCCAAGAACGGTATGTGCTGCGCGACTGTTTGCTCGAATCCCATTTTTGGGCAAAACTCGTGAGCATTTTTCCGCAAAAAACCGACGACGGCGACCGCGTTATTTTCAAAAATCAAATAGAAACGGTTTTTTCAAAAAACGAGGCCGAAGCGCTCATTATCAGGACTTTGCCGAATGACGATTTGAAACTGTGCACCAATTATTCCGGTGCCAACCCGCCATATCTTCACCACGAGGCCGCCGAATATTTGGCCGAAATTGGGTTGCAACACCTGCTTCTCGATTTGCCCTCCGTGGACAGAGAGGAGGACGGCGGCCAACTTCTGGCGCATCGGGCATTCTGGCAATATCCCCAAGCC